>CALKYM010000196.1 GCA_938003525.1 uncultured Planctomycetales bacterium | reverse complement strand
CCAGCGTCTTCCAGGTTACCGAGATCGATCCAGTCGTAGGAGTATTCGAACTCGGCGCCGACGGCCACGCCGATGCGGCCCAGGGCCAGCGTCTGGAAGCTGCGATTGGTGAGCGTCACGCCGCCACCGCAGAACAGCCCGCCGAACGTGTCGGTCTTTGAATAGTTCTTCAAGAGCGTGAACGTCGAGCCGGCGGGCACGCCCGCGATGAGAGCATTGGTCGTAGCGGTCGTCACTTCATTGACTCGCGCGTGCAGATGCCCGAAACGGCCACCAAAGCGAAACATCGCTCCCAGCCCGCCGCCCGGACCGCCCGGCGTGGCTTGCCAGCCGATGGCCGTGTCGACGCTGGCGCGGCGCAGGTCGCGGACCGTCACGTCGACCAGGTTAGCCACAGGTGTCGAAGTCGACGCTCCGAACGCATCCGTCACGACGAACGCGCCCGGTACGTCTTCGGTGTTGCCTTCACCGGTGATCGAGAGGTAGGACCCGCCCAAGTCGATGAAGACGAACCCCGCCGCTCCGCGCCCGGCAAACGGTTGTCGATAGCCACCGGCCGTCGACCAGCCCAGATTGGTATTTTCGTAGAAGGCGTTGTTGAGCGCGAACGCCGGACCGGCCTTGAAGAACGCCGCGCCCTGTTGCGCTACGGCCGCGCGTGGCGCGATCAAGCACCAGAGTATCGCTGCCGTGCCGCACAGGCCATGCAGTACGTTTCGACGCCAGCCCGCAAAGTTTGCCCAGTCGACCATCAACCCCCCTCCGTCAAGCTCCCCCAGCCGCCGTGCAATCGGCGGATGCAGACGTACTGACATCTTCGGTCGACTCTGGCAGGTGGCGTTGACGATTGTTGCGGTAAAACGGGCCTTGCCGCGAAGGACTGCCCGCAAACTCTACCTGGTCTCACAGGCTTCGAGGGAGCCGGGTGGTAGCGGCTGCTTTCGCTCTGAGCGGCGGAGTGACTTACACTGATGCGCGTCGCCGTCCGCCGACGGCATGCGTGCATCCACAATCACACTGCTCTCGTTAACGGCGAGGTCTGAAAATGCGTCGCTCACCCCTGCTGGTGCTTCTCTTGTTGGTGGCTTCGACGAGTCTCGTCACCGGCCTTGCAGCCCGCTGCGAGGCCGCGGAACCTGCGGTGAGTTTGCCGGCCGAAGTCAGTTCCGACGGACTCGCCGAGCTGAAGGGGCTGCTCGAAGAGACGAAGTCGCTGGCGGCCACGATTCGCTACAAGGGCCAAACCATTGCCGAGTGGTACTGGAATGACAGCGACGCGGACTCGACCTTCGAGACCTGGTCGGTGTCGAAGTCGTATGCCTCGACCTGCATTGGACTCTTGATCGACGACGGGCGCATCGAAAGCGTCGACGATCCCGTGAGCAAGTACGTGCCGAGCTGGAGCGAAGGCGACAAGGCCGCGGTCACGTTGCGGCATCTTTTGGAACAGACTTCCGGACTACGCGAGGCGACCGGCTTCGTCTTTTCCCGAGACCAACTCACCACCGCGCTGGATGCCGACATCATCACGCCACCCGGCGAGCGCTGCCTATACAACAACGCCGGCTGCAACGTCCTGTCGGCCGTGATCTCCGCCGCGGCCGGCCAGGATCCCGAAGCCTACATGCGGGCGCGGCTGTGGGAACCGCTGGGCATGACGCACACGTCCTGGCGACGGGACAACGCCGGCAACGTGATCACCTACGCCGGCATTCAAAGCACAGCGGCCGACCTGGCCCGTTTCGGCGAGTTCATCCTGGCCGAGGGTCAGTGGGAGGGCCAACAGCTCTTGAGCCGCGACTGGATCGAGCAGGCTACCACCCAGCGCACCGAGATCGACTCGGTGGGCGGTCGCAAACAGCCTTACGGTTGGCTGTGGTGGATCGACTTCGAGAGCGAAGACGTGCCCCACAACTACAGCGCGCTGGGTCTGCTGGGCAACAACCTGACCGTCATTCCCGAGCTCGATCTTGTCGGTGTACGACTGGTGGGCAATTACTCGGCCGGCGGTACGCTCATGCGGCGCACGCCCGAGTGGGTCAAATTACTTGCCGGCGTGATTGAGCCGGCCGAAGAACCGGTCGCCGCGAACAAGACAGCCGCCGCGCAATAGTGGTGATAATCGCCTGAACGATGGTTGCCCGTTCGCAATCTGCGCTGGTTGCTTTGTGCCTCGCACTGTCGCTGTCGGCGGTCTGCGGCGATGAGCTGCCTTGGATCCGCGTGGCCGACGACGGCAGCCGTTTCGTTCGCGATGATGGCTCGACGTTCATCCCCTGGGGCTTCAACTACGATCACGACGAGCACGAAGCGGCGCGGCTCTTGGAAGACTATTGGGAGCATGAGTGGCCCACGGTCGAAGCCGACTTCGCCGAGATGCGCGAACTGGGCGCCAACGTGGTCCGCGTCCACTTGCAGACGGGACGCTTTCTGCGGGCCGCAGATGAGCCTGACCCGACGGCGCTCGCACACCTGCGGCGTTTGATCCGCCTGGCCGAACGCGTCGGGCTGTACCTCGATATCACGGGGCTGGGCTGTTACCACAAACAGGACGTCCCCGCCTGGTACGACGCGCTGGACGAGGCCGGTCGCTGGGCCGCGCAGGTCACATTTTGGGAGGCGGTGGCGCAAGTCTGCGCCACAAGCCCGGCCGTGTTCTGCTACGACCTGATGAACGAACCGGTCGTACCCGGCGGCCCCAACAAGCGCGACGACTGGCTGGGTCCGGCCTTCGCCGGCAAGCACTTCGTCCAGTTCATCGCGCTGGAAACACGCGGCCGCCCGCGGCACGCAATCGCCCGGGCGTGGGTCGACACGCTGGTCGCTGCTATCCGCCGCGTCGACCAGCGCCACATGATCACTGTCGGATTGGTTCCTTGGAGCCTCGACCGCGCTGGGCTGACGTCGGGGTTCATTCCCCAGCACATCGCCGAGCCGCTCGACTTCATCAGCGTGCATCTCTATCCCGAGCGCGGCGGAGTGGACGAAGCTCTCGAAACACTCCGAGGCTTCGACCTGGGCAAGCCGGTGCTGATCGAAGAGATGTTCCCGCTCAAGTGCGGGATCGACGAATTCGCCGACTTCGTGCGCCGCTCGGAGGCAGTCGCCGACGGCTGGATCGGCTTCTATTGGGGCCGCACGCCCGACGAGTACCGCGAAGGCAACACCATCCGCGATGCGATCATGCTCCAGTGGCTGGAGTTTTTCCAAGAGCAACGGCCGGAGGCGTTATAGTCAGCGGGTACGGTCGTACTCTGTGCGAACCGACTTCGCTGTAATCGGAGCCCTGGCATGAAATACCTCCTGCTGATCGTCAACGACGAGAACCTCTGGCTCGAGCTTTCGGAGTCTGAACAGCAAGAGCAGATCGACCGCATGAATGCGTACGATGCCAAGCTGAAGGCGGCCGGCGTTCAGGTATCTTGTGGTGGCCTCGCGCCGTCGTCGATGGCCAAGACCGTCACGCTCATTCACGATGGGACGAGCGTCCGCGACGGCGTGGCGTTCAGTTCCCGCGACAATGAGCTGGTGACCGGCTTCTTCATCATCGAAACCACCACCGAAGACGAAGCTCTCGACTGGGCCCAAAAGATGCCGCTTATCGGCGGATCGATCGAAGTCCGGCCGATTGCGATGGAGTAGGACAGAACGCATCGGGTGGCAGCGACAACTCGTTGTCGGTGTTGCGCCGCAATAGGAGGACTGCTCCTAACGGCTACGCGTCACAGAATCGCGTCACAGAATATCGTTGCTACGCCAATCGGATTCGAGCTGCGCGGGGGTCTCAATCTTTGCTTGCCACCGACTGCGCCACGGGTGGACCGAACTCCATGTTTCCAGTTCTTGCCGGTCGCCGGCGCGCCGGGCCGCGAACCATGCCACGGGTAGTAACGTTCTGCCGTTCAATACCTGCAATCGACTGACCTCGTGTGCCACAGGCACCCCGACAACAAGTTGTCGCGGCCACCCGGGTTCTACGCACAAAGTGGAGTCACGTTCCCATGAAACTGAAAACACCCCAAGTCATCGGCTGGATACTGAGTGTCTTGCTGTCGGCGTTTCTGATCTTCGGCAGCGGGATGGGGAAGTTTGTCGAGTGGGAAGGCAAAGAGAAGATGTTCGGCAATCTCGGCTACACGACCGAGCTGATGACCAAGATCGGTTACGTGGAAGTGGCGGTGGCCCTGCTGTATCTGATTCCGGGCATTGACTTCGTCGGCGTGATCCTGCTCACGGGCTATCTCGGCGGCGCTACCGCAACGCATGTTCGCGTCGGCGACCTGTTCTTATTTCCCATCGTCGTGGGCGTCGTCGCCTGGATCGCCTACGGCCTCCGCAAACCGGAGATCTTCTCGCTGGCCATGGGCAAGCGATTAACAGCGTCCCGGCCAAGTGGCCCTGATGATATCACTTCATAGGGTCGGCACACCGTGCGTACCATCGTCGCGCCAATGTGTTGCCATCACCGATTGCACGTCGGCACGCACGGGGGTGCGATGCCCTACTGTCGAGAATCGTCGGTACAATTGGCAGCACGGGGCATCGGTTCCCACCATCCATTCGACTGCCGACCAAGGAGCATAACGATGTCCCCTGCCCGCTTGATGACTGCGTCGTGCTTGGCACTTGTCCTTGGCATTGCGGCTTACGCCCAGGACACGCCTGACTTTCCGGAGCCGACCGAAGAGCACGAGTGGCTGGCACAGTTTGCCGGCGAGTGGGACACGGTGTCCGAGGGCACGGCCGGTCCCGACCAGCCGGCGTTCACGGTTGAGGGGTCGATGACTTCCCGACGGTTGGGAGGTTTCTGGATCGTCAACGAGATCAGCAACGAGTCCGTCGGCGCTGTAAACACGGGCATCCAGACCATTGGCTACGATCCGGACAAGGAGCGCTACGTCGGCACGTGGGTCGATTCGATGACGAACACGTTGTGGCACTACGAAGGCACGGTCGACGAGTCGGGCAAGATTCTCACGCTCGAAACCGAAGGCCCCAACATCATGGTCCCCGGCGAGACGGCCCTCTACCGCGACATCTACGAGTTCAAATCACCCGACCACATCATCGCCACCTCCGCCTTCCAAGACGACGACGGCAACTGGATCCCCTTCATGACCGGCCACATGCGGCGGAGGGAGTAGAGGGCGTCTCAGACCGGTAGGATCCGCACACCGTGCGTACCTTGACGCTGTTTCGAAACTGTCTGCTAACGCCCCGCGCCATGCACACGGAGGCGCCAGTTTGAGTGGTGAGTGGCCAACTTACCGCGTCGGCGCGCACGGATTGCGGTGCCCTACTTCCTAACCCTGCGTGGCGCTGAGCACGTTGCCGTCGGGGTCGTGGAACCAGATGACTTGGGCTCCGGTGGGTGAGGTCCAGATGCCGTGGGCGTCTTGGTCGAGGTTGTCGAAGCGCTGGAGTTCGATGCCGGCTTGTTGGAGTGCGGTGGCGGTGGCTTGAATGTCGTCGACGGTCCAGCCGAGCACGGTATAGGGCGCGGTGACGACTTGTTGGGCGACGGTCACCCGCAGTGTCGTCCCGCCCACGTCGAAGACCAGCGCGTAGGGCGTCTCTTCGACGAGTTGCAGGCCGAGCGTATCGCCGTAGAAGGCCAACGCGCGCTTCGGGTCGCTGGTGGAAACGAACGCCATCAGTCGGGCATGGCCGAGCATGGGGTGGTCTCACTCGTTGGAGAATCAGGGGGTCAGGCACATTTTCGGCGGTGACGTTTCCTGTAGCGCGATCTCATCCAGCCGAAACATGAGGCAGACCCCGCGGTTCATGGCACCGGGTTCACAAGGGGACAGACACATTTTTCGGGCGGGCGCGTCTCTCGCAGGGTGGCGTTTTTCGGCCAGAAAAGTGAGCCATTCCCCGGGTAATTCACTCCTCGGCCGGCGCGACGATCAGTTCGCCGTTCATCACCATCCAGTGGCCGGGGAACGTGCAGAGGTACGGGTAGCGGCCGGGTTCTTCGGGCACCTTGAAGTAGATGCTGAACTCGTCTTTGGGGAACACGACGTCGGTGTAGAACAATACGTCTTCGGAGTCAGGCACGTAATGCTGCACGACCGCTTCGGGGTTGGAGACGAGCAGGTTCGAGAGTTGTCCGACCTGTTGTAACGTGCCGGGGCGAGCCAGCACCCAGTTGTGCGGCACGACGTCGGGGTTCACCAGCGTGATGCCGAGCGTCTCGCCGGCCGTCGCCCGCAGTACGCGGGTGGCGAAAGTGAGGTTCTTGTCGACGTCCAGGCGGATGATCCGCGCGCCGGGAATCGGCTTTTGCCAGGGATTGCGGCGCCGCTCGGAAGCCAGCGCCATGTCGGACAGGATCGGGTGTGCGGCGATGATCTTCTCGCTCGGCTCGTAACCGGGATACTCCGTGAAAGGCTCGTCGAGCTCGTGCACGGTTAGGAAAAGGTTCTGTGCAGCGCCCGAGTCGACCTTGAGCAGCAGGTGCAGTTGATTGACCGGCTGGATATCGGGCATC
Source organism: uncultured Planctomycetales bacterium (assembly GCA_938003525.1). GTDB lineage: Bacteria > Planctomycetota > Planctomycetia > Pirellulales > JAEUIK01 > CALKYM01. The sequence continues at coordinate 15,889 of CALKYM010000196.1, read as the reverse complement.
TCGACGAACAGCGTATGGCCATCGGGCAGCACGTGAGCCGAAGCGATTACAAGCGGATCGTGCCCCGGCGTGCCGGGGTGCATGGGCGAAAACTCGGGCGAGCCGTAGGCGGCGCTGTAGCGATAGTTCCAGCACTGCGCGAAGTGATTGGCGGCCACCTCGGAAATCGTCGCATCGACCGGTTCGGCAAACTTGATCGTCACGCCGTTCTCGTGAACGTGAAAGCCTAGCGGCAGTTGCACACGGTCGCCCGTGAAGCGCACGCGCTGGAAGCAGCCATCGTCGGGCGTGTACGTTCCCCAGCCGGCCATGCCGCTGACATAGAGTTGCCCGTCGACCGGATTGAACGCGCCGCGATGCGTTCCCGAGCGGAAGTCACCCACCAGCGGAACGACCGCGCCCTGCATCTGGCCTTCTGCGCGATCGATGAGGACCAGGAAGTGCCGGCCCATGCCAAACGAGAAGTGCAGCATTTGCCCTGCCAGAGGTCCCCAACGATCGCTGGTGACGACGAGTTGCCCGCCGGCTGAGTTGTCCAGCCCGCGCGGCAGGTAGACGAGGGGCAAAGTGGGAGGCTCGCCATCTCGCGGTCCGCGATAGCCGAAGTGGGGAGGCTTCGCCACGCTCTCATCTTGCGGCGTGAAGGCGCAGAGCATGGAGGCGGGCGTCCACTCGCCCTCGGAACAGGGCACGGTGATGGTGCCATCGGGCAAGAGGCCCAGTCCGTCGGGATTGCGAAAGCCGGTGGCCAGCACATCAGCGCGGAGGCCATCGGGCGAGATGCGGACCACGCCTTGATTGCCGGAGGCCGTATAGAAGTTGCCCTGCGAGTCGCGCTCCAGTCCACAGACAAAGTCGTGTCCGGCGGGCGAAGTTTCGAAAGCCGTGCTGATTCGCTCGTAGAAGTCGGCTTCGCCGTCGCCATCCAGATCGTGCAGTCGCAGCAGTTGATCGCGGCACTGGACAAAGATGCCATCGGGCGCGACGACGACTCCCAGCGGATGGTGCAATCCAGAAGCGAACCGCCGCCACCGGACATCGTCCAGGTCGTCGTCGAGTCCAGTCACACGCCACACATCGCCTTGCATGGTACTGACCAGCGCCGTGCCGTCGTCGGTGAAGTCGTGATCGGCGATGTAGAACAGCGCGTTCCAAGGGTTGTCGGTCGGCAGCTCGATGGTGTCGACCGCGTAGGGTGATCCCGCGCCCAACGAGCCGCGCGTGGTGAGCGCCTCCGGCCACTGGGGCCCACCGCCCTGAACCAGTGCGCGCAGCGGATGCTCTTCGCGCGGAGCGACGACGCGTTCGAAATGGCCGTCCTTGATGGTGGGCGCGTCGAGGTATTCCACGCCATCGATCGAATAGGCGAACAGCACCTGATGGCCGTGGCGGTAGAAGCCGTGGTACTCGTAGTTGCCGGGCGGCTGTTTGCTGTTGGGATCGGGGAGCAGTTCGCCGGCGGGACGCAAGCCACCGAGAAAGCCGCTGCGGACATCGGAAAACGTGACGAAGTCTCCCCGCCACAACGCGACATAGCGGAGTGTATCGGGATCGAACACGACGGAGAGCTCGCCGCGTTCGCCCAGGCGAATGCAGACGGCCCGGGTAATCTGTTTGCCGGGGCTGCGGAAAATGCCGCACATCAGATTGCCCAGCTCGGTCTCGTTCCAGCGATTGTCGACCCAATCGCCTTCGGTCTGATTGCCCCAGTGGCCCAGCGTGCCGCCATCGAGTCCCGGGAACTGCGGCAAGAGCATCGGCACGATCGGCTGCTGGCGGAAGTATTCGGCCTCTTTGGCGTAGTAGTCGTAGAGGCGTTCACGATTGACGAAGTGTGTGGCGTTGGGCCAATGCTCGGGTACCAGCGGCCCGGGTTCGTAGGGAAAGTCGGCGGGCGCGCCGACGTGGGCGTGGGCCATCAACGTCGACAGCCCGTCGCCCCCGAGCGCTTCGTTGCGGCCCAAGGCGGTCAGGAAGGCGAGCAAATCTTGTTGCTGCGCCCGCGACATGGCGGTGGCCAGACCATCGGGCATGAGCGTCCCGGTCGTTTGCCGCTCGTCGATGTCTTCGCGCAAAATGACGGTCGTGCGATGGGCGGCGGGATCGAAGAGCGTAACTGTGCTGGCATCTTCTTCGCGCACGTAACCAGTATAGATTTGCCCTTCGACGGTGACGATCGTCTCGGCCTGATACTGCGGCAGCACGTCGCGTTTGGGCCACAGCACGGCGCGGACGATTTCGCCGGCGGTGCGGTCGCGACCGATCGTCGTCAGCTCCGGACCGACGTCGCCGCCATGTTGGCCCACCTTGTGACAGGACAAACACGCGAACTTGGGCATGCCGAACACGCTGGCGCCGCGATGCACGTCGCCCTGTTCGGCGGTGGCTAGAAGCCGGTTGACCTGCTGCTGTTCTTCCTCTGCCCGCGCATCGGGCCACGTACGGTACTGTGGCGGTTCGGAAGGACTGCTGCCGTCGAGACGCTCGACCAACCAGGCAAGTCCTTCGAGGTTGTCGCGCAATCTCGATGCCGCGTCGTAGTCCGTATGATTGAGGATGCCGATGGGGCCGCGGTAGCCATTGTTGCGAATCGTGCGCAGCAATTCGAGATCGAGCTGGCCGGCGCCCAGCGGCATGATCTTGCGGCCGTCGCGATCGGCGCCGGGCGACATGCCGTTGAGGTTCAATGCCAGCAAATGCGGCCGCATCCGGGCGAGCAGGTCGTCGAAACGGTCGAGGTGCTCGTGGCCGTGATGCAGGTTGTAGACGATGCCGACGTTTGGCAGATTGAGCTCGCGGATGATCGCGAGCTGATTGAGCGGATCGCCAAACCAGCCGCCGTGATTGTAGAGGCCCACCTGGCAGTCTAGCTCGGCCGCCGCTTCGGCAATGGAGCGAATCCGGGCGGCTTCCGCCCGTACACGCTGCCGTTGTTCATCTGCCGATCGCGTCGGCTCGCCGGCCCCGGTGACCCACAGTTGTGTTTGCACGTCGTGCCGCTTGAGCACGTCGAGTATTTGCCGCGCTTCGTCATTGAGCTTCGTCGGAAACCACCAGGCTACGAGTTCGATGCCGTGCTGCTTGAGAGCCTGCATCTCGGCGTCGAACGTGGGTATATGTTCCGCGCGATAGTCGTAGGCCAGCTTGCGAATGCCCAGCTCGGCCAACATACGGGCCCGCTGCTGCGGATCGCGGCGTTCGGCGTCGAAGGGGACGATGCACCAAGCCACGAGATTGTCGCGATCGAAGAGGTCTGTTGCAGGCTGTTGGCCTGCCGCGCGGCTCTGCGACAAAGCCGCAATAAGTAGCAAAGCCAGATTCAAGATCGGATTTGATCGACTCCGGATGCGCGTGCTAACTGGTCTAGCAGTACCCCGCGCCAGACGCGCACTGCTGGGCAAGCCAGCAGTGGCACCCGAAGTCATAGTCGAAGCGCACATGACGCAGCGGCGAATCATGGAGGACTGTGTTCCTGGAATCGTGGAGATGCGATCAACCATCATGGCTGATGATACTCGGCGGCCAGTCGGCCGTCGCGGTGAGAGACCGTTTGTGGAAGGATCTGCTGACGCGCTCGTTACGATGTCGTCGGAAGCATAGCGGCGCCCGTCAGCGCTTGGATGCCGCGATCGATCTCGGCGGCCATCCACTGCCGGGCGGCGGCGTCGAGCGTGAATGACACCTCGCGGCCGGCAGCCAGAAAAACGACGGCGATCTCGTCGGGCACGAATCCCAGGGCGCTCTGGACGGCAATCGCGTAGAGCAGCAGTTGCAGACGATAGGGTTCGGCGGCTTGCGTCACATTCTCCGGGCTGACGCGGTTTGTCTTGAAGTCCAACAGATGCCACGCTCCGGCCGCGTCCTGATAGAGACAGTCGATGTAGCCGTGCAAGTGTTGCGTCGAGCGGCTGCCGGCCGGTGCCTCTGTAGTCGAAGTCGTCGGTGGCCAGGGCAGCAGAAACTCCAGCTCGCAGTGCACGTCGCGAGCGTTGCGGATAGCCTCCGCACGTTGGCTAGCGATGAAGGTCGCGACGAGTTCAGCGGCGCGCGCGATGAGAGGCTGCTGTTCGTCGCCCTGCCCTTTCTCGTAGCGATGCACCAAACCGGCTGCATCACCGGCCAGCGCATCACCCACTCGAGCGAGTGCCGGCCACTCAGCCAACACGCGGTGGACCAACTCTCCCAACACAAGCGGATCGATATCTGTCGAGCTTGGTGAAGTGGCTGGAACACGATCAACGTTTTCAATTGCCGTGTCGTCGGCGGCACGGCCCAGCGCGCCGCTAATCTGCGAGAAGGAAAACCGCTCGATTGCCGCCGCGTCGGCGGGGATCGGGCGAACCTCGCGGGGTGTCGCGCGATCGACATCCGATGGCTGCGCGTCAGCAGTATCGAGCAGTTCCACCAAGTTGACACGGCGGCGTGCGCGTTGGGTTGGGCCGGCTTCAGGGCGGGTAGTCGTTACCTTCACTTGCGGGACGTTGTAGCCAGCGGGCAATTCAGAGAGGACCCGGCCCGTTTCGAGATCGAAGCGTTGACCCAGCAGCCTCCGCCAGAGCCCCTTGGGTTCGTTCACCGAGTTAACGCCCGCAGCGAGAATCAGATACTCGGCGGCGCGTGTGGCGGCCACGTAGAACAAGCGAGTGGACTCGGATTCGTCCTGAGCGGCCTGAGCCGTGCGATACAGCCCGAGCCCCGTCGTGCCTCCGCGTTCGTACGGGTCACTGGCCAGAGGTCCGAGCAGCGGATCGAAGGCGAACACATCGCTCGATGAACGCTTGCCGCGCTCCAAGTCGGCGACGATGACAACGGGGAACTCCAGCCCCTTCGCCTGATGGATCGTCATCAGGCGCACGACTTCGGTCACCTCTGGATGGGTGGCGGCCAGCGCTTCGTCAGGCATCTGGGCCACGGAGTCGGCGAGTTGAGCCGTGAAGTCCGCCAGGGAGAGACGTGGATTGGCGTCGTTGGCCCGAGCCTGCTCGATGAGCTTCTCGAGGTTCGCGAGCTTGCGCTCACCAAGGAACTCCGCCAAGAGCAGCGCGTCGTACCCCGTGCGATTGAGTGCTTCGCGCAACAGCGAAGCGACTGTAACGGAGTCTTTCTTCGCGCGCAGGGCGGAGAGCACTTGCGCCGCATAGCCCGCTTGCTGTCGCTGTCCGGCCTCCAGCGGCCAATCTTCCTGCAGATCGAGTAGTCCGGCGGCAAGTCCTTCCGGGTGCCGGGCCAGCCAGAAGAGCGTCTCGTCGGCAAGCGAGAAGAAGGGACTCCGCAATACGCCGGCCAGACTGACTTCGTCGGCCGGACTTTCGATGGCCCGCAAAAGATTCACAACATCGTAAACTTCCTGTTGGGCATAAAACGCGTGGCCGCCCACCAGGTAGTAGTCGAGCCCCTGCCGCCGCAAGGCCTGCTCGTACAGTTCGACGTCGGTCAGCGCGCGGAACAGGATCACGAAGTCGCCCAACTTCGGGCCGCGTGTCCCGGGCGCGCTCTCGTCGTCGACCGCGATGACCGGTTCGCCGTCATCGATCATCTGGCGAATGCGTCGGGCAATCCAGTCGGCTTCCAGCGCCCGCAGCGCTTCGGCGGAGTGCTGCTTGGGTTGGTGGTCCTCACAATCGCTCGCCTGGTCGTTGGCCCAAAGGAATTCGACGCACGGCGGGTTCGTCTTTTGCCCGCGATGTGGGACGAGCGGCTCATAGTCTCCATCGAAGCAGTCGTGGAACAACGCATTCACGAAATCCAGCACGGCCGGCTGGCTACGAAAGTTGCGCGAGAGCGGCAACCTCCCACGCTGGGGCAGCCGCTCGCGTAGCCGCCGGAAGACTTCAGGCTCCGCCCCCCGAAAGCGATAAATCGACTGCTTGTAGTCGCCCACGACGAACAACTTCCCGGTGAGGAACTCTTCGCCGCACAGCGCCTCGACCAAATCGCATTGCAGTTGATCGGTGTCTTGAAACTCGTCGACCAAGAGATATTGAATTCCGCCGGCGATCTGCTCCCGCACCTCGGCATGCTGCGGATCGCACAACAACTCGCGGGCGCGGAGAATCAGATCGTCGAAATCCAGGCAGCCCATCGACTCTTTGCGCTGGCCATATTCATCGGCAGCGCGACGCGCGACGCGCAGCATCGCCAGGCCCAAATGAGCGACGTCCTCGATGCCCTCTGCCGACCAGCGGAGACGATCGACGTGCGTTTTGGCGACTTCCCGGACTTCTGTCGCGACCTGCTTGAAGCGTTCGTGCACCGCTTCATCTTGCCAGCCTTTTCGCGAGCCGAGATGGGCTAGTGTCGCATGCGCCCGGAGATGCTCCAAAACTTCGGCTAGGCGTTGCGGGTCTGGGCAGTCCGCAAGCTGCGCAAACGCTGTGGTGAGCTCCGCACATCGCTGCTGCATCTTCGGATGATCTGCCGGGTGCTGGGCGATGAGTTTTTCGAGGGTCGGTAGCGAGTGATCTGCCAACACCTGCTGGCGGGCCCAGGGCACCACGTGGTCGTTGTGAAACTGTTGCCATGCCTGGCAAACGTCGGCCGCCAATCGTCCGGTCCAGGCATCGAAGTCGCGCGGCTGCAACTTTCGGACGAAGGCCTTGATCCCATCGCGAACTTGGGGCAACGAGAAATGCTCGAGTAGGACCAGCAGGTTTTCGTCACGTCCGGCCAACAGTTCGCGGAGCGACTGGTCGATGACTTCGCGCAGTAGCGCGCGGGACTGTTGTTCGTCGAGCACGAGAAACTGGGGATCGAGCGCCGCATCGAGTGCGTGGGCCCGCAGCAGGCTGGCACAGAAGGAATGAATCGTGCTGATCCGCGCGGTCTCCAACTGGCGGTCAACGTCGATCCAGAAGGCTAGTTCCTCGCTTGAAGCGGTGCTCAATCGCTGACGGCAGGCTGTGCGGATGCGGCCGCGCATTTCGCGGGCAGCACGTTCGGTGAAGGTGATGGCCACCTGTTGCCGCAAACTGGCGTCGGCACTTAGCCCTGTGCTGGCGTCGAGGCGGGAGATGAAGCGCTGGGTGAGGACGAAGGTCTTGCCGCACCCCGCGCCGGCGGAGAGTACAACCGACGCGGCGTGCTCGGCGAGCGCGGCGTGTTGCTCGGCGGTCAGTTGCTGGTTGTTGTCGGCGGACGCCATTGCTTCTCCAGCGCGCGCACCGCTCCGACACGGCAAATGGTGCGCAATTCGCAATTCGCCGTACACTTTTCATCCGCGCATACAACCGGAAACTCGCCCAGCCGGACGCCGCTCACCAGCGCCCCGACCTCCGCAGCCAGCGCATCGCGCAGCTTGGCAAGCGGCGTCGCTGAGGCGCCGGCGGGACTAAAGCCGGGGCTCTTCTTGGCCGCTATCCGCCAGTAGCCGGCGGCGCTGAGTTCGGCTTCGCCATCGGTGAAGAGCACTTCGCTTGCTGCAACTGCGTAGAGCCGCAACTGCAGAGCGTTTTGGGTTCGGGCGGCGTCGCGCTTCGAGTCGATGCTGCGACCGGTCTTGTAATCAATGACATTGAATACGATGTGACCTGCGCGGCGGCCCACGTCGAGCCGGTCGATGCGGCCGCCGACGAGGATTTCGTCGTCGCCGGATTTCAGTCTCAGCGGCGTCGACGTCGATAGATCATCGTCGTCGTTCTCAGGACTCAGACCAAACGAGACCTCGAAGTGAGCCGGAGCGAGTGCTTCGTCGAGTTCAGGCAGTTTCGTGTCGTATCTAGCATGTTGTGACGAGTAGTCGAGCAGATCGCGCTCGAGTTCACGCCGCTCGATATACCGCAGCGTATCGCCCACGCTGGCGGTCTCTTCGCGCGACGACAATCGGCCCGCGAGTTCGTCGCGCAACCAGCGATTGAACTCGTCGGCGTCGATCGACAACACCGAAGCCGGGCCACCAGAGGTTTCGTTGGCCCGGCGGTGGATGGCGGCCAACACCTCGTGCGCGACTGAGCCGCGGCGAAGTGGGTCGGTGGCCAGCTCGAGCTGGGGCAGGGGTTCGAGCGACAAGATCGACTCGGCGAAGAAGCGAAACGGACAATAGCCATAGCGGGCCAATTGGTCGGCCGACCAAACGTGATCGGCTCCGAAGGATTGCTTCAGTGCGCCGTGTGCGTGCACGGTAAGAAGACCTTCGTACGCCGAGAACTCGCGGTGGTTGCGGGCATCGTGCAGCCGGAAACCGGAAGTGATGCTGGCGGCCAGATCCGCCGCCTCATCCGCAAAGAGCAGGTTTTGCAGCCGGTCCGGCTTGCCTGCAAGCGCGTCATGTACGCCCACGATCCGCCATTCGCTCAGTGAGAGCGGCGCGCCGTCCTGGGGCACGGGGCTCAAGTCGTGTCGTTCAGTGATTCGCAACTGTGGCCCGAGCACATCTTTGACGGATTGAATGTAGGGACTGGGCAGCAGCGGCTCAGCCTTGGCATTCAGCGCGGGATAGCTCAGATGCAGATACCGATCGGCCCGGGTTACGACCTCGTAGAACAGCAGCAGCTCGTCGCTGATATGTTCCGTGCGATGTCGTAACGGCAGATCGAGTTGAATCAGCTCGTCGATCTCGTCGTCGGTCAACAGCCGGCCCGCCTGTGGTGGCTGGGGAAACACGTGTTCGGAGAGACTCGCCACGAACAGATAGGGGATCGAGAGCCCACGAGCGCTGGCCGCGGACAAGATGCGCACGCGGTCGGTCTCGTCGCGCGTCTGAACGAGCGATTCCGATCGCGCCATGTCGTCGAGCATTCGCAGCAGCTCGCGCTGATCGAACTCTCGTTGCCCTGACCCTGCGCCCTGATCGAGCGCACCGAGTGCCGCGAGGATCTCCTGGACTTTTTGCCATGCCGCGCGATCGATCGAATCGCCGCGGGCGCGAACTTCGCCGTCTGCCGACGGGCCGTTAGCGAAGTGCAGGCAATCGAGCGATGCCAGCGCCTGTGACCAACCAGCAGCCGTCGCGCGCTGCGGCAGCCCGCTGAGCTGTGCGTCGAGCCATTCGAGCCAGGGAAGTGCTTGCGCGGCCTCCTGGCGTTGCCGCCGGTCACGTTGGCCATTGTCAGCCTCTGGTGGGGCGTCGCCCTCAGGCGCTTCGGAGGCGAAGCGGGCGACGCGCGCCAGGAGTGACCGTCGCCCCTTGGGAATCTGCAACTCCCGAATCGTACGTTCGGTTGCCGACCGCGTCGAAGGTGTGCAGAACGGTTCGGGTTGAAATCGTTCGTTGGCCAGCACTGCCAGAACCGCGCGGTACGGCCAGTCTTCGACTGACAAGTGCAAGAGTGCCCGCAGCGCGGTGATGACGGGCGCGGCATTGAGCCTCGCCGGCGATTCGATGGCGCAAGGAATTCCGTACTCGTCAAACACCTCCTGCACGCGCCGGGCTACGTCCTCGACGTTGCGAAACACGACGACGACGTCGCTGGGGCGAACGAGAGTTGCTGATTGCTCATCGCCAGACAGCAACAGCCGCTTAATGCGGCGTGCTACGCGCTTGATTTCCGCGTGCACCTGCCCGGCCGCCGTGATTTCGATACGCTCTACATCCTGCTGCGCATCACTAACCTGTCGCGCGGCGAACAGCCCTCGCTCCAGGCGATCGATCGCGGGCCAATCGCTCGCCGCCCGCCGCTCGATTGGCTCGATCGTGAGCTCCGCATGACGCGCGCGGAGTTGGTCGAGCGTCGCCAGCGGCTTGGCAAACAGCGCGCGGCGCTGGGCGACGTCGCTCGTCGTGGGCCCTGCGATGTGCAGATCGGCGTCTAATGGAAGACTGATCTCCAGTGACCGGATGCGGCCGGCGAGCAGTTGGAGAATCTCATGCTGCGTATGGGTGAAGTCCGCGAACGCGTCGACGACCACATGTTGCAGTCGTTCCAGCGGGCGCTGTTGTCCGTCGGCCAATAGCTCGCGTGCGGTCCAGAAGCGGCCTTCGGCATCGTAGTAGTCGTAGCGGTTCAGGCACTCTTGATAGGCGGCATAGAGGTGCGCCAGCTCTTTTTGCTTGGCGGCCGTGCTCCGACGCCGGTGGCGCTTGGCGGCCAACTGCTCGGGCCAGATCTCCAGCCGCTTCATATCGCTGATGAAGCTTTCCAGCAGATCAATGAAGCCGTCGGTCCGCGCGATCGTCGCGTAGCGTTTCAGCCGGCCGGTTGATTCAGCCTCTTCAACCAGTCGACGCAGCAAGGCGCGCTTCAGCGTGCGACCAAGCGGGCGGATCGGTCGATCGCTGTGGGCGAGCACCGATTCGGCGAGACGCTCAAAAGTCGTGATGCCGGGCGCCAGTACGGCGCGGCCGCGCTGTGCGGTCAACTGACAGCGCATGGCATCGGCCGCCCGCCAGGTGGGGGCTATCCACATCGCCGCGCCGGGCGGCAATTCGTCCAGCGCGCGAAGGTAACCGTCGAGCAGGTGTCGGGTTTTGCCCGAGCGCGCAGGTCCGAGCACGACTTTAACGTCGGCGGTGGGCACGTGATGACGACCCCCTACTCGGCTGGCGGATGGAGGCGAAACGCTAACGTTTTATGTACCAGAATGTTATTGCATCAATCCAGCGTCGGCGGGCGACTCAGCGTTCGGTGCCGGCGCGGGACCGCTACCGAGATCCTCCCCCTACACTTGCCGCGCGCTCACCGAAGTGGGGGGATGGCCGGGGCGGGGTTGGGCGGGCGGCTGACGGGCAGTTGATGGGTCGCGCGAAATCGCCGAACCTAATGATTGACTCAGGAGTTACGTCCACTGTACACTCCGCTTGGTCTCCTCCGGAACTTGGGGCAAGTCATTTTGGGCCTCTGGCGGCAGATCGCCGCGAGGGTTATTCGACCGCGTTCCGGGCGGCCTCATTCTATTCTCATTATGTTCAAAGAGGAGGTGGTTCCATGTCTCGTGGACCTCGGAGTCGAGGCTTCACCCTGGTGGAGCTGCTGGTGGTCATTGCGATCATCGGCATCTTGATTGCGCTGCTGTTGCCGGCCGTGCAAGCTGCCCGCGAGGCGGCAAGGCGCGGCCAATGTTCGAACAATCTGAAGCAGCTTGGCTTGGCGATTCACAACTACGCCAACGCTCTGACAGCGTTCCCGCCGGCTTCTACCGGCCCGCCCAATATGGGGCCAGGTGGATACCAGATTGACTCGCAGTCGAACGACTTCAATGACCCAAGCGACATCAACAACTTTCCCAGCAATGACATCCAGGCAGTCAACGGTCCCGGCAGACCGAATGGCCACTGCTATAGTTGGATCACGCTGGTGCTGCCGTACATGGAAGGGCAGTCCGTCGAGTCGCGCGTCAACTACCGGAAGTTGACCTGGGATCCGACGCCCTCTCCAAATCCCCAGGGCGGCGGCGGAACGCTTAGCAACGTTGACGTGGCGCGGACGTTGATCCCTGCCCTTTTCTGCCCATCATTTGACGGCGACAAGCAATCGGCCTCGCAAGCCTATCAGCGGCTGTTGATGCCGGGCGGCGTGTATTTCCGCAATCTGGCGCTGACCAACTATGTGGGCATGTGCGCCAGCACGCTGTCTAAACGCTTCAGCAACTCGCAGGACGGCGCGCTGGTGTATCCCACGCCGTTCAGCAAAGCCAACACGACGTTTGCCGATTTCGGACGCGACGGTACCTCGGGCACGTTCTTGTGCGTGGAGACGCGCGAACAGCGTTTCGCCGCTTGGTACGACGGCGCTACGGCGTCGATCTGGGCTCTGGTATGGGAACCGCAATGGGCCGTAGGAAGCTTGCCCTGTTTGGACCCACAGCAATGTCCGTCGGACGAGACTGATTCGACACGACAGGTCCTTCTGCCCGGCGTTGCCGGCAACCCCAACCCGTACCCAATTCCCAGACCAAACGTGCAGGCTGCCATCAACTGGGGTGGCGGCAATGCAGACCCGCGCTTCCCAAATGCCAATCCGCCGATGGAGCAGTGGTACCTGCCGGTTCAGGCGAGCGTCGGCGGCCGCTCGGAGTGGGCAGCCTTCAGAAACGACCTCGTTTGGGCTTGGGGACCGAGCAGTCTGCATCCGGGCGGCGTCAATCACCTGTTTGCAGACGGTCACGTCCGCTTCATTCAGGACAACGTCGACGTCAACGCCTATTACGCGACGTCCACGCGTTCAGGTGGTGAGACGATTTCGTTGAACTCCGAGAATTAGTCATTTCGCCCATCGGGCGAGCCGCGCTGCGGTGAGCTCTGAGGGTGACGAACCTGCATCGCACTGCTGTCCCGACCGCGTTCCGTCGGGACAGCAGTTTTTTTTCTGGTAGATTCCCGATGACGCGCGACGATTGGCCGAGAACCAGGGGGGCAGGCGCATTTTCGACTGCCGCACTTCTTGCAGGGCAACGTATTGCAGGTCGAAAGATGAGCCAGACCCCGCACTGTGGAGAGACGTAGCGATGGCCGGAGATGCTGCGGAGAGCGAACTGCCGCTGGAGATTCCGTGCGCCGAAGTCAAAAGGCGGCTGGACGCCGACGACTTCGTGCTGATGGACTGCCGGGAGACAGACGAGCACGCGCACGTCTGCATCGTTGGTGCCCGGCTGGTTCCGATGAGCGAAATCCCGAATCGGCTGCCGGAACTAGAAGAACTCCGCAACTCCCACATCGTCGTGCACTGCCACAAAGGCGGACGCAGCATGCAAGTCACCCAGTGGCTGCGTCAGCAGGGCTTTTCCCGTGTCCAAAGCATGGCCGGCGGCATCGACGCTTGGGCGGTTGATATCGAGCCGGGCATGCCGCGCTATTGAAGGCGGTCGATCGCGCCGGACAAGGCACACGCGGTGGACCACCTTGACAAACTGCGCGTATTCCCGGAATTTGACGGTGACCCTGCCCGGGTGGCGGAATTGGCAGACGCGCAAGACTCAGGTTCTTGTCTCAGCAATGAGGTGGAGGTTCGAATCCTCTCCCGGGCATTCGCCGCCGCTGCACTGGCGACAGGCTCAGCCCGTCCGCTTCTCCATCTGCTCGCGGCGGACGGCCATGTAGATCGAATCGCCGCGGGCGATCTCCTTTTCGTCGCTGTTCGTCACGACGCTGTCGGCATGGATAAGTTGCCGTCCCATTCGCGTCACGTTTGACTCGCAGGTGATCGTACCTTCAGAGACGGGTCGAAAGTACTTCACGCGTAAGTCGACCGACACGATTCCTCCGCCATCGGCGGCGACCTCTTGAAACATCTCGGTCAGAATCAATGCGTGTGCAATGCCCGTGTCGATGAGAGTCGCCACGACGCCTCCGTGCATGATGCCCGCCGGTTGACAGAGATCGGGGCGAAAGTGGATTTGTGCTTTCGACCAACCGGGCTCCATGTCGAGAATCTCCATCCCGATCAGATTGAAGAACGGGAACGAGTGGGCCATCTCGAGCCAGCTCTCTTTGTTGAACTGCGGTCGCTGCTGTGGCTTCATGATCTTGTATCAATCGGGCGGCGGGGCACATCGTTTCGAATCGATGCCATTTCTGTTTGGCGCACGATCATAACAGGCGCAGTGCAGGCCGGCGAACGGCTTGCTCGACGGTGCTTGCTCGACGGTGCTCGGAAGGTCGACTAACATCGAGCTTCTGCTCGCCGCGGTATCCGGAGATACGGTGATGAAACGGCTGCGGATCTATGTGCTGGCTGCCGGTCTCGTCGCGCTGGCGATTTCGCCGACTCACGGCTTCGCGCAAGCGTCCCAAACGCTGAGGGGATTGAGCGAGTCGGTGACCGTGTTCCGCGACCGATACGCGGTGCCTCATGTCTTTGCCACGAGTTGGCCGGACGCCGCCTGCGTATTGGGCTATCTCCACGCTACGGATCGGTTGTGGGAGATGGACATGTTTCGCCGTCAGGCGTCCGGCAATCTGGCGGAGATCGTGGGTAAAGACGGACTCGGCAACGACATTCTCATGCGGCAATTGGGCATCCGCCGCACGTGCCAGGCGTTCTGGAACAGCGACGGTTTGCCCCCCGAGTTCCACGCCGAGATCGAAGCCTACACGGTCGGCGTCAATGCTCGCTTGGCGGAACTCGACGAGGACAACCTGCCGTTGTATTTCAAGGTGCTCGATTACCAGCCGCAGCCGTGGGAGCCGGTCGACTGTCTGGTCATGCTCAAGTACATGGGATGGGACCAGTCGGGCACGAGCGACGATCTCTGGTTTGGCAGGATGGTCGAAAAACTCGGCGCGACAGCAGTCGAAGAACTGTGGCCGCTGGATCGGCCGTACGAAATCCCCATCGTCGATGAGCAGTTCGATCGCAGCCAGCTTTCAGTCGGCTCCAATGAGGGATCGCGAGAGCGAAAGGTATCCGCGCGCAGGCCGAAAGTTGATCCATCGTTGCAGCTGCTGTCATGCTCCGCAGCGTATCGCGCTGCATTTCATGGCCTGGAAGCGGCCCGCTGGCGGCCGCGCAGCGACAGTTTCGGCAGCAACAATTGGGCCGTCGACGGCAGCAAAACGGCGTCCGGCAAACCTCTGTTGGCCAGCGACCCGCATCTGGGTTTCATGCTGCCGTCCTTGTGGTACACGGCGCACTTGTCCGTCGAGGGACGTCATGCGGCCGGTGTGACCTTTCCCGGCACGCCACTGATCGTGATTGGCCACACCGAGCATCACGGCTGGGGGATCACGAACATGCAGGCGGACGCCGTTGACTACTTCGTGGAAACGGTCGACGACAACGATCCGCTGCGTTACCTGCATCGTGGCGAGTGGAAAACGATGGAGCGCCTGACGGAAGAGATTCCCGTCCGCGGAGCGGACCCCCATGTCTTGCAAATCGACTCGACCGTGCACGGCCCTGTGATCAGTCGTGACGAGCGCGTGATCAGTATGGCATGGACGGGGCACGGGACGACGTATGAGCCGTTGGCCTTCTGGCGGGCCACCCGGGCCACATCGGCGCGCGGCTTTCTCGACGCCCTGGATCAGGTGAGCGTGCCCGCCATCAACATCGTGTACGCCGACGTCGAGGGAAACATCGCGCTGCACCCGTGCGGAAAGCTGCCGATCCGCACGCGCGGCGCAGGCCGCGTCCCGCTTGATGGCGCGTCGGGCGATTACGATTGGGAGTCGTTTATTCCGCGCGAAGAGTTGCCGCTGGCGTTCAATCCCGCTTGTGGTTTTGTGGCCAGCGCGAACGGCCGTCCGGCTTCGATCGGCTATCCGCATTACCTCGGCTGGATGTGGGATCCGAGCTACCGCACGCGGCGGATTCACGACATGCTGCGCGATGCCGACGGGCTCACCATCGACTCGATGAAGCCGCTGCAGAACGACACGTACGATCAATGTGCCGCTGCGTTCTTGCCCTTCATGCTAGAAGCTATGAACACCGTCGATCTCGACGATTCGTTGGAGCAAGCAGCGCAAGACGTGCTCTCGAATTGGGACTACGTGGCCGACGTCGAGTCGCAGGCGCCGGCCATCTGGCTGCGATGGTTCTCGCACTATCGCGAGGCAGTTTGGGATGACGAGTGGGCGCCGCGTGGCATCGATCAGCCCGGCGGCTCGTGGGGTTTCACCGGCAACAATCGGCGTCAGCCCATGCTGGAAGTGCTCGAGTACCTGACGCGCGAATACCCCGAGTCTGCTTGGTTCGATGACAAGAGCACACCTCAGCGCGAACAGCGCGACGATTGCATCCGCTCGGCCTTCGGTCGCGCTGTCGACAGTCTGCGACAACAGTTCGGCGGGGAGATCGCTTCCTGGACATGGAGCAACATCAACGTGTTGCGCGTTTCTTCGCTGTCCGAGCAGCAACTGCTGGCCCGCAGTGGTGGACCGGTACCAGGAACTTGTTTCACCGTGAATCCGGGCAGCAACGTTGGCCACGTCGGTGGTGGCGCGTCGTGGCGGATGCTCGTTGATTTCGGCGATGTTTCGACCAGTGTGGGAGTCTATCCCGGCGGACAAAGCGAA
>CALKYM010000195.1 GCA_938003525.1 uncultured Planctomycetales bacterium | reverse complement strand
CGACGATCGGCCACTTCGGGATTGACCCAGTGGGGGAGGGGCTCGCCGCGGAGGCCGGCGATCAGATTGGCGGCGGCGATCTCGGCCATGCCGTTGCGGCTGGAGACCGTGGCACTCGCGACGTGCGGGACGACGACGCAGTTGTCGAGCGTCAGCAGCGGGTTGTCCGGCGCAGGCGGTTCCGGGTCGGTGACGTCGAGCCCGGCCGCGAACAACTGGCCTTCCCTTAGTGCCGCGTGGAGATCTTCTTCGACCACCAGCGGGCCGCGAGAGGTGTTCACGAGCACGGCCGTCGACTTCATTTTCTTGAATGCCGCCGCGTTGAACATGCCCCGCGTGGTGTCGTTCAAGTCCGCATGAATCGAAATGAAATCGGCCTCGGCCAACAGCCTGTCGAAATCGACACGCTCCGCTCCCAGAGACTGCTCGGCTTCCGCATTGGGTTGGGGATCGCAGTAGATCAATCGCATGTTCCAGGCCGCGCAACAGCGGCGCGCCAGCGCCGTGCCGATGCGTCCCAGTCCCACGATTCCAAGGGTTTTGTCGCAGAGATCCTGGCCGATGTGGCCGCGCGGTTCCCAGGTGCGCCACTGGCCGCTGGCCGCGTAGCGCGACCCTTCGACGATGCGTCTGGCGGCAGACAACAACAGCGCGCAGGCGAGATCGGCCGTGGCTTCGGTGAGCACGCCGGGCGTATTGCCCACGCAGATGCCACGCTGGGTGGCGGCGGGCACATCGACATTGTTGAAGCCGACGGCGTAGTTGCTCACGACCTTCAGTTTCGGCGCGGCATCCAGCAGCTCGGCGTCGACGGTCTCGGTCAGCAAGGCCAACAGCCCGTCGCAATCGGCTACCCGCTCGAGCAGCACGTCGCGCGGTGGCGGCAAAGGCTCGGTCCACACATCGGCCGCGCACTGCTTTTTGACCCGATCCAACCCGGCATCAGGAATCAGTCGGGTCACGAAGACTTTGGGTTGCGGCATGGAGACTGCTCGGGCAGGGACCTCTCACATCGCGGTCGCGCGACGCCTTCCTTGCGGGACGGTGCAAATGATAGCATGCAGGCCCGCCGCGCAAAGTCGGCCACGCAACCACGAGCAGTTCCGGGAGCGAGCAGCGACGCTCGCCGTATGCTGACATGACGCCCACCGCGCAGATTGCCATCTACGCCGTGCTGATCGTGATCGGCTCGCTGTTGGGTGGCTGGGCGCCGTCGATGTTTCGGCTCACCCACGCCCGGATGCAGATCATCGTCAGCTTCGTGGCGGGACTCATGCTGGGCGTCGGCCTGTGGCACATGCTGCCGCACTCGGTGGGCCAACTGGGTTCGCTCGACGATGCAGTCGGCTGGATGATGTTCGGCCTGCTGGGCATGTTCTTCCTGATTCGCGTGTTCCATTTTCACCAGCACGAGGTCGGCATCGATAACGGCGACGTTGCCGAACAGGGGCATTCGCACGCCGACTGCGACCACGCCGGTCACGTGCATCATGCGAGTGAAGGCCACACTCCCGCTCCGAGTGCGCATCGATTGAGTTGGATCGGCATTGCGCTGGGGTTGGCGGTTCACACGCTGATCGACGGAGTGGCGCTGGCCGCCGCCGTGGTGGCCGAGGCCCATGAACACTCGGCCGCGGCGGTGTTCGGGTTGGGGACGTTTTTGGCTGTGTTTCTGCACAAGCCGCTCGACGCTCTGTCGATCACGTCGTTGATGCTGGCCGGCGGCTGGTCGCCGCGAGCGCGGCAAATGGTCAATCTCGGTTTTGCTCTGATGTGTCCGCTGGGCGCGGCGCTGTTCGTGTTGAGCGTCGACAACTGGGTGTCTGAATCGGAAGTGGTGGTGGGCAGCGCGCTGGCCTTTGCTGCTGGGACCTTCCTGTGTATCTCGCTGGCCGATCTGTTGCCGGAGCTGCAATTCCATTCGCACGATCGGGCCAAGCTCTCCATCAGCCTGCTGTTAGGCGTGGCGCTGGCGTACGGCATCGGCTTTCTCGAACCGGCCGGATTGCACGGACACCATGTGCACGACCAGCCACCGGCGTCGCAGAGTCACGGGCAC
Organism: uncultured Planctomycetales bacterium; assembly: GCA_938003525.1. Taxonomy (GTDB): domain Bacteria; phylum Planctomycetota; class Planctomycetia; order Pirellulales; family JAEUIK01; genus CALKYM01. The sequence continues at coordinate 9,807 of CALKYM010000195.1, read as the reverse complement.
GACGACCATCAGCACGACTGACAAAACCCCTTCGGTTGCACAGATCGGGGCTGCAACGCCATTTCCGTTGGCTGACACGCTCGCTGCGGCTAGAATGCGGCGCACTTGAGCCCTACTGAGATCTCGGTCCTACCGGGAGCCCTCCCCCATGTCTTGCCCGTCGCGTGGAATCCGCCACCGTGCTGAGCACGTATCCGGTACGGCCGCCCATCCGCTGGTGCCCCCTGCCCGCGATTTGATTCGCGTCGGCTCGCGCCGCTGGTTTCTGCAGACCGGGCTTGCCGGTATGGCGGGAGTTTCGCTAGCCGACGTCTTGCGTGCCGAGGCGACCAGCGGGCAAACGCCGGGTGGCGAACGCAAGTCGGTGATCTTGTTCTGGCTTTCCGGCGGACCGAGCCACATCGACATGTGGGATCCAAAGCCGGAGGCGCCGGCTGAGATACGCGGTCCCTATCGCTCGATCGATACCTGCGTGCCGGGCATCCAGGTCTGCGAACATCTGCCGCTGCAAGCGCGGATCATGGACAAGCTGACGATCATTCGCTCGGTCGACGCGCGGGCCAGCAACCACACGCCGATCACTATGCAGGCCGGCAACGAACTTGCTCGCCGCACCAATGACGGGAAGGATGGCGGCGGCTACCCCTCGATGGGTTCGATCGTCTCGAAGCTCCGCGGACCGAATCATCCCAGCATGCCGGCCTTTGTGGGCCTGGCCGACAGTTGGAAGTCTGACGTGTGGGGCGCGGGCCACATGGGCAGCCAGTACGAGCCGGTCAAAGGCATGGAGTTGGCCGGTCGCGTTGCCATGCCCGACGGCATGCAGGTCCCGCGTCTGCAAGATCGCGGACGCTTGCGCGGCGAGTTGGATCGACTGCGCGGCAGCTTCGATCGCGCGGCCGCGATGGAACACACCGACCAATACCAGCAGATGGCGCTGGACATGGTGCTCTCGGGCGAGGTGGCCGCCGCTTTCGATATCGAGCGCGAGCCCGACAAGCTGCGCGACGCCTACGGGCGAACGAGCATAGGCGAGAAGGGCCTGTTGGCGCGGCGACTGGTGGAAGCCGGCAGCACGTTCGTCCTGGTGAGCGGAGCCTGGGGCTATTTCGATCACCACGGTGACGAAGTCCGCTGGGGTGGCATCGAAAAGGGGCTCACGCCGTTGTTGCCGCGCATCGATCAGGTGATCTACGCGCTGGTCAACGACCTGGAAGATCGCGGAATGCTCGACTCGACGCTGGTGTTGATGCTGGGCGAATTTGGCCGCTCGCCCGTGGTGACCAAGACCCGCGGCCGCGGCCACTGGACGAACTGTATGTCGATGATCGTCGCCGGCGGTGGTTTGCCGACAGGCCAGGTGATTGGCAGCACCGACAGCCGCGGCTACGACGTCGCCAGCGACCGCGTCCGGCCGGGCGATTTGGCGGCGACCGTGTTCCGCCATTTGGGCATCGATCTCTCGTCGCACTGGACGAACGCCCAAGGCCGTCCGATTCCGATCGTCACCAACGGCGGCCGTCCGATTCCGGCACTCACGTAGGGGCCGCGGACGAATCTGTCGAGCGCGCACCTCCTTATGGCGCAGCATCGCTTATGATGGCGAGCTTGCGTTGCTGCACGTCGACTCGTGTCAGCGGGTCAGGCACATTTGCGGCTGCTCGGTTTTCTGGCGAGCGACGTCTACCGGCCGAAAGATGAGCCAGACTCCACGCGGTGAACGCTTGCAGAGTGTCTGACGGCCAGAGGAGCGTTGAGGAACGGGATGCCGGAGAAACACTGGAAGCTGCTCGACTCGCGGCAGCATTCCGATCATACGATCTTCTCGCTGCACGAGGATTACTATCGCGTCGAGCCTCCGGGGCACGAGCGAAATTTCGTGCGGCTGCACTGTCCGGCGTGGATCAATATCGTTCCCGTCACCGCCGGGGCTGAGTTGGTGCTGGTGCGGCAGTACCGGCATGGCATCAAGGCCGTCACGCTCGAGATTCCCGGCGGCATGGTGGATGCGGGCGAAGATCCGCAGCTCGCCGCCGGGCGCGAACTGTTGGAAGAGACGGGCTACCAGGCACAGTCGATTCGCCCGCTGGGATCGATCTGGCCCAATCCGGCCATTCAAGACAACCTGCTCTATCTCTACGCCGCCGAGGGCGTCCAGCGCGTGGGCGAGCCGCAACCCGACCCGTTCGAGAAAATCGAAGTCGAGACCGTGCCGCTCGATCGTGTGCCGGAACTGGTCGCCAGCGGCCAGATTCGCCACGCCTTGGTGCTCGCCGCGCTGGCCGTTTACGGTTTGCGATTGGGGCCCGCGGCGACTTGACAGTCGGCGTGCGCGGCGAGTAAGAACCGCTGATCATTGGCTCGCGCGTCGAAAAAAGGTTTATCGGTCGTGCGTCCATGCAGTCGTGCGCAAGTCGCGGTCGAATCGTATCAATCTACGTAAGTTAGGCTCCCATGTCTGAATTGGCGTTGAACGGTGGCACGCCCGCCAAGACGAAGCCGTTTCCTGAGTGGCCCATCTACGACGAGCGCGAGCGGAAAGCCTTGCTGGGCGTCTTGGAAAGCCGCGTCTGGTGGCGCACTCCCGGCACGCGGACGCTGGAGTTCGAGCAGCAGTTCGCCGAGCTGCACGGGGCGCGATACGGCATCGCGGTGACCAACGGCACGCACGCTCTGGAAGTGATGCTGGCCGCGCTCGACGTGGGGCCCGGCGACGAGGTGATCGTGCCGGATGCCACGTTCGTGGCCACCGCCAGCGCCGTGCTCTTCGCCGGCGCGATGCCCGTCATGGTCGACATCTGCCGCGACACGGAGTGCATCGATCCGCAGCAGGTCGAGGCGGCCATCACATCGCGGACCAAAGGCGTGATCGCCGTTCATATGGGCGGGCACCCGGCCGATCTGGATCGCCTGTTGGAGATCACTCGCCAGCGCGATTTGTTCCTGTTGGAAGACTGTGCGCACGCGCATTGCAGCGAGTGGCGCGGGCGCAAGGTAGGCAACTACGGCGCCGCCGGCACCTTCAGCTTTCAGCAGAGCAAGTTGATGACGGCCGGCGAGGGTGGCGTGATCATCACCAACGACGACGAAGTCGAACGCAAAGCGCGGAGCGTACACGACTGCGGCCGCCTGCCGGGCGAGTGGTTTTACAGCCACTTCATGTACGGCTCGAACTATCGGCTCAGCGAGTGGCAGGGTGCCGTGTTATCCGCGCAGCTTGAACGACTCGACGAACAGACGGCACGTCGCGATGCGAACGGGGCGCTGCTCGATCAACTACTGGCTGACATTCCGGGCATCACACCGCAGCGGCGCGACGAGCGCTGCACGCGGAACGGTCACTATGCGTACATCTTTCAGTACCGGCAGAGTGAGTTTGCGGATGTTCCGTTGCCGCGCTTTGTGGAAGCGATGGCGGCCGAGGGCATCCCCAATCAGGCCGCTTACCCGCCGGTGCACAAGCTGGATATGTTTCAGTCGGGAGCCTACCGGCAGCGGCTCACGGGCGAGCAGGCGGCCGAAGAGCACGCCTTTCTGAAGGCTGACTTCCCGAACACGGAGAGTTCCGCCTGGGAGAGCTACTGGGTGCCTCAGTACGCGCTGTTGGGCGATGAGCAGGACATGCAGGAGATCGCGGCTGCGATTCGCAAGATTCAGCAGCACGCCGCGTCGTTGAAGTAGTTGGGCGTGCTGGCCGGAGGGGAAACTTACCCGACCGAACTCAGGTCGCCGCGTCCTTCGATCGTCTGGTCGCCGTAGCGGACCGCTACCTCCGAGGTGATGCCTTCCACCTCGTTTTCACCTTTGATCAGGTGTCCGACGAGTTGCCCGTCGCGGATGCGCAGCACGCCGCAGGTTTTCGAGCCAACGCGCAGCTCGATCCGCTGGCCGTCGAACTCGATCCACTTGTCGTGCACGCCGGCCAGATCGAAGTTGAAGAAGAAGACGAACATATCTTGCGGCCCGCGATGCACGTAGGCACGAAAGTGGTCGCTGTACGTCACGCGCGGGTGAAGACCGGCGTCGCGAACCGTATCGGCAAAGTTTCCATCGGCGAACAGGTTTTGCTGTTGGTAAACTACGTTGTCACCGGCGGCCGCGATGGCGTCCTTCAATCGCGTGCAGGGCTGCCAGGTAAGATCCACTTCGGGGAGGTCGCCCGAGATGAACAGCCGCCCGCCGCGCTCGATGTAAGCGGCGAGTCGCTCCTGCGAATCGGCATCCATGAAGAAGGCGCTGTGGATGGCCAGGGACTTCGGCTCGGCGAGTTGTTCGTCGGTGGCCGCATCCAGCTCGAACATCGCAAACGCGTAGCCGGCCTCTTGCAGCGAATGGGAGAACTCTTCGCAACCCTCGCGTCCGCACCGCGGGATGTCATGCTCGGCCAGCGGCCAGTAGCGATGGTCGGGTATCCACGACGAGACCGAGGCGTAGGGCGCGTAGAGCAAGTAGGCCACGTCGATATCCTGCTCGCAAGTCAACAGCGCCGCGCCGTGTTCAGCGAACCAGCCATTGAGCATCACGGCCGTGTGATACAGCGGCCGTAGGTTGCCGTGTTCGTCGATCGGCGCGTCGGACGGAAACGTGGGACATTGCAGCTTCGTGATCCGGTCGAGCGTCTCGTCCCAGTAATCGGTGCTGACGCCGACGAAGATGTCGTAGCCGGTCGCGCCGCCGGCAATCGAGGCCAGCGTCTGGAAGAAGGGCACCAGCGGGTACTTGCTGCGGGCGTCGTAGAGTTTGGCGAAACCCCAGTTCTCTTCCAGGTTCGGTCCGCGCGCCCGACGCGCAGTGTTGATGTACCGCAAGAAAACGTCGCTATCGTAGGCCGCCACGCCCAGCCAACTGATCATGCCGTAGTGGTAGGCGTCGCGATCGTGGTCGATGCGATTCATCGCGAACCACCACTCGGGATAGAGCCGCGTATGGTCGGGCGGCAGTGTCTCCTGGGCTTCGTCCTGCAGGTCGGGAACGTTCTCCTCGATGGGCGGCGTGATGCCGGCGTAGTTGGTGAGCTGCGGGAGATCGATGCCGAGATACTTGGCGTAGCGGACGTAAAACTCGCGCCGCATCCGCCATTGATACTCGCCCCAGTCGACGTATCGCAGCAGGTCTTCGCGGCTTTGCGGCAAACTGGCCGCATCGTGCGTGTCGAGGATTTGCGGTCCGGGGACAAACTCGAAGGCCGGATAGCTGGTGCCGTGCAGCTCGTTGTAACCGGCGATGTCGCCATACCGCTCGGTGAGCAGCCCGTGGTAATAGCGCATGCCCGAGGGTTCGTAGCCGATGTGCCAGGGCGGATCGTTCGACGTGCAGTACAGCGTCTCGTCGTTGAGTTGGATGGCGATGATCGGACCCGACGGGCTCGCGTAGGGCGCCAGCATTGCGCCGACCTGTTCGAGCCATTCCCGGGCCAGATCGTCGAAGCGCTGGTCGAACGCCGCCGGAAGTTGACTGTTGTCGTAGGTCCAGCGGCAGGCGCGGCCGTGATGCCGCCGGGCAGGGGGCATCTCGGGATTGAAGCTGGGGCAGACCAAATCGGGCAGACCGCCGACGTTGAGCTCGGAGTGCACGAACGGTCCCGGCTTGACGATCATCAGCAACTCGAGGCGCGCGACGAGCTTGAGATAGCTCCGCAAGTCGCGGCTGTCTTTCGTGCGACCCTCGAAGTCGTACGTTCGCTGGCCACCGTCGAGCTGCAGATGGTGCCGCCACGGCGTGTAAAAGGTGATCAGATTGACGCCGGACGCCTTGAGCTTGGTGAGGCGATCTTCCCAGTGCTCGCGGCGGTCGCGGTAATACTGGTAGTCGCTGGCGATGATGAAGAACGGTTGACCATCGCAGAAGAAGCGGCCGTCGCGATATTCGTAGTGGCTCATCGAGAGTGCTTTAGCGATCGAGTGGCGTGGGCTGGGCGGCGCGTGAGAGCGCGTCGAGGAAGGCCAGACGGACCTTGGTGCCGGCCAATTCGCCGGTCCAGGCATCCAGCAGACGGACGTCCAACATACCGCTCGGCCGTCGCCAGTAGTAGACCCAGTAGGGATACTGCACCAGCTCGATGGAAGCTTCACTGATCTGCGGTTGCTGACGCAACCAGCCGGGTTCGCGCAACAGGATGGCCAGCAGTTGTTCGTGGGCGGCGCGCCGGGCAGCGGCCGCTGCCAGCGCGGGTGCGAACAATTTCCCAGAGTCCGATTCGCACCAGTCCGATTCGGTCGCCGTAAAGCGACGCACGCTCGCTACGTGGGCGTCGACCAGCAGCTCGATTTCGCCGTGGCGCGTGCCATCGAAGACTCTGAACGCGACGCAGTACGCGGGCAGCCGGACGAGTTCGATGCGCTGATGCCGTTTTCGGCCGCGGCGCTGCGCGCCCGTGCGCGCCAGCCACGCACGAATCTTGATTCCGCGGCGACGGCGCAAGCGACGTCGCGCGACGGGCAGTGAAATGCGCGGAGCGAGCAGCTTCACGTTGGTCGACGGTTTGATTGCGGTGTTTCTCGTGGCAGATGCAAAGGCGCAAGTGCGTTTTGGCCCATCATGCCTGTTGCTCGCCGCTGCGGCGGGCGCGGGAGCCACTCCAGAACATGCCGCCACCCACGGCGAGCAGCACCATTCCAGCGGCGAGATTGACGATCATCGCATGCGGCCGATCGAGTGCCCACAGTGTGCCGATGAGCACGAGCACGGCGAGTATCGAAAAGAACCCACCCAACAGCCGCAGCGTGGCGCCGTCGCGCTGGCGATGGGCCGCTTGCGCGTGTTGAGCCGTGCGATCGTCCGTCGAATCGGTCGCCATGTTCGCTTTTCCAGTTCACTGCGGCCGCGCGTTGCGTTCAGCGGCCCAGCAGAAAATAGATCACCATGTAGGGCACCAGAACCAGGGTGGCCCAGATTCGCAAATCGCGCCAGGGTCTTTGGTCGGGGGCTCCGATCATCACAAACGACTTGCGCAGCGTCCACACCCAGATACCGGCTAGTGTGAACAGGCCGAGCGCCGCGACAAGCGCCCATTGAATCGACAGGCCGCCCAACCACACATCGAGCGGCTCGTGCAGCCGGCGCAGAGCGGGTCCGTAGATGACGCGCGTTTCGGCCACGTAGGTGCGAACGAAAGCATCGAGCCAGCCGTTCATTCGCCGTTCATCCTCGCTTCGAGCAGGGCTTGCGTGTCACTGTCGGCCAGCACTTCGCCATAGACCAGGCCGCGCAGTTTCTCGGCGGGCTCGGCGGGCGTGGCCAGACTGACCAGCACGGTGATGATCAAGGAGAACCAAAACGACCAGAACGCCACGTACAGGTAGGCGGATGTCGAGGGGAACACCGAGTCCCCCAGCACGTTGAGGAAGAACGTGAGGCAAACGCCCAGCGTCAGTCCTGCCAGTCCGCCCAACCCCGTTGCCCGACGCCAGAAGATGCCGGCCAAGAGCACGGCCAGTGTGGGGCCTTGGAAAAGCGATAACAGTGTTTGGATCGCGTCGTAGAGCGTTTGGAAATTGCCGAACACCGGTGCCCCGGCCGATGCGCCGACGAGCAATACCACTGTCAACGCGCGTCCCAGCCACAGTCCCGACACTTCGCCCAAGAGTCGGCCGGTGAAGCGGCGGTGGACTTTCTGGTACAGGTCGGACGTGAAGACCGTGACGCACGAGTTCAGGTACGAATCGACGCTCGACATCAGAGCGGCGAAAAAGGCGGCGAACATCAGTCCCCGCAATCCGGCGGGCAGCAGCGTGTTGACCAGTGTCGGCACGGCGTAGTCGGGTTTTGCCAGTCCCGGGTCGATGGCTCGCGCCGCCATCCCCGGCACAAACACCAACAGCGGGATGAGTAGCTTGAACAGGCCGGCGAAGATCATACCCGCCTTGGCGTCCCACTCGGTGCGCGCCCCCAGTGCCCGCTGCATGATGGCCTGGTTGCCGACGAAGTAGGCGGTCGACATCACCAGCCCCAGGCTGAAGACCATGCCGGTCCAGGGGTACTCGGTACCCTCGCCGTGCGGCAACAGCAGGCGAAAGTAGTCTTCGGTCATCTCAGGTTGAGCGAGAATGGTGGCCTGCATGCCGCTCCAGCCGCCGACTTCCCACAGGCTGAGCACCAACAGGGCTGCGGTGCCGATGAACATCACGACCAACTGCATCACGTCGGTCATCACCACTGCAGCCAGACCGCCGGTGACGGTGTACAGGCCCACGATGATGGCCGTCACCCAGATGCCGGTCTCGGGCGACCAGCCCAAGACCTGGTTGAGAAACACGGCCGACAGCCAGAGCATCATCGAGACGTTGGCCACCATGAAGACCAACAACACCGAAGCGTGAATCACCTGCGTGGCGGCGTTGTAGCGGCGGCCGAGAAACTCCGGAATCGTGAACACCCCGGCCCGCCAGTAGTACGGCAAAAAGACGAACGCGGCCACCAGCACGGCCGGCACCGAACCGATCCAGTCGAAATTGGCCTGCGCGATGCCCCGCGCATAGGCGGCGCCTGAACCGGTCACGACGTCGATGGCCCCTATGTCGCTAACGACGATCGACATGCCGATGGCCCAAAACGGCAGTGCCCGGCCGGCCAGGAAGAAATCGCCCGACGTGTGCACGTAGCGGGCGAAGAACGTGCCGATGAAGAGCACGCCGGCCATGTACGTGACGATGATCGTGTAGTCGATGGCCGCTAACTGGCTGGTGACCTGGTCCATCGGCCCATCGATTCCGGCGTCGTAGAGATAAGCGAGCGCACCGCTTGCTGAGGGGCGCAGCAGATCGCAGGAATGTACCACAGGGCGGCGCGGCGATGGTAGCGACCGCGGCGGTAGCGCGGAGCGAGTCGCCCGTATGCAGGCTTCACAGCTCATAGAAAGCGCAGCGCGCACAAAAAAAACCGGCCGGCTCCAGGTGGAACCGGCCGGCTTCGCGTTGGCGAAAACATGTGGTGGCTGCAAGACGATCCACGGGTGTGGAATGCAGCCCGTCGGCTGCTCGTCAGTTGAGCCACCTCTGGTTACACGTACACACTAGGACCACCTCCTTTCTCTAGAGCCTTCCCTCCCGTTCGACCAGACCAGCCTGGGATCAGAAGGGCCTCTAGCCCAGCCAGGCACCACGTTAGCGCCGGGCAACCATAATTGGATCGTACGCACGACCTGCCGGCGAGGTCAACTACATTGTTCCGAATCTCCGATGCAGAGAGCGGGGCATTTGGAAACTGGGCAATCGTTCATCTGTGTGGTGCGTGATTTGCTGCTGGATGGGCATCTTCTTGAGACACGCGGTGCGAAGCGGGGTTCGCGCGTTCGATGCGCGCCAGCAACGCCTTGTCAGCTTGATGCCGCGATTTCTTGTCGCTGGCATGACGCATTCGGGATTCGCGGGTATCATCGCAATCGCTCGTAGCGGCGACGAAACCAGTCGGCCGTGAGAGGCATTTTGCGGTAGCCGTTGTCCAAATGCCCGACGGGTCGAAGTTCTCCGATGCATCGACTGGCGATCGGGCCGCTGTACTACGAACTGAACCGCCATCACGAGCCGCGGTTGCGGGTCGTCTCGGGTGAGACTGTCGAGGTCGAGAGCGAGGACGCGTTCTCGGGCCAAATCCGCACCGACGACGATCGCCGCGACAAGGCTGCCCAGCCGGGCAGCAATCCGCTGACCGGTCCGATCTTGGTCGAAGACGCCGCGCCGGGCGACGCGCTGCGGGTGACGATCCTTGACATCCAACCGACTTTGGGTCAGTGCGCGACGCGGACCAGCGATCCCAAGCAGCTTTGCGAGTGGCTCGGCGACGATTGTCCGCATGGCACGCATGTCTGCC
>CALKYM010000194.1 GCA_938003525.1 uncultured Planctomycetales bacterium | reverse complement strand
TGGCGGTCGAGTTGATTGCCATCGACCACCGGCGGGAAGCGCCGACCCATCGTACTTGAGCGCGTCGAGAACCGCAAAACGTCGCGGCGGCGACACGAACTGAGCCGTGTCGCCGCCGAAAGGGTCTCCATGCACCTCGCGTTCTGCGTCGCGCCGCGTGCTACTTGAAAAACGCGCCACCCAACATGCCGGCAGTCAGCGGACTGTAGCTCTTCTGCAAGGAGTTGCTCGCGGCGACAGTCTTAGTGCTCGGCAGAGGCGCACTGAGCTTCGAGAAGGCGAGCGTTTCGATCTCGTCATCCATGCTGCCAAACTCGATCGCAGTCGTTTTCGTCGACGGAGACGACATCGGATCGAGCGTCCACTTGTCCGTTTCCGCGAAGGCCCGGTCGACTAGCGACGCCGGCTGCGCGTATTTCCCGCCGTCGTAGGTGCCGCCGTACTTACCTGACGATTTGCTGAAGAGATCGTCGCCGACCATGGAGATCGGCGGGTTCACCGTGCGCGGATCGATCACCTCGAGATCCTTGAGATACCTGGGATCGATCGGCCCTTCGCCGAGATCGATCAGCGTCGCCAAGCGTTCATCCACGAAGCTGCCAGGCTTGTCGAGAACGGTCGGCCGAATCTCGAACGTGCTGACATAGCGGTCGTCGTTGCCGAATTTGCCCAGCTCGCCGTTTAGCTGATCCTCATCCTGGTTCATTTCGTTGTGGAACAGATCGGTCACGTGCGGGCCGATCACGACCTCGTAGGTGCCCCAGCTCACGTTGTCGAAGGAAACCTGGAAGCGACGGTTCCTGTCGCCCTTGTCTCCGCCGAATCCGGCTCCGGTGTACTCATCGACGCCGGCCACATTGACGGGCGAACGAATCAATCGGCCGTCGGGCGTGACATTCAGGCGATGGATCCGCACGTCGCTCGTATCGAAACTCATCGGGTCCATCGATTCGTCGAACGTGACGACGAGATCATGGCCGGCGAGCGACTTGGTGCTCTTCGCGCCAATGGCGATCGTCTCATCGAGCCCGATGCCCTTGACGCTCGGCCCGTCGTCATCGCGAATCGAGAACTCATATGGCTCGGCCAGCGCATTGCCGAAGCGATCGCGCGCGTCGGTGTCGATGGCCAGATCGAAGCCACCAACGGGAAACGTCGCGACCGGAATCTCGAAACTCGTCGACGTTGCAGTGGTAGGCCCGCCGGTCACTGGTACGAGGTTGCCACTCGGATCCATCAGATGGATCGCCGGAGCGATCGTCGCCGGGTTCATCGGCTCGCTGAAGTGAATCGTGATCTTGCCGGCCTCGACTTCGACGTTGGTCACGCGGGGCGATGTGAAGTCCTCGAAGCGAAACACATCGTCCGTGGGATTGGCATTTCGCGGCAGCTCGCCGTTACGCAGGTCCTGATCCTGATCCATCGTGATGCCGTACATATCCCGAACTCCCGGCCCGATGGCGATCTGCACGCCGTCGACCGTGGAGTAGGCCGGGAAGAAGACGTCGAAGGAACGCTCACGTTGATCGACAGCAACAATGTTGATCTGGTTGGCCGGAATCGTTGCACCGGTGCCGTCGGTGATCGTCACATCCTCGGGCGTGAACGAATCGGTATCGATGCGATCGTTGAACACGACCCGCAGATGGTCGGTGTGCGGAACCGCGTGAATGATGCGGGGCCCGCCAACTTCTCGCGCGTGCAGCGTGTATTGCCCGACGTCGCCGTAATCTCCGTGACTGCGGACAGCCAGATAATACGTGCCCGGTTCGACTTCGGTCGCGATTTCTGCATTCAAGGACATCAGCGACGTATCTTGGACGTCGTAGGAGTCGAGCATCGTGCCGCCGGCATCCCAGAGCTCGAGCACGGCATCGAGATTCGGTGAGGGGAGTGCGACTTTGACGGATGCATAGACGCGAATGGATTCTCCTTCGGCCCCCGTCACGGGGAACCTGAAGTAGTCGACATCCGTCGTCTGACTGATGATGCCCTCAGCGCGCAGACCAGCCTCGTAGATGCCCTTGAGGGGATCGGCGTCGGCAAACTCCATCGTCGATGCCGTCCACTGGCTATCGCCGTGATCATCGTAGCGATAGCCAAATCCGTTGGGGACAAAGTCGTGCTCAACCAGAATCTCGGGCAAATGGTCTTGCGACGTTGACGCCAGAATCTGCATCTCGTCGAAGATGAGCATATCAGCCGGATCGGGTTGGTCGCCGATGTCGATTGTGTCGCCGTTTATGTCGATGCCAATCGGTCCTTTCGCCCACGTCGCCCGGGCATGCGGCGATGCTGGATTGCCCATGATGGTTGCACGTACCCCGGAGCCTGGGTCGTAGTAGTCCTGGAGAATTCCATCGGCGTCGATGTCGACCTGGTGGGACAGCGCGAACGCGTGGCCCGCTTCATGGGCAGCGGTATTCGCGATCTGCTTTTCATGGAACGCAGTTGTCGAGTCGTCAGGATAGTACGCGAACGCAAACACTACGTTGGGATGCTCATTCTGGAACGCGCCGGACATGGCGTAGCCGCCGGCTTCGAAACCATCGTCCAGATCGAAGGAGTTGCCGCCAATCGCGACGCGCAGCCCCACTCCGTTTGCAAAGGCATCGCCTGATGACGCCGCCCCGTTCAAGCTCGGATCAACCGTGGTGACGTTGATGTTGAAGGGTGCATAGTCTTCGGCTACCGTGCGGAAGATGGTCTCGATATTGCTCAGCTCTTCGAGATCGAATGTCGCCTCATCGCTGCCCGGCAGGTTGTAGGCAGGGATATCGATGTCGTCGAAACGGCCGTACTCGGCTTCCTGGTGCCCATCGAAGTCCAGGTAGAGCGTGGCTCTCGCTCCCGGATTGCTGTTGAACGCGTACGCCGACACGTCGCCGATGGGTACCGCCGACAACAGCGAACGGGGCTCCAGGGTTTCGAGGCGATGGCGCCGCTGATGGCGACGACGCGAAGATGAACGCGGCTTGAAACGACCGACGGCAGCGGACAATCGTTGGGAGAGAGACATGACGGTTTCCTCATGCAGGAGTGGTGAATACGTGTCGCCCTGCACGAGCGGCCTCAGCCGGTCCGGCGGTCGTCGCGCTTCCCTGACGCGACTCAATCCGTGCCAACCCGGCGTTCGTTCGCTGCGAAGCGCTGCAGCTCCGGGAGTTGCCGGCCCGTGTGTTTCTTCGCCGCATCCCACATTCGCGACGTTCGGGGAGTCGTTACGGCAATCCGCGCGGATTTCTGAATGAACGCCGTGTGCGCCCCTGCTGCGACCGCACCGAATGCGGGCGGCCGGAGGGCGAAAAACGATGCCTTGCAAGCAGTTGGCGCGGCCGCCAACTGCTCTTCTGAGCGCGGGCGGGATGTGGCATACTGCCGCCGCCGTGTCAGAAGAGCACGACGCCAGCACCCTTAGCAGCCCACCGCCACGGACGTCGGGGAGATGCAGTCGATGAGTCAGCGTGCAGCGAATCGTTCGCGGCGAATCTTCTTTTCAGCCGGTGAGCCCAGCGGCGACTTGCACGCGGCCAATCTGATTCGCGAGTTGCGTCGGGCTGATCCCAGTATCGAGTGCTTCGGCTACGGCGGTCCGCGCATGCAGGAAGCCGGCTGCCGCCTGGAAGCCAACACGACGGCCATGGCCGTGATGTGGTTTCTGAAGGTGCTACTGAATCTGCACAAGTTCTGGGAGCTGTACAAACGGGCCGACCGCATCTTCGCCGCCGAGCGTCTCGACGCCGTCGTGCTGATCGACTATCCGGGCTTCAACTGGTGGATTGCCCGCTGTGCCCGGCAGCACGACGTGCCGGTGTTTTACTACTGCCCGCCGCAAGTTTGGGCCTGGGCCCGCTGGCGGATGAAAAAGATGCGACGGCTGGTCGATCACGTTTTGTGCGGCTTGCCCTTCGAGCGCAAGTGGTATGCCGACCACGGATGCCGCGCGGTGCTGGTCGGGCATCCGTTCGTCGACGAAGTCCGCGAGCGCGTGCTCGACCACGAGTTCATCGCGCAGATCCAGCGCGACCAGCAACCTTTGATCACGCTGCTGCCCGGTTCGAGAACGCAGGAACTGGATCACAACTTGCGGCTCATGCTTCGCGCGGCCAAGCGGGTCCAGTTGCACGTGCCCGAAACGCGTCTGGCCTTGGCCTGCGTCAGCGATGAGCACGCGCGCACGGCACGTCAGGCTGTGGCCGCCGCCGGCATCGAAGCGGAGGTTCACGCGGGCCGCACTCCGGAATTGATTCACGCCGCCACGTGTTGCATGGCGGTTTCCGGTTCGGTCTCGCTCGAGCTCCTGTGTCACGCCAAGCCGACGGTGATCGTCTATCAAGTCAGCCGCACAGGGTATGCGGCGCAGCACGTGATGCGCAAAGTGCGATATATTACGCTGGTAAACCTGTTGGCCAGCGACGATGCCCTCGCGCCACGCACGCGCGCCAGTGAGCGCGGGGCTGGCGCGCCTGAGGCGCAGTTGTTTCCCGAGTACCTGACTTGGCGAGATTGTTCCGAACAGATGGCCGCGCACGTCGTACGCTGGCTCACCGACGAGCCCTTGCGAGCCGCCTGCGTCCGGGGTCTGCACGCGCTGCGCGAGGAGCTTCCCGGCGGCGCAGCCCGGGCGGCAGCGGAGTACATCATGGCCGAAATCACGGATGCCGGTCATCCGATTCCCAGTCCGCATTGGGACGCGGCGGCGACCAGCGCGACGCGCCATTCGACCACTCCAGGTGCAGCGCACGCCGGGCCGCTTGACGACGGCTGATGGCCCGGACCTATTTACTCAGCGCGCTCTTCTGCCTGTTGGCCCTCGCGGGTTGGGCGGGGGCGCTTCGCTGGGCGCCGCTCAACGTCGACGCAGGGCTTTACCTCTCTTTGAGCCGCGAGGCTGCCGGCGGCGAGGTGCTCTACCGCGACTTGGCCTGCGACTATCCGCCGGCCTTCATCGAGCTACTCGCCTTGGCCGGACAGCGCACCCTGCGCGATCCGCTCCGCGTGAAGGCCATCGTGTACGCCCTGCACGTCGCCAGCGCCCTGCTGATCTATCGCTTCCTGCGCAATCGCGGGCACGAGCGAGAGTTGGCGGTTTTGGCGGCTGCGATGTTTGCCGTGTGGGTGTTTGCCTGCGATGGGACGGCCGTCGTGCTGGAAGGTGGCGTCAACCTCGCGCTGCTAATCGGATTGGCCGCAGTGGCCATACCGTCGCGGCTGGCTGCGGCCGCGTTGGCCGGATTGGCGTGCGGCATCGCGCTGATGATGAAACAGTATGCCATCGTCGGCGTGCCCGCGATTGCGATCCTGGCCCTGCTGCGCGACGGCCGCGCGAGCGCGAACATGCAATCCGTCGCTGCACCGAGTATCAGCAATACCGATCCCGAAATGCCGGAATCGGGTGCGACCGAAGAGTCCCGCACAACGGGGAGACGCCAGCCAAGTTGGGCCATGCCGCTACTTTGCTTCTTAATCGCAATCACGCTGCCCGCGGTGGTCTACCCTCTGCTGCGCGGCTTTGGCATGAGCGGCATTGCTGAGTTGATCCTGCACTGGAGCACATTCGGCGATCGTCTGGACTCCTACGAGCAAGCGGGACTGCGGGGAATGTTCGTCGCATTGACCGAGGGAGGTCCGGCAACCGCGCTACTGCCGTTTCTCGTGCTGGGCGCGGCGCTCATCATATTCGGCGACTGGCGGCAGATCGTGTTGGGCGGGACGCTGTTTCTATCAGCTCTGCCGCTGGCAGTCCGCGACTATCCCCACTACGTGCAGTTGGCTGTACCCTGGGCCGTGCTGGTGGCCGCTGAGCTTAGTGCCCTGCTCGCCAGGCGATTCGGCCAACCGTCGCGCGCAGCGTTGTTGCTAACGTTGATGGCGCTCCCCTTGGTCCCGCTGCTTCCGGCAGCAGGGGGCGTTTTGTATCGTCAAGCTCGCGACGATGAGTTGGTCGCACAGCAATTGCTGGCCCGCAAGGCCGCCGAACAGTTGTCCACGCGGGACGACGTCCTGGTAATTAACGCAGCCTGGCTGTACCCCTTGGCCGACTTGCGAGCGCCGGCGGGCGATTACCGATTCCTGCACCAGTTGCCCGGCACCGCCGAAGCAGACCCGGACACCAGCCCGCGCGAGCTGAAACTGCGCGATGCCGCGATGGCCGCCGTGGTCGTGGAGGGCCGGATTCCGGCCGACGAAGCCGTCGCGTGGCTTGTCGCAGGCGGATTGCGCGTCATCAGCGATGGAGCGCACGCAGGCGTCCGCATCGTTTTGCTCGAAAGGCCCGGAGCGGTGGAATTGACTGCCGGCGCGAGACGCGACTAATCTGCACACGCTTGCCGGCGCTCGATTGATGCCGGACGGCTCCAAGCAACTCCTGTTGGCGAGGTGTATCGCGTGCTCTTTTCCGAGCCGCCGCGCAGTCCCTGGGATCTGAGATTCTGGGCCTTGGGGTTTCCGGTACGCGTGCACCCTTTCTTCTGGCTCGTGGCGGCGCTGTTGGGTTTGGGCGACGGTCGGCCACAACCGGTCGTGATCTGGGTGGGTGTTGTTTTCGTCTCGGTGCTGGTGCATGAGCTGGGTCATGCGCTGGCCGCGCGCTATTTTCGCTGGCCGGCGTCCATCGTGCTCTACGGGGGCGGGGGACTGGCTCTGCTGGAGGAGCGCCGCCCGACGATGCAACGTCGGGTGATCGTCGCCTTGGCCGGTCCGGCGGCGGGTTTCTTGTTGGCCGCGCTCATCATTCTGCTCGTCGTGATCAGCGGGCAGCGCATCGAGTACCGCATCCTGGGTTGGCAGGTGACATTCGGCTCGGGCCAACCATTGCAACTTGGTCGCATCGGGCTTCAGGTTCTCGACAACGCGCTGTTCATCAACATCTATTGGGGACTGGTGAATCTGCTGCCGATCTTCCCGCTCGACGGTGGCCGCGTGGCTCGAGAGCTGTTCATTAACTCGCGCATGGACAACGGGTTACGCGCATCGCTGCAGCTCTCGATGACACTCGCCGTGGCGTTAGCTGTGGCCACGGCGCTGGCCGGGAAAAGCATGTTCATGCCTCTGTTCTTTGGCTTGTTCGCCCTGGATGGTTACCAGAGACTCAGCGGTCGCAGTCTGTTCGATCGCTGATACAGATCGCGCGCAAGGCGATGCGATCGTTGCGATGATCGCAATGCGATTCGACACACAGAACCCTGCGACGAACACGCACGCACGGTTCGCCTGCCAACTTTTTGTCGCGCAACGTTGCTGTGTGGCAAAAAAAGATTTTTGCGAGAAGGCAAAATTGTAGCCAAAACGTATTGCACTATTTTGGAGATTTGTTCCTAATACGACGTAAGGTAGTTCCTTGTAAGCGACAAGACGCTCTGGTTCGCAGCAACCCAGCGAGCACACGATCAGGCGTTGCCAAGGAATGTCGTGTTTCTTGTCAGTTGATGGGAGTCGTTTGGTTCACTCGGCCTGCATGACGTTGCCGAGGCGACACCCATCAGGAACTTCAGTACGGAGGAAGAAGCGTGGCTAAAAAGAAAGCCAAGCGTAAGGCGACCAAGAAGAAGGCTACGAAGCGCAAGGGCGCCAAGAAAAAGAAGAAGAAGGCAACGAAGAAGAAGAAGTAGCTTTCTCGCCTTGACCGCTGCCGCAGCGGCACGGGGGCTGAGGCCACCGGCCGAAACGAACGACAGCGGTGAGCACTGCGGTGCCCTGCACGGCAGTCGCTCGAACGGACCCAGTAACGACAAGAAAGAGCCGTCTGGCCCCTTGTGGGCCGGGCGGCTCTCGCTTTTTTGCGGCCCATCGCGCGTCGGGCGATCGGCGCGGTCGCACCTCAGGAATACCGGCTCCCGATCCGAGGCGGAGCCCTCTGTTCACAGCACCGAGAGACTCGGCAGCGGCGGTCTTTCCTGATGGCGGTCCGCGAGCTGGCGGGCGAGTTGCTGGCAAATCTGCTCCAAGAAGGGAGCCACGTCGGCATCGTCAAACGTCGACTTCAGCCGGCCCTCATCCCCCTGGATGCGGATCTGCATGTTGATCGGCACCTCGCCCAGGAAGGGCACTTCGAGCTCTTCGGCACGCCGCCGGGCTCCGCCGGTGCCGAAGATCTCGTAACGCTTGCCGTTGTCCGGACAGATGAAGTAGCTCATGTTCTCGACCATCCCCAACACGGGAATGTTGACCTTGCGGAACATGGCGATGGCCTTCACCGCGTCCAACAGCGCGACGTCTTGTGGCGTGCAAACCACGACCGCACCGGTGAGCGGGAGTAACTGTGAGAGCGTCAGCGCGATGTCGCCGGTGCCCGGCGGCATATCGATGATCAGGTAGTCGAGCTCTCCCCAATCGGTATCGCGGAGGAACTGCGTGATGGCCCCGTGCAACATCGGGCCGCGCCAGACGACGGCCTCTCCGGCCGGAACGAGGAAACCCATCGACATCACGCGCAATCCGTCTGCCACGATCGGCTCGATCCGCTTCTGCTCGGTGATCTGCGGACGCTGGTTGACGCCGATCAGATGTGGAATGCTGGGACCATAGACGTCGGCATCCATCAATCCCACCTGGCACCCGTAACGGGCCAAGCCGAATGCCAAACTGGCGGCGATGGTGCTCTTGCCCACGCCACCCTTTCCCGAGCCGACTGCAATCACGCTCTTGGCGGCCAACCCAATCTCGCCGATCTTCTCAGGCCGCCGCTCGTGCACCGCTTCGCGAATCTCGACATCCGTCAGCCCCGGCACTTCCGCGCGTAGTCGCTCAGCGAGTCCAGCGCGCGTCTGCTGCCACAGTGGCGCGGAGTGCGTGGTCAAAGCCAGCGTCAGCGCGAGCTTGTTGCCTTCGAGCGCGACGTCACTGATTTGTTCCATCTGGGCCACCGAGCGGCCCGTTTCCGGGTCGGCGAAGTCGGCCAGCACGCTTTCGACCGCCTTCAGGGTGGCTTCGCCATCGTTCATAGAGGTCGCTTTCCCTGTTAGATGGCCCCGATGGTTGCTCCCCTCAGCGGGTCGCCACAACTCAAGAGGCCTCGATCTGCTTTCTAAACTGACAGTGCCCGTTGGCCCGAGGCTCAAAAGAGCGGTTCAAATTCGATCGGTTCTTCTGGCGGCTCGCCGCTGGGCGCGGACCTCTTGCCGCTGGGGAGCGGTCGCATTGCATCGACCGCCTGCCAAGGCATGTTGGCCCGAATATGTTCGAATCCATCCTGGCTGGACGAAACGTGCTTTCCTGCCCACTGCCGCAGAGCGCCAGCCACCAAGTCCGCGTAAGCCAACGAAGCGACGACGCACGTCGCGCCTAACTCACCGGCCAGCTCCAGCCACGGCCGCTCGGCGCCGGCGGCAACAACGATCCACAAGGTCTGCGGAAACTCGCGCCGCAAGCGAGCAAGCTCGTCGAGCGTCGCCGCCGCATCGGCAGGCAGCTCCAGGACGACCGCCGCCCCGGGCTGGGCGACAAGCCACTCGGCAAGCTCCTGCCGGCTGCGGAGTTCGACGAGTTCGACCCGCTCCGAATCGAGCAGCCGCCGGAGCGTGGCCGACCACAGTCCCGAACGTTCGCAAACCGCGCACACAACCGGCGGCGGCGAAAACACTCCACGACTCGCAGGCTGCTGCGTCATATTAGACCTGAGTGTGTGCCGAGGCAACGCCCCGCCGGCGCTGTGGCGCTAGGATGAATGTCCGTCGCTTTCTTCCAGACCCAACTGCATCACGCGGCGATAGAGTCGCGGCCGCGTGATGCCGAGCAGGCGCGCGGCCTTGGCCCGATTGCCCCGCGCCTGGTGGACCGCTCGCCGGATCAATTCCTCTTCGATCTGTTCCAGGAATCGATCCAGCTCGATGGCTTCGTCGCTGGTCGGCGGCCGCGCATCGGCGGCCAGCCCGTGTCGCAATCGCTGGGGAAGATCGGCCCGTCGCACGAGTGGTCCGGCGGCCGCTGCGCACGCCGCGCGGACGATCTCCGATAATTCGTCGACGTTGCCCGGCCAAGTGTATGCCGTGAGCGACTCGATCGCCTCGGGCTCGAATCCGCCCAGGCGTTGCCCGTTTTCGGCGTTGTGCTCTTCGAGCAGCAATTGCGCCAGCGCCGGAATGTCTTCGCGGCGCGCCGTCAGGGGTTCGAGATGGACCGCGACGGTGCCCAGCGTCGCGGCGAGCGAAGTGCGAAAGTCCTCGCCGCTGGCCAGCGCTTCGAGCGGCTGCTCGGAAGTCGTCAACATGCGTACGCCGCGACCGGACAGCTCAATCTGATCCTCGAGCACTGCTTGAAGTTCCGCTGCGAGTGCGTCCACATGACAAAGCAGGATGGATCCGGCCGTCTGGGGCGCGTTCTCGGCGCGCGTCGCGAGCTCGGCAAACGCCGATCGCAATAACTCCGGCGTGAGCGCATCGGCCTCGAACGTGATCAAACGCACCTGCTCTGCGCCGCTGTGGCCGTAGTGTATGACGCGCGCGACATGCTCGCGCCCGCTTCCCCGAGGGCCGCTGACAAGAACGTGTGCCGCACTGGCGGCGGCCGCTTCCACTTGCGACCGCAAGCGGCGGGCAGCCGAGCTGTTGCCAATCAGGCTCGCGATTCCGTATCGCGCCGCGACTTGCTGCCGAAAGCGACCAACTTCGAGCTGCAAGCGCTGTGGATCGGGCACGGCGAGCGGATCGGAATACTGTGCTCGCTCGGCGGCGCGATCTTCAGATTCGATGAACACCAGGGTGTGTGAGGGGTCCGCGTGTTCACTCGGCGCAGACGCCATGGCCACGAACGATGCACGCCGCACGGCGAGTTGACCGTCGGCGAGCGTCAAACTGATGTCCCTGCGGAGACTGTCGAGGTGCGCCTCGCCGATGGGTGGCGCAAGAGCGGCGGCGGCCAGCGCGGCCCGACTGGTTGTTTCACTCAAGGGCTGGCGGCAGGGCTGGCCGATCAACTCGTCGGGGGCAACTCCCAACAGTTCGGCCAGCGCCGTGTTGCAGTAAGTAATGCGCCCCTGATCGTCGATCAACGCCAGGGGTGTCGTCGTCTCCTCGACCAGCCGCCGCAGCGCCGGGAGTCCATCACGTCGTCGAGCCATCGCGCCCTTCTCATAGGGGCAGAGCCGGGCGCGGCTTTGCACGTCTGAATGCCCGCTCGCCCACCTGCTCCACGCCCGGCGATGCGCCGTAGTCGCAAGTCGCAGTTGCGGTTCCGGTGCATCAGCCGCCCGCATCTCAATCTAGGCACCACCTGCAAAGGCCACAAACGAATTGCCGACTGCGGTGAACTAGCCAGCACTCTGGAAGCGACCCCAGAGGCGCGCTGTGCGGGAATCCGCATACCTGTGTCAGGGGATGTCACAGGCCGCGCGTAGTCTCAACAGCTCAGGCGGCGGCCGGGATACCCAATCGGACAGTGCTTGCCAGAGGGTTCGCCCAACCTGGCCGCCGCCTTTTTTTCCTGCGCCTGGGGTTCCCCGGGGCGCTGACCATTCCGCCCGACGGCTGCCGAACCCTAAACTGCGCCAGAGGATGGGTCAGTCGATTTCGACGATCTGAAAAGCAGCGCTGCTCGCTGCAGGCGGCGTTTGCGGCTGCTCATTCAACTTCGGCGGCGGCCCATCAAGATCGCGCGTAGGTTGTGTCGTGGCCATCCGTTCGACGTTCGGTACCCCCCCATCTTGCGGAGATGATCCTCGGTCGACGGCCACTTCGGGGGCGTCCAGCAGCGATCGGCTGGCGCGTAGCGAGCTGGTCCAGAGCGGCCCGGAGAAGACACCGATGCCCACGACTAGCAGAGCCGAGGCGGCCATCGCCAGCCAGGCACCCTGCCCACCTTCGGCCGTGGGGGCGGAAACGGCTTGGCGGAAATACATCACGCCGATGATCCGCAAGTAATAGGCCGCCGCGATGGCGGCATTCAAGACGCCCACGATGGCCAGCAAGACAAACCACCACCGCAGTTCCGATCCGCCGGCGCCCGCATCGACCGAGAGCGCCGAGCCGAACAGCGCCAGTTTGCCCCAGAAGCCCGCCAGGGGCGGAATGCCGGCCAGTGAAAACATGAACACGGCCATCATCGTCGAAACGACCGGATGGCTGCGCGCCAGCCCGGCCAGCTCTTCGACCGTGTTGATCTCCCGACTGTCATCGCCGAGGTAGGTGAGCGCCGCGAAAGTTCCGACGGTCGCCACGGCGTAGACCGCCATATAGAGCAACACGGCTGCCACACCGTCGAATGCCGATCCGGCAATCGAAGGCACGCCCGTCTCGTAGGCCAAAGCGAAGGCCACTGCCAGCCCGATCAGCATGTAGCCGGCGTGCGCGATGGACGAATACGCCAACAGGCGCCGGACGTTGTCTTGCCACAGCGCCAGGATGTTGCCCACGGTCATGGTGAGGATGGCCAGGATCAGTGCCAACCGCCAGGCGAACGGCTCGAAGCCGGGCATGGCCACCAGCAAGACACGAATCATCACCACCAGGCCGCCGATCTTAGGAATGATCGACAGCAGCGCGGCGTTCGTGTTGGTGGTGCCCTGATAGACGTCCGGCGCGTAAAAGTGGAACGGGGCGGCGGCGATCTTGAAGCCCAGCCCGGCGAAGATCAGCAGGATGCACAGTGAGCTCAGCGGCGCGAACTGGTCCGATGCCGAAGTACCTGCAGCCAGGGCCGCGTGAATATCGGCCAAGTGCATCGATCCGGCCAGCCCGTAGAGGAAGCTGAAACCATAAAGCATCATGGCCGAAGCCAGAATGTTGAGAAAGAAGTACTTCAGCGCGGATTCCTGCGAAGCGACGTCGCGACGACCGAGATAGAGCAACACGTACGTGGGAATCGAAATCAGTTCGAGCCCCAGGAACACGGTGACCAGTTCCTGGCTGGTGGCCAGGAGCATCATGCCGCTGATGGCCAACAGCAGCGAGCCGACCATCTCCGCGCCCTGATCGCGGACCGCCGCACTCGTGGTGAGCAACACGAACAAACCGCCGATGCCCAACGAAAGCCAGCGGATGTAAAGGCCCAGCGCGTCATCGGCCAATGGGCCGTATCCGCTGCCGCCCACCTGGGAGAGGATCGCCGCCGAGGCCAACAATCCGAGGCCCGCGAGCGTGCTCCACAGCCAGCGGGCATTGAAGATCGAGCCCAACACGTAAATGGCCGTCGCCGTCGCGACGAGCACGATCTCGGGCCCGATGGCCGAGATGGTCTCGGTCGTGATCACGCGGCTGACAATCGGTTCGGTAAGTTCCATGTCGTTACGTTTGGCAGTTAGCGCTCAGGAGGCGGTGGCATCGAGTTGCGTTCGTGTAGTGAAACGGAGTCGGCAATCGTCAGCGAAACCTGTTCGCCCGATTGTCCGGTGAGCGCGGGTTGCGCGACGTGCTCTCGGCCGCCGTCGTTCGATGCGGCGAGTGGCTCGTCTTGTGCAGTCCCGTCATCGCCTTCGACGAGCACCTGCGGTACGCGCGGAGCTACGGTGGCGACCAACTCGTCGACGGCCGGCTCCATCCGCTTCAGGAAGAATTGCGGCTGCAAACCAATCCAAAAGACGAACACGGCAATCGGCGCAATGGCCGCCAGCTCGCGTAGCGAAAGATCGCGGACCGGCGGGTCGCCCGCGGCGTGCGTGGCTTCGTTCAACGGTCCGAAGAACACGCGCTGAATGAGCCACAACATGTACCACGCACCGAGCACCACGCCCGAGACGGCCAGCACGGCAATCACGAGGAACTGCGTCTGCCAGAGACCCGGCGCTTCGGCCCACGCCCGCTGGAACATCCCGATCAACAGCAGGAACTCTCCGGCAAAGCCGTTCAGCCCCGGCAGGCCGATGCTGGAAAAGGTCATTAGCAACATGCAGGCGGCCAGCCACGGCGTGCGGCGGGCGAGCCCCCCCAACTCTTTGATCTCCCGGGTGTGGTAGCGCTCGTAGAGCATGCCGACCAGGGCGAAGAGCGCACCGGTGGAGAGCCCGTGATTGATCATCTGCAACATGCCGCCCTGTATGCCGAGCTTGTTGAAGGCGAACAGACCCAACATGCAAAAGCCCAGGTGGCTGACGCTGGAATAGGCAATCAATCGCTTCATGTCACTTTGGGCCAGGGCCACCAGCGCGCCATAGATGATGCCGGCCACGGAGAGCCAGAGCACGAACGGCATCAATGCGGCGGAAGCATCGGGCAGCATGGGAATGCTGAAACGGACGAAGCCGTAGGTGCCGATCTTGAGCAAGATGCCGGCCAGTATCACGCTGCCTGCCGTGGGAGCTTGCACGTGCGCGAGCGGCAACCAGGTATGAAACGGGAATAGCGGTACTTTGACCGCAAAGCCGGCGAACAGCGCGATAAAGATCCACCACTGGGCCACCTTCGGCAGCGGCGTGGCGGCCAGTTCTTCGCCAAGCCGGGCGATGGAGAACGTCATCGTTCCCGACTCGAAGTAAACCCAGAGGATGATGGCGATTAGCCCCAGGAACGTGAGCACGCTGCCTGCCAGGGTGTAGACGAAGAACTTCACCGCGGCGTAGCGGCGCTCTTCGTAGCCCCACATGCCGATCAGGAAGAACAGCGGGATGAGCGTGAACTCGAAGAACACGTAAAACAGCATGATGTCGCGGGCCGCGAAGACGCCCAACATGCCGCTTTCGAGCAACAACAGCAGCGTGTAGAAGGCCGGCGCGCGATCGTCGATCGCCTCCCAACTCACCAACACCGAGGTGATCATCAACAGCGCGCTGAGCCCGTAGAGCCAGACGCTCAAACCATCGAGCCCCAGACTGAACCGCACGTCGAGCGCATCGTCGCCCAACCCGAGCCACTGCAAGTCGATCGCGTACTGATCGCCCACGCTGGGGTCGAAATCGGCGACAACCAGTCCCGCACAAATCAACGTAGCGATGACCGTGATCAGCGCCACCATCCGCGCGGTTGCCTTGCCGCCGGGAGCCATCGCCCAGACGGCCGCGGCGCCTACCAGCGGCAGAAAGATGCTGATCACCAACAGGTTCATGAGTTGCCTACGTCGCGTGGCAGCGAGTTATGGTTCGCACTCGATTCAGGGACCACTGCGGCCGAGAAACGTCTCGACCAGCACCAACACCAACAACCCCAGCACCATCGCCAGGGCGTAGAACTGCACCATGCCCGTCTGCAAGTAACGGAACAGCCGGGCCACCGTCTTCGGCACCACGCCCACGACGTTCACGATGCCGTCGACGAGGAAGCGATCGAGGAAATAGGCGATGTAGGCCAGCGCCCGCAGCGGCCAGACGATCAGCAGTTCGTACAGCGGGTCGAAGAAGAACTTGCCGTAGGAGAGCACATAGGCGGGACGCAAGACGGCCGTGAGCCGATTGAGCGCCGTGCGATCGCCGAAGTAGAGAAACGCGGCGATGCCGATGCCGGACAGGGCCACGATGAAGCTGAGCATGGCCGTGTCGCCGTGAAACTCCAGTGGCGTCGTTTCCAACGTGGCCCACAGCGGCCCGTACGTCAGCGACGGGGTTGCCCAGAGGAATTCGGCGAACGTATGGCCATACGTGAACAGTGCCCCCACCAGCGTGGCGCAGACTGCGAGTATCACCAGCGGCACGGTCATCACGGCCGGCGATTCGTGCGCGTGGTGGCCTGCTTCCTCGGGAATTCGCTCTTCGCCGTAAAAGGTGAGGAAGAACGCCCGGAACGTGTAGAAGGCGGTCAACAGCGCGGTGCCGACGGCCGTCCAGTACAGCACTTCGTACCAGATGCTGGTCGAGTGACCGGCGATGTGCACGGCTGAGAGGATTTCGTCCTTGCTCCAGAAGCCGGCAAAGGGCGGCACGCCGGCCAGAGCCAGGCACCCGATGAAGAACGTGCCACACGTCCAGGGCATCAGCTTTCGCAATCCGCCGAAGCGGCGCATGTCGATCACGTTGCCCATGGCATGCATCACGCTGCCCGAGCCAAGGAACAACAGCGCCTTGAAAAAGGCGTGCGTGAAAAGGTGGAACATGCCGGCCGTGAGACCGATCAAGGTGCCAGTGCCCAGCCCGAGGAACATGTAGCCAAGCTGGCTGACGGTCGAATAGGCCAGCACGCGTTTGAGATCGGTCTGCGTGAGCGCGATCAGCGCGGCCAGTAAAGCGGTGAATCCACCGACGAGGGAAACGGTCAGCATCGCCTCAGTCGAGACGAAGTAGAGCGGCGCGCAGCGGGTGACCATGTAGACGCCGGCGGTGACCATCGTGGCGGCGTGAATCAACGCGCTGACGGGCGTGGGACCCTCCATCGCGTCGGGCAACCACACGTGCAGCGGGAACTGAGCGCTCTTGCCGCAGGCCCCCAGCAACAGCAACAGGCAGATAGCCAGTCCCACGCCACCGCCCACGTAGCCGTTTTCGGCCGAGAGCCTCGTTTCTCCGAACACGCCGGCTTCTGCGACGGTTGTTTCTTCCGCAGCGCCTTCGGCCGCAACGACGGCATCCGACGTTGTGGCGGCTGCCGTATCGTGAAAGTTGAGCGTGCCGTAGGTCGTCCAGATCAGGAACACGCCCAGCGCGAAGCCGAAATCGCCGATGCGGTTGACGAGAAAGGCCTTCTTGCCGGCGGCCGCCGCCGAGGGCTTCTCGTACCAGTAGCCGATGAGCAGATAGCTGCAGACGCCGACGGCTTCCCAGAAAACGTACAGCAACAGGAAGTTGCTCACGCTGACGAGCATCGTCATCGAGAAGACGAACAGCGAGACGTAGGTAAAGAACCGCCAGTAGCCATCATCGCCGTGCATGTAGCCGATGGAGTAGATCACGATCAGCGTGGAGATGAACGTGACCATCGAGAGCATGATGCACGTCAGCCCGTCGCAGCGGAGCGTGATGCCGATATTGAAATTGCTCGGCGCGGCGGTCGCCTCTTCGCCCGTCGGTTGATCGAGCGCCGCCGGCACGTCGGCCCAGGTCCATACGGTGTAAACGTGCTCGTAGGGCACGGCTACCGCGTGATGCGCGTCGTGTTCGCCCTCGTGATGGGCGTCGTCCACGGCGGCGGCTGCGGTGGCCGTCAGGTCGCGGCGTTGGTCGTCGACCTCCGTCTTGACGGCGATCAGCAGCGCGACGCTCAACACGAATGCCGAGGGCATCGCCACCATGGCCGGCACGTGGCTGTAAGAACGCAACAGCCACTTGCCAAAGATGGCAGTGACCAGCGTCGCCGCCAGCGGCAGCGCCGGAATGAGCACCAATAGTTGGTCGATCTCATACATGGCTGCGGTAAGAGATCTCCTCTTCCTCGATTTCCGGTTCGATGCCCGCCGGCGTCAACTTCGGCCAGCTCGGCTTCTCGAACTCCGGCTCGGGCAATCCTTCGTCGACATATTCAGGCTGATTCGCCTCGCGGGTGTGCTGCCAGAATGCAATGTCGAGCTTGCCGCAACGTTCGAAGACCATCAGCACCAGGGCCAGCGAGATGCCGGCTTCGCAGGCCGCGACGGCGAGAATAAAGATGGTGAGAATCTGGCCGTCCCAGTCGTTGTGGAAGCGGCCCCAACTGACGAGGCTGACCGAGACGCCCTGCAGCATCATCTCGGCACACAAGAACATGACGATCATGTTGCGGCGGCAGAGAAAACCAATCAGGCCGATGCTGAACAGCATCGCCGCCACGAACTGGTAGCCGTGAAGCCAGGCAACTTCGTTCATCATGGCTGCGGCCTCCCCGGCGCGAACGGATCGGCCGCTGGCTGCTGGCGGAGCGACCCCCGCCCGTGAATCACGATGGCCACCGCGCCCACCAGCGCCACCAGTAGCAAGGTGCCGGCGATTTCGACCGCCAGCAGATATCGACTGAACAGTTGGCCGCCCAGCCGGGCAACGTGATCGCCGTGGAGCACCCCTTGCCGCAGTTCTTGAAGCCGCGGATCGAGCTCCGGGGGCGGATTCTCGGCAGCCGCATCATCATCGGCCTGCGCGAGAACCGTCTCTCCGTCGGTCGCCACGGCGGCGTCTGCAGCGCTGTCTTCTTCGGCCAGCGCGAGGGCGGTTGTTGATGTGGTGGACAACTCACTTGCCAGGGCTTCGGCATCGACGCCCGTGAACACCGAAGCCATCGTCATCGTCAGCACGCCGACCAGCACGGCGCCGGCCAACGCGGCGAGATTGCCTTCCCAGGTGACGCGGTCGTAGTAGGCGTGGCCCTCGGGCTGGGCCAGCATCAGCACGAACAGGAACGTGACGAGAATTGCGCCGGCGTAGACCGCCACGGTGGCCACGCCGAGAAACTGTGCGCCTTGGATGAAGAGCAACGCTCCCGACGCCAAAAGCGTGAGCGCGAACCAGATGGCGCAGTACACCGGACTGCGGCAGGTGATGGTGGCCACGGCCGAGACGATCGTGACTGCGGCCAACACGCGAAACACGTTGCGATCGACCCACACGTTGAGCGCCGGCAGTTGCGCGGCCAGCATGCCCAAACCGGCCAGGCCCAGCACGGCGCCGAACACCCGCGCGCGGTGGGAATGTGGCGGCAGCAGCAGCCACACTCCGACGGCCAGCAATGCCGCGGCAATCACGTACAGTCCGTAGTCGACGTTCATCAGGTACTCTTGCCGGGCGCGGGCTCGACGTGGTCGCGCCCCGTCGTGGAACGCATAGGTTCGGCGTCTTTGGTCTGGTCGTAGACGCTCAGTAGCTTCTCTTTGTCGAAGATCATCTCTTCACGGCTGCGACCGGTGAGATCGAACAGGCTGGTAAGCTCGATGGCGTCCACCGGACAGGCCTCTTCGCACATGCCGCAGAAGATGCAGCGCAGCTCGTCGATGACGAAGCTCTCGGGATACTTCTCTCGATCGGGCCAGGGACTCTCGACGCCCACGATATCGATGCAGTGGGCCGGACAGGCCGTGGCACACAGAAAACAGGCCACGCACTTCACCCGGCCCTGCTCATCGCGGTTCAGCCGATGAACGCCGCGGTAGATGAGCGGGTTACCGAAGGTGGGTCGCTGTTCCGGAAAGCTCTGCGTGACCTTCTTGGAAAACAGGTGGCGCGTGGTTGTCGTGAGCCCCTGCACGACCAAAGGCAGGTACAACCGCCCGGCCAGGCCGAGCTTCGGTTCGTCGAGCCACTTGATGTTGGGATCGTCTGACTTCATCGATTGATTTGCCTCGCGTCGGCCGGGTGACCAACGGTTCAAGCCTGTCCTCGCAACGGCAATTGATAGAAGCGCGGCCGGTTGTCACCGCTTCTGGGCGCGATGATGGCAATGGCGATGCAACTGAGGATCGAGACCAGCCAGATGCAGGCCGTCAATGTGAACTGGCCACCAAGGCCTTCCAGCGCTGCGATGATCGATGCGTGGTACTCCTGGGTGACCGCCACCACCACCAGGTTCACCAGCCCCAGCGGGAGCATCACTTTCCAGGCCAAAGTCATCAACTGGTCGAAGCGGAAACGGGGCCAACTCCAGCGGACGAGCATGAAGAACAGAATCAACAGCAGCACTTTGACGGTCAGCACGCCCACCCGGGCGATGCTTTGGAACCAGGTCACATCCGTCACATTGGCCCCGGTCAGCCCCCACAGATGCCAGCCGCCAAAGAACAGGATCACGATCAAGAACGAGGCCGTGACCATGTGCAGGAACTCGGCGATGAGGAACAACAACAGCCGGATGCCGGAGTACTCGGTGTGGTAGCCGCCGACCAGCTCCTGTTCGGCCTCGGGCAAGTCGAACGGCAGCCGCGCCGCTTCGGCAAATGCCGCCACGAGAAACACCAGAAAGCCCAGCGGCTGTGCGAACGCAAACCACAGGCCCGTGCTGGCCTGCTCCCGAATGATCTTCTCGGGCTCCAGCGAGTTGGCCACCAGCACGACGCCCAAGATGCCCAACCCGAGCGGCAGCTCGTAGGCGATCAACTGGGCACTGGAGCGCAATGCGCCGATGAAGCCGTATTTGTTGTTGCTGGCCCAGCCGCCGAGAATCACGCCGTACACCGCCAGACTGCTCAGCGCGAAAACGTAGAGCATCCCCACGTCGACGCTGGGCGCGACAATCATCTCCACCGGGCGATCGAGATAGCCGAACGCCACGTCCGCCGGCAGGATGCTGCCCATCGGAATCACCGCAAACGTGGCTAGCGCTGCTGCCAGAATCACGATGGGCGCCAGCGTGAACAACACCTTGTCGACGTGGGCCGGCGTGTACTCTTGCTTGAGGATCATCTTCAGCCCGTCGGCCAGCGGCTGCCCCAGCCCGAAGAGCTTGATCTTGGTGAGCGGCACGCCGACGCGATTCGGTCCCTTGCGATCCTGAATCCAGGCGCACATCCAGCGTTCGAGCAACACCAGATAGGCCGCCGCGGTCATCATCACGAACAAGAAGATCGCGATCTTGATCAGCGCTTCGACGGTGATCGGGACCATCAGCGGGTGCCTTAAGCCGTAGGACTCATGGCGGGCGCTTCGAGCGCCACGCCGGTGGAAGGTATCTCACCCGCTGCGGCGTCAAAGGCCGGGATCGTGCCGGCGATCTCTGCGAGCACGCTGCGCGGGTTGTACATGCCGGGCTGCTCGAGCATCTGCCAGTACAGCGATCCTTCGACGCGCGCACCGGTCGGCGGACGAACCGCCCAGGAGAACGATTGCAGATGTCCGGCGCAATTGACGTACGAGCCGCTGCGCTCGGCGAAGGCCACGCCCGGAAGACGAAAGTGGGCCCGCTCCCAGACCGGCGAAGTGAACATGTCCTGCACGACGACGACTTTGGCCGCAGTGAGTCGCTGGGCGATGCCCTCATCGAGCGATGGTTCGCGATAGCCACCAGTGAGCCACACACCGCCGACCGCGCCGGATTCGACCTGCGAGAGAACGTCGTCCAGCGAGGTCGCGCCGCCGTTGAAGTGCCGCAGCACTTCTTCCACGCCGCGGCGGTTGGGGCATTTCTCGGCGCGAATCGTGAAATCGCCCGGGTAGTGCTCGTCTTCTCCCTGCACGGGCACCGGCCCCAAGGCCAACAGCGCCTCTTCGTCGAACTTCCGCAATAGCTGCGCGAGCAGGTAGGCTTCTTCGACCGTCAAATGCGGTGAGATGAGGCCGGCCAGCCGCCCGGCGCTGGAGAGTTCGATTTCGAGCGCGGCGGGCACTTGCGACCATTCGATTGATTCGTAGCCGGCGGCGGCGCGTCGCTCGAGTTCGACCAGCCGTGCCTCGTCGTGAACGTGGTGAAAGCCGTAGCGGCCGTCGTCGCACATCCACCACTTGTTCACGGCCATGTTCTCGCGCGGACGTAATCGGTAGACCTTGTCCTGATTCTCGTCGACGACGACGGAGCAGCCCGCCGAACAGCCGGCACACACGCCGTCGTGCGACTTCATAAACCACACGCGCTGCTTGTAGAGGAAGTCCTTGTCGCCCAGCGCGCCGACCGGGCAGAGATCGACGACGTTGCCGGAAAGTTTGTTGTCGAGCGGGAAGCCATCGAAGACGTCGATCTCTTCGCGCGCCCCGCGATCGATGACCATCAACTCGCTGGTACCGCTCACTTCGCGGGTGAAACGGACGCAGCGACTGCACATCACGCAGCGATCGACAAACAGCGTGACGGTGGGACCGACGTCCCGGCGGCGGCTAGTGAAGGGGCGAATGTCGGCCCGGCGGGCATCCTGACCGTGCTCGAAGTGGTAGTCCTGCAAGTGGCACTCGCCCGCCTTGTCGCAAATCGGGCAGTCGATCGGGTGATCGATCAGCAGCCCTTCTTCCACAAACGCGCGGCTGTGGCGAACCTTTTCGCTGTTGGTGACGAACACGCTGCCGTCGGTGGCGGGCGTCTGACACCCCGGCACGAGCTTGGGCACCATCTTGATCTCGCCCGACTCAGCATCGCGAGTGCCCGTTTCCACCAGGCACATGCGGCAACTGGCCACCACGGTGAGCCCCGGATGCCAGCAGTAATGCGGCACGTCGACCCCAGCACGACGCGCGACTTGGATCGCGTTGAGTCGCTCGTCGTCCGCGATTTCGATTTCTTGTCCGTCGACGATGACGATGCCCATATTGCATCTCCGGCAGTTAAGCCCGCCGTTTTAGTGTCCGTGGGCGGCGATCGGCAAGGCCTCGACCGGTTCGGTTTCCATGTAGCCGGTGGCATTCGTCCGCTTGATGTACTCTTCGAACTCGCTGCGGAACTTGCGAATGGCGTTCTTGATCGGCCAGGCGGCGCCGTCGGAAAGCCCGCAGATGGTGGTGCCGGGAATGATGCCGATCGTGTCGCCGATTTCCAGCAGCAGCTCCAGATCTTTCAGCCGGCCCTTGCCCGCGCGAATCCGCTCGAGCATCTGCACGCTCCAGGCCGTTCCTTCGCGACAGGGCGTACACTGGCCGCAGCTTTCGTGATCGAAGAAGCGGCAACTGTTGTGCAGGAAGTCGATCATGCTCACTGTTTCGTCGAGCACGACGACCGCCGCCGTGCCCAATCCCAGGCAATCCGCCTTGCCGGGTCCGGCGAAGTCGAGCGGCAGGTCGAACTCCTCTTCGGTCAACAGGCCCATGCTGATGCCGCCGGGAATGGCGGCTTTAGCTTTGCGCCCCTTCCACACTCCGCCGCCAAAGTCGTCGATCAACTGCCGGGTGGTGATCCCCAGCGGCGCCTCGTAGCAGCCGGGCTTGTTGACGTGCCCGCTGAGGCAATAGAGCTTGGGCCCGTAACTGCCGGCATCGCGCGGATTGTCGGGATCGGCCGGTACGCCGATCGACAAGAACCACGGAACGCCGCGGTTGATGATGTGCGGCACGCAAGCCACCGTTTCGACGTTGTTGACCACCGTCGGCTTGCGGAACACGCCTTCGATGGCGGGAAACGGCGGCTTGATGCGCGGCCAGGCGCGTTTGCCTTCCAGGCTTTCGATCAACCCGGTCTCTTCGCCGCAGATGTAAGCGGCCGCGCCGCTGTGCAGGTAGATATCCAGTGAGAAGTCTTTGCCGAGGATCTTCTGGCCCAGGTAGCCCGCCTCGTAACACTCGTCGATCGCCGCCTGCAAGCGCTCGAAGCAGAGCGGATACTCCACGCGGAGATAGATGTAGGCTGTCGTCGCCCGCGTGGCGAAACAACTGATGATCAGACCTTCGAGCACCTGATGCGGATCATCCTCCATCAGGATGCGGTTGTTGAACGTGCCCGGCTCGCTCTCGTCGGCATTGAGACAGAAATAGATCGGGCCGGGATGATCCTTCGGCAAAAACGTCCACTTCAAACCACAGGGAAAGCCGGCACCGCCGCGGCCGCGGAGCTTGCTGTCCTTGACCACTTCGATGACGTCGGCCGGCTGCATCTCTTTGAGCACTTTGCGCAGCGCAGTGTAGCCGCCGGCGGACTCGTAAACTTCCCGCGTGAAGCTCTTCTCTTTGCCGATGTTGGCCAGCAGGACCGGCTCGAACGTACTCACTATCGACTCGCTCTACGGCGGTTAGGGGCGGATGTCTTGCAAAACCACAACGACAATGAAATTCACTCGAGTGACTCGAGAAACGCGTCGGCCTTTTCGACGGTCAGGTCTTTGTGCAGCTCGCGTCCGGCGAGCATACAGGGGGCGTACTCGCACGCGCCCAGGCATTCAGCGAATTCGACAGTGACTCGCTCGTCAGGCGTAGTTTCACCGGGTCGAACACCGAGCTTCGTACACATGTGTTCGAGGACTTCCTCGCCGCCACGCAGCGCGCAACTGATCGAACGGCACACCCAGGCTCGAGTGCGGCCGTGAGGCTTGTCCTGCTTGAAGTAGCCGTAGAACGACAGCGCGTCCTGCACTTCGGCCGGCGCGAGTTCGAGCAGCTCGGCGATCTCGACGACTGCCTCGGGCGGAACGTACCGTAGCGCGTTGTTCACGACGTGCAGCGCGGGAACGGTGACCGCCTGCTTGTTGGGATACCGGGGAAAGTAGGCCCGGATCTTGGCGATCATTTCGTCGGTGAGGACTCGGTTGGCAGTCGACATGTCTGGCGGGAAACAGTTCGGTGGGCGTGGCTGCGTGGGCGGGCGTTTGTTGGTCGTTCGTTGCTCTAACGATCCAGTTCAGCGGCGATGACGTTCAGGCTTCCCAGCACGGCGACGACGTCGCTGAGCGTGTGTCCCTTGATCAAATGCGGAAACAGCGCGAAGTGGATGTAAGATGGCGGCCGACAGCGGGCGCGATAGGCCACGTCGCTGCCATCGCCGGCAAGATAGAACCCCAGCTCGCCGTTGGGCGCCTCGATCGCGGCATACACTTCTTCATGCGGCACGTCGAAGCCGCGGTTGCTCATTGTCAGCTCGAAGTGCGATATCGTCCCTTCAATGGAGTTGTAGACCTGGTCCTTGCTGGGAAAGATCACTCGCTCGTCGATGCCCACGTTGACCGGACCCGCCGGCAGATTCTCCAGGGCTTTCTCGACGATCTTCAGACTCTCGCGGGCTTCTGCCATGCGCACCAGGTAACGGGCAAAGACGTCGCCGGACGTCATGCAGGGCACGTCGAACTCGAAGTCGCCGTAGGCCAGGTACGGTTCGTCTTTTCGCAAATCGCGCGTCACGCCGCTGGCCCGGGCAATGGGCCCGGTGGCACTGTAGGAGATCGCGTCTTCTTTCGAGAGCACGCCGACGCCTTTGGTGCGATCGATGAAGATGCGGTTGCGATTGACCAGCCGCTCCATGTCATCGAGTGCCCGCGGCGCGCTGCGCAACAGGCCGCGGATCTTCTCGATGGCCACCGGCGAAATGTCGTGCATCACGCCGCCCACGCGCGTGTAGCTGTTGGTGAATCGAGCACCACACATAGTCTCGAAGATGTCGTAGATCACCTCGCGCTGGTAGAAGGCGTAGAGGAAGAAGGTGAACGCGCCGGTGTCGAGACCGATGGCGCCGTTGCAGAGGAAGTGATCGCTGATGCGGGCCAGCTCGGCGATGATCGTACGGATGTACTTGCCGCGCGGCGTGAGCTCGATGCCCAGCAGCTTCTCGACCGCACAGTGCCAGGCCACGTTGTTGGCCATCGGCGACATGTAGTTCATGCGATCGGTAACGGTCACGTACTGGTTGTAGTCCAGGTGCTCGCCGATCTTCTCAAAGCCCGAATGCAGGTAGCCGATGTCGGGCATGGCGGCCACGACGCGTTCACCTTCGAGCTTGAGCACGATCCGTAGCGTGGTGTGCGTGGCAGGATGCTGCGGGCCGAAGTTGAGCGTCCACAGATAGTCCTGCTGCTCGTCGTGCGCGAGATCGCCGACGAAGCGATCGTTCGTTTCGGCGGCAGCGGGTGTGAGCGGCATCTCAGGCCTCCGCCCGCGTGAGAACCGGGAAGTTGTGCCGCTCGCCGCGACCCTGCAACGGGTAGTCTTTGCGCAGCGGATGCGCCGTGAACTCCTCGGGGAGCAAGATACGGCGGAGATCGGGATGGCCCTCGAAGCGGATGCCGAACATGTCGTACACCTCGCGCTCCATCCAGTCGGCCCCGCTCCACAGCGGCACCGCCGAAGGCACGGTCAAGTCGGGCTCGTTGAGGAATGTCCGCAGCGTGATCCGCTCGTTCGCGTCAATGGCCGTGAGCAGATACACCAGCCCGAAGCGATCGGTCGCGTCGCGATAGTTCAGGTAGTCGACACAGGTGATATCGACCAGCAGGTCGTAACCCTGCTCGTGCCGCAAGAACTGCAGCGCCTGGAAGATGCTCTGCCGGGGCACGACGACCCGCGTCTGACCGCGGAATTCGCTCACCGCAGCGCCGGGAAAGGCCTGCTGGAGTGCATCGAGAGTCTGTTGGGTCGCCATCTAATCGACTTCCTGAGTGCGGCGCCGCGCGGTCGCGTTATCGGTTTTGCGTGCCGAGTGGCGGATCGACAATCGGCAATTCGAGCAGCGCGCGCTTCGGCTGGTTGCGTTCGCTGGTCTTGAACTCCTTGCCGAAGATTGTCCCTTCGCCTTGAATCTTGTCCTGCAAGTCGATGATGCCCTGAATCAACTGCTCGGGCCGCGGCGGGCAACCGGGCACGTACATGTCCACGGGAATGAAGCGGTCGATACCCTGCACGACGCAATAGGTGTCGAACACGCCGCCGGTCGAAGCACAGGCGCCCATCGAGATGCACCACTTCGGCTCGTTCATCTGCATCCAGGTGCGCTGCAAGACGGGCAACATCTTCATCACCACGCGGCCGGCGACGATCATCAGGTCGCACTGCCGCGGACTGAAGCGAAACACCTCGGCGCCGAATCGCGAGATGTCGTGCTTGCTCGCGCCGGTGGCCATCAATTCGATGCCGCAACAGGCCGTGGCAAACGGCATCGGCCAGAGACTGTTCTTGCGACACCAACTGGCCAACGCGTCAAGCCGACTGACGACGACGTTTTCCGGGAGGTCGGCTACCGCCATTGGAAGATCCCCTTGCGCCAGGCGTAGACGAAGCCCAAGGCGAGCAGCACGATGAACACCATCGCTTCGCCGAAGACGATTTCGCGGCTGGCAACCAACGCCTCGGTCGCGTGAGCAACTTCGCCGGTCGCCGCTGGGGCGCTGGCGACCACCGCATCAACTCCGGCCGGACTGCCGCTGGCTACCGCCCAGGGATAGAGAAACAGGATTTCGACGTCGAAGATCAGAAACGCGATGGCGACGAGATGAAAACGAATGTCGAAGCGTCGCCGCGTGTCGTGAATCGGATCCATGCCGCTCTCATACGGCATGGCTTTCACAGCCGATGTTCGCTGGGGCCCCAGTACGCTCGCAGCGCCTAAGAGAGTCAGCGCCAATCCCAGCGCAGCGATGGCCAGCAAGAGAACTGGCAGCCAAACAGATTGCGGAAGCCACAGTTCCTGCATCGGACCCGCGCTGGCGAAAGGCTGGCAACGGCCGACTTCGTGAATCGTTTCACAAAGCATCGCCGAAAGAAAGCCCGACGTAAGTCGAGCACTGCCAAATCCTATCGGCCCCACGGGTGGTGTCAAGCCGCGCGCTTGAGGGGCGTGCGGCGGCACGAACAACCCGGGAGATCAATGGCCCATTTGGGGTGCCTCGGCCAATATTGTGGCGGCCACTCCAGACGTGGCGCGGGTTAGCAGACCCGCTCCTCCGCGCACGAGGTATCTACCCCCGCACTTCGCAAAGCTAGCCGCGAATTGCGCGCTGGCGCACGTTGGTGAAGCAAGCTGACCCCCGCTAGGATAGCGCGAGCTTCGGGCAGGTAACTGCGATCGCGTAGTCCAAACAGTGCGCGTTCGGCCCCCATTTCCGCCCAGTAAGGTTGAATTGCATGTCCTTGGACGCCGTGGAAACCTTGAGCGACCTGGTGGCGATCCCCAGCGTGAACCCCATGGGTCGCGATCTGAGCGGGCCCGAGTACTTCGAGTACAAGGTGACGGAGTATCTCGAAGCGCTCTTCGATCGCCTCGGCTTGCCGCATCAGCGTCAGACGGTCGAGCCGCTGCGCGACAATATCGTGGCGCGGTTCGACGGCGACCCGCCCTTGGAAGACGGCGGGACGCTGTTGATGTTCGAGGCCCATCAGGACACGGTGCCCGTCGACGGGATGACGATCGATCCGTGGAGCCCGTTCGTCGCCGACGGGCGAATCTACGGTCGCGGCTCGTGCGACATCAAAGGCGGCATGACGGCCATGCTGGTGGCGTTGGCCCGGCTGATCGACGAGCGCCCCCTCGGACGACCGACGATCGTGATGGCCTGCACGGTGAATGAAGAGCACGGCTACAGCGGCGTCGATCAGATCCCTCAACTGTGGCAACAGAACTCCGACGTCTTGCCGCGGCGGCCCGATGCGGCGATTGTTGCCGAACCCACGAATCTGAATGTGGTCGTCGCGCACAAAGGGGCGGTCCGTTGGCGATGTCGCACGCGCGGCCGCGCCATTCACAGCTCCCAGCCACAGTTGGGCATCAACGCGCTGTACCGAATGGCACCGGTGCTCTCGGCACTGGATCGGTATCAGCGCGAGATCGCAGCACAGCTCCCGCCACACCCGCGCTGTGGTTCGCCGACCTTGAGCGTGGGAACGATTCGCGGCGGCATCAGCGTGAACACCGTGCCCGACGAATGCGAGATCGAGATCGACCGCCGGGTGATTCCCGGCGAGACGAGTGCAGCGGCCTATCAGCAGGTGCTCGAGTATCTCGCCCAGCAGCCCGAGATCGACTTCGAACTCGAACACGAGCGTCCGTTCCTCGACGGAGCGCCGTTGGGCGATGAAGCCAACGGCCATCTCGCCGAGCATCTGCTGGCAGCAGCGCGCCGACATCATGACGGTGCCGAGATCGTCGGCGTGCCCTACGGCACCGATGCCTCGAAGCTCGCCGCGGCCGGTGTTCCTACCGTCGTCTTCGGCCCGGGCTCCGTCGAACAGGCACACACCGCCGACGAATGGCTCGATCTGGACGAGCTGGCCACTGCCTGCGGCGTGCTCTACGAGTTCGCCGCCGGCGGCTATACGCCCGAGCGCTGAGCCGGCGCGCTGATGCAGCCCGACGCTCCGGCGCAGCCGGTGGCCGCCTAGACTTCAGTTTGTGCTGCAGCCAACCGGGTCAGAACACGTCGAGGATGAAGTGGTGGCCGCGGTGGTACTTCCGCGAGTCGGAGAAGTATTTGCTCGTGCTGCCGTAGTGGGCATAGGGATCCCGCAAGTGGGCACGGCCTTCTGGGTAGTAGTTGTGCCACTGGCGGTTGTAGACCGGAATCCGCATCTCGGGCGGATAGCGGTAGTAGAGATCTTGTGAGCTGCGGTAGTAGTCTTCAGCCCAGAAGTTCTGTGGGTAGTAGACAAACGGGTAGTGGTAGAACCGGTTCCAGTCCTGGGTGTTGTAGGAACCGGCCCACTGGCGATTGAATGCTTGCTGCGCCTGCGCGGGTCGGTCGAGCAAAACGGTCGCCAAACCGAGCGCAAAGGCCAGCGCCAACACGGCGCGAACAGACATGAAAGCTCCCCCCTCGTCGCTGCTAAGAAGAATCGGTCGGCACGACCTCGCCGAAGGTCCTCCGGCGAGGTCGCGCGCCGTCTGGGTCTGATAGAACCCATCGGCCGCCGCGCCAGCCGTCATTGAGCGAATATCCCGCACGACCGGCGCCGCCGGCACAAAGCGACCCGCAAGCCAAAACGGCGGCAAACTGGGGAAACTTTGCGGGGGCTGCGACGCAGATTCGCGACGAAATCAGCCACCTGAGACCGAGTTCTCCCGGCGGCCGCCTATCCCGATGTCTGCGGAAACCGGCCTTCGGCCAGTTCGCGGTCCCATTCTTCCATCAGTGGCCAGTGGGTGGCGCAGGTGCCGAAGTCGGCCATCGACTGATAGCCGCGGAGGCGGTGGATGGTGCGCTCCAGCAAGGCGTCATCCTTGCGAAAGATGGGGCCGTGGCTGGGGAGCAGCCACTCGACGTCGCTTTGGCGAATCCGCTCCAGCGACTCGATGAAGGCCGGGATGTCGCTGCCGTGATGGGCGTCGATGGCGCCGACGCAGCCGTCGCGATAGATGTTGTCGCCGCTGAAGAGCAGATTGCCCAGGCGAAAGGCGAGCTGGCTGTCAGTGTGGCCGGGCGTGTGCCAGACCTCGAGTCGTAGACTGCCGACTTCAATCACATCGCCATCTTCGACCAACCGATCGAGCGTCACCGGCGGCATTTCCAGATCGATATCCTGAGCGGGGATCTTGGCGAACGTGTGTACCGCATCGCCCTGGGCCAACGGTTGGGCAGCCAAAGGGTGGCCCGTGGCGGTGGTCTTGAACAGCGCCTTGACCTGCGCGAGGCCCTGCACGTGATCGACGTCGGCGTGCGTGGCGATCACGGTGCGGCAGGCCGAGAGTGGGAAGTCGAGCTGGCGGATGAGCTCGACGATTTCTTCGACCGTGTCGTCGTAGCCGATGTCGATCAGCGCCCAGTCCGGTCCGTCGTAGATGAGGTACACGTTGCACCCCAGCCGCTGACCGGCCTGGTGATTCATCTCGATGACGTGGGGGAAGATCGGCTTGCGCTCGAGCATCGTCGTTCGTTGGCTGGTCGCCGCGAGTTCGCTACGTGCGACGAATTCTAGGGACGCGCGCCGCGCGAGTAAACCGCGGCGATGGCCCCCAAACCTGCGCAATAGTCTGGATACTCGATCTCAATAGGCAGCGCCTGGCGCAGACGCCGTGTATCAACTCGCTTATTGGTGGTCGCGCGGCGAGTGGCATCGGCGGGGGGCGTCGTGAAGGTCGGCGCGGGTGCGCCGACCAGCCGCGCCAACTCTTCATAGAATTCCCGCCGCGTCGTCGGCTGCCCGTCGGCGACCAGGAGCACGCGTTCGGAAACGACGCGCTCGGCGGCGGCCAGCACCACGCGGACCGCGTCGTCGACGTGAATCAAGTTCAGGAATCCGTCGGGATCGGCCGCAATGGGCTCACCGCGCCGTAGCGCGTCGACGCGGATCAACCGCTCCGGACCATAGATACCCGCCAGCCGCAGGATAGTCGCCCGCTCAGCCAATCGGTGCTCGATCAGCACTTGTTCGGCATCGAGACAAATGCGTCCGTTCTCGCCGGCCGGTTCGCAGGGCGAATCTTCGTCGACAAGACTGCCGTCCGTTTGGCCGTAGACGCTGGTCGAGCTGATGTAGATCAAGCGGCCGACGCGACCATCGAGCGCGTCGAGCACGTTTCGCAGGCCATCGACGTAGACGGTGCGCATCGACGGTCCCGCTTGGCGATCGAAGCCGACGGCATACAGGGCGGCATCGCAGGCCGGCAGATCTCCCAGCGAGGCGGCATCCGTCACGTCGCCGACAGTCGGAGTGAGGCCTTCTTGCTCCAACTCCGTACCGCGCTGCGGACTGCGGGTCAGGACGCCGACGTTGGCGCCTTGAACGCGCCAGCGTCGCGCGACGCGGTGTCCCAGGTAGCCGCAGCCGATCACGAGCTTTGTCATCGGCGCGGCCCCCGCCGGCGAGAAACATCGTCGAGACCGCCCGGGTCTACGCCGGCTTTCTCGGGCGATTCGAGGTACGCTTCGAGCAGAATCTGCGCGGCCAGCATATCGATCCGCTGCTTGCGTCGTTTGCCGCGCAAGTCCGCCGCCGTGAGCTTCTCGTGCGCTTCGACCGACGTGTGGCGCTCGTCGAAGTAGACGACGGGCACACCGGTCACCTCGCTCAACCACGCTCCGAAGCGTTGCGCCTCGGCCGCCTTGCCGCCGACGTGCCCATCGAGGTGCACCGGCAGTCCCACAACGAAAAGCGCGACTTGCTCGTCGGTGGCCAACTGCCGAAAGTGCGCGGCATCCAGCTCGTCGGTCCGCCGGGTATACGTTTCCAACGGACTGGCGATGCTGCGGGCCGTGTTGGTCAGCGCGACCCCGATGCGCACGGTGCCATAGTCGATCCCGGCAACACGTCCGGGCGGCTCTTTGCCTCCAGAATTGTCGTCATCCAGAGCGCGCGGCACGATCTCGCCTGAAGATGGATTTCGGGATGAAACGCCTGCGATCGCCCAACCATTCTAGAGTCTCTTCGCTGATTTGCGGTGACTGATGATGGTAGGAGCCAACGGCGACACGTTTGTCAGGGCGAGCCCAGCCCTCCGGTGATATGTGCGCGCACTGCGAGACAGTTTCGAACTCGGTGAAAAACGCGAGCCAAAAATTTGCGCGCCGCGGCCGCTGGGGCTTTCGGCGGTGGTTCGGG
>CALKYM010000193.1 GCA_938003525.1 uncultured Planctomycetales bacterium | reverse complement strand
CCCAAGCCCTCACTCCCACCACCGGCTGGTGGTGGGACGCGAAGTAAGGCGGGCGTTCAGGCAGCGCGGGAGACCCGCTCTGCACTCTCCGTATCGGCGCAGGGTTCGCCTTCGGTGGGCTCGCTCGCGCGACCCGAAGGCGCTGGCGAGAACGCGCGTGCGGTGCGCCGCACGACACGCCAGACTCGCAGCGGCATCCAGCGCGATACGGAGTGCAGCAGCGACTCGTTGTTCGCCACGCGTGCCTCGAGCATGTCCAATCGCGACGCCAAGGCGTGCCCTTGCTGAGCGAGGTTCCCCGCCAGCCGTGTTTGGTAGTCTTCGAGCCGGTTCAGGTGACGTAACGTCTCGGTGATGTCTGCCTGCAGTTGGCGCAGTTGGGCGAGCTGGCCTTCGCTGTCGGTTTCGAGTAGGGCGACCGAAGCCGCTAGGCGGTCGTGTTGAGCCTGCTGCCAGCGTGCCGTTTCTTCCAATGCCGTCTGCTGCTTTCTCTGTAGCTCCTCGGTCGCCAAGCGGGCCTGACCGGCTTCTTGACTGCTGGTTTGTAGTTTTTGGACCAGTGCGTTCAGCCGCCGGTCGAGCTGCTGGATGACTTCGCCCTGCAGGCGGCACGTCGCCATCAGCATCTCCTCGCGCGGCGAGATCGGCTCACGGCGGACATTCTTGGCGCGACCCCGATACGACTCTCCTTTCGGCGGTATCGCATCGCCCGACTCACGTGTGGCGAGCGCCCTTAGCTCCGAGTACAAGTGCCCGGCGCGTCGATTATCGATGGGAGCGTCGCTCACCGAGTGTCGCAGCACCGAATTGAAGCCCTGCCACACTCGGTCGCTCCATTCGAGTCCAAGCTCATGGCAGATGTGCGAAGCGGTCGCGCGGAGTTGCTCTTCCGGCTGATCGAAGTCGAAAAACAGCGGTTCGTCTTTGCGAGCGCACAGCTCGACGAGCCGCTCGTTGTAGGTGACCCACAGATTCAGGGCGCGTTCGAAATCCCAGCCTTGCCGCGCGCAGAGACTCCGGGCGACCGCGGTTGGATGTCTCAGACAGACGACTAGGCGATAGTCGTGCAAATGGCGCCTCCAGACGGGCAGCGTGAGTGTGGTGCGCGGATCTTTGAAGCCAGCGTGTTGGTGCCGTGCGAGCGTCTTGAGGAAGGCTTTGATGTGCCGGTTCGACTCTGCGTCGGCCGTAACCAGCCGGGGGACATCAAACCAGCTACCACCGGAGTATTCCAGCAGGTGATCGTTGATGGCGACAGCCTTTTGGGCCTCCCAGTGGCCCGTCAGATTGTCGCTGGTGGCCGATGTCGACAGCGGGCTTCCCAGGTGCAATCCGGCTCGGTGCAAAAGCTGAGCGATGGCGGACGTTCCGCTGCGATGCATGCCCAGGATTACGACGGTCGACATTCTTGTGATCTCAGCGGCTCGAGAGTCTGCGGGGAGCGGCATTCTTCGGAGACCCACCGCGCGCGTCAATTGCAGATGCAGCCGCTGTGCAATCCGGCCTGTGTCAAACTGCTGGCAACGCCAGCACCGGCGAGATTCGCGTTGTGGCCAGCGGTTTGCTTGCGCTATAAATCGCCTTCCACCGGGATCATGGAGGATCCAACTTGAGCGACCCACACTTGTCACGCTTCGCGCCGCTCACCGGCGCGGCCGTTGGACGCTTGCGCCACTTGCTTCCCCTGGCCCTTGCAGGCCGCGGCACGAAGGTGCTCCGGACGGTCATGTCGCGGGCACGCGCGGTCATCGAGCGGCGTCCGCTGAATCGTCCTGGCGACCCGGCATCGGCAGTGTACTGGCAGTGGATTGCCGAAAACGAGCCGACGGCCGAGGAGTTCGCCGCGCAGCGACAGTGGTCGCAGCGGCAGCATTCACCACTGGTGTTCAGTATCGTGACGCCGCTGTGGCAGACTCCGCTCGCTATTCTGGAGGCGACCGCCCGCAGCGTCCGCGCGCAAACCTATCCGCACTGGCAATGGTGCCTGGCGGTGTCGCGCGATGATCGCCCGCGGCTACGTCGCGCGGTCGAGAAGCTGGCAGCGGCCGAACCGCGCGTATCCGTCGTGTGGACCGAACGCAACGAAGGCATCAGCCATCAGAGCAATGCGGCGCTGTCGGCGGCCCACGGCGAGTTTGTTGTGCTCTTGGATCACGACGATTTGCTGGCTGCCCACGCGCTGTACGAAGTGGCACGGCGAATCGGACAAGAGCCTGAAAGCGACCTCGTCTATTCCGACGAAGATCACATCACGGCCGACGGCAGTTGCCGCTATGCGCTGTCGACCAAACCCGATTGGTCACCGGAGATGTTCTTGGGCCACAACTACATTTGCCACCTGGCCGCCATCCGCCGAACGCTGGTCGAGGAGCTGGGTGGTTTTCGCGCCGAGTACGACGGTGCGCAGGATTGGGAACTGCTGCTGAGGCTCACCGAACGCACTGAGCGGATCCAACACATTCCCAAGTGCCTGTACTACTGGCGCGCCCTGCCCGGTTCTTGCTCTTCCGATCTAAAAGCCAAGCCGTACGCGCTCGATGCCCAGCGGCGCGCCGTACGCGATCATCTTCGCCGCCGTGGGATCGAGGCCGACGTCGAAACACAGCCGACTCAGACGCAACGAGTCCGCTGGGAGACCGACGAGCGGCCGCTGGTCTCGATCATCATTCCCAACCGCGACCAGCCGCGGCTGCTACGACGATGCCTGCGCAGCCTGCGGCGGCGGACGAACTATCGGCCCCTGG
Source organism: uncultured Planctomycetales bacterium (assembly GCA_938003525.1). Taxonomy (GTDB): domain Bacteria; phylum Planctomycetota; class Planctomycetia; order Pirellulales; family JAEUIK01; genus CALKYM01. The sequence goes on along the minus strand of CALKYM010000193.1, from coordinate 3,155 downwards.
AAATAATCGTTGTTGACAACGACAGCAGCGACCCGCGGGTGCTCGACTACTATCGCCGGCTCACCGACACGGGTGCCGCACAGATCGTGGCCTTTCCCGGCAAGTTCAACTACTCGGCCGCGTGTAACGCGGGCGCGAAGGTGGCACAGGGCGAGCTGTTGTTGTTCCTCAACAACGATACCGAGGCCATTGACGGCGATTGGTTGAGCGAGATGGTGCAGTGGGCCACGCTCGACGGGGTTGGTGTCGTGGGACCGCAGTTGCGCTTTCCCGACGGTCGCATCCAGCATGCCGGCATGGCGCTGGGTTTGCAGGCCGCCTGCGGACACCTGTTCTACAACCACGAGGTGAACTCCGCCAACCAGTGCGGCACCCCCAATCAATATCGCAACGTCATGGCGTTGACCGGCGCCTGTCATTTGATGCGCCGCGAAGTGTACGATCGCTTGGGTGGCTACGACGAGGCGTATCAGTTGGCTTACAGCGATTGCGCCTTGTGCGTCGAGGGCTGGCTCGCGGGGTTGCGCAACGTTTATACACCGTACGCCGTGCTGGTCCATCACGAAGGTGCCACGCGCCGCCGTCATGTACCACGCGCTGACGAGCGGCGATTCGTGGATCTCTTGGCACGCAATCAACTGATCAACGACCCGTACTTTCCGTCGGCGGTCGATGCCAGCTCGTCTCACGGATCGCTGCGGTTGTACAGTGCGCCATCGAGCGGGGACGTCATCCTGCATTGTTGCGAAGAAATAAGTGCAGAGCGCCCGACGAACGATGCGGCCGACAAGTTGCGACGCATCTGGCGCCATCGACTCGACGTGCGTCGCGCCTTTCCGCAAGGCCTGTTGCCCTCGGGTTGGCAGGGGCTGAAGAAGTGGTTTCGCGAATGCGGGGCGGCGGAGCACGGCACGCCGCCCGATGGTGCGATCGAGGCGTTCGCCGACGAGATGACGAGCCGATTCGAAGAGCGATTGGCCGAGACCTATCTCTTGGATCCACAGTGGCAGCAGCGATTCCCTCTCGCACCCACCGCATTCGATCGTGGCGCGTGGCGTTGCTGGGCCTGCCGGGAAGGACACGCAGCGAGCTGCACGGCGCGATCCGGTACTGAATCCGGTCAGCTCGAACAGTTGCTGACGCCGACCCAGCAGCTACGAATCGTCGCCCGGCACAACCCACAACTCGCGAAGTTGCTGACTAACGCAGCGGTAGAGCCCGAAGCCGCGCAGCAAGTCGTCGATTGGGTACGCCAAGTCGGTCGGCAAGAGTTCGCGCTCTCTCAAGAGTGGATCGCGCGATTCGACGATGACGTTGCCGCTGGCGGTCTTCAACAAGCCGGCGTCAACCTGATCGGACATCTCGGCTATCAGGCCGGACTCGGCGAGGCGGCGCGCGGCTTGCGCCGCGCGATCAGTGCTGCTGGCGTCGGCCAGAGCGCTCGCAACATACCGCACACCATCAACGTCGATCGCCTGACCCGCATCGAAGAAATGGGGCTCGACGTCTATGACACCAACCTGGTTGTCGTGCAGCCCGATGCGTGGGAACACCACCTGCGGCAGGCCGGCACGCGCTACCGCGAAACGAACTACAACATCGGCCACTGGACCTGGGAACTCGAAGCCGTGCCCGACGCTTGGCGCGAGGTGATCGACAAGGTCGATGAAATTTGGGCGCCGACGGAGTTCGTAGCCGACGCCTTCCGCGCTACGGCCGACGTGCCGGTGACGCGGGTTCCATATTGCGTCGAGATGGAACAGCTTACGCCCTTCGATCGTCGTCTCTTGGGCATTCCCGACGATCACTTCCTGTTCCTGTTCGTGTTCGACAACAGCAGCGTGATGATGCGCAAGAACCCGTCGGCGGTCGTCGAGGCGTTCAGCAGGGCCTTTGACGTCGACGATCGAGCGACGTTACTGCTCAAGGTCGGCCGCGCCGAACACGACGGGATGAACTTCGCCCACTTGCGGCGGCAGGCGGGAGGCCGCTCGATTCGCTTCTTGACCACGCCGCTCAGCCGCGCGCGGTGCAATGGCCTGCTGGCGGCCTGCGATTGTTACGTTTCGCTGCACCGTTCTGAGGGCTTTGGACTGTCGCTGGCCGAGGCCATGCTGCTCGGCAAACCGGTGATTGCGACGGCCTACTCCGGCAATATGGACTTCATGACGCCGGAAAACGGCATGTTGGTCGACTACAAGCTGACGCCCGTGCCCGAGGGTCTTCCGTTCTACAAACCGGGGCCGCGTTGGGCCGAACCGTCAGTGGACCATGCCGCCGAGTGGATGCGGTGGGCGTATGAGAATCGTCGCGCGGCGGCCGACATCGGCCGTGCTGGCCGCGAACACATTGTCGCGCACTACTCGCGCCACGCTGTGGGCAAGTTGATCGCCGAGCGGCTGGCAACAATCGCAGGACGTTCGACCGCGGGACGCGCGATGCGGAAGCAGCGCGTGAAATTGCCAGTAGCGCGGCGCTTGCCCTTGGAAGCGTTTGATTCTGCGGACCGCGCCGCAGTTCAGTAAGTGGGTGATATCGCAGTTCTGCAGCGCGCGGCGGAATCGTTTCAGTCCCACCACCAGGTTTCTGGATTCTCCGGCATCGCGGCGCCGCGCGGCGACGCAAGGTCGATGGTCGCTTTAGGCGCATCGACCGTCGCCAGGCAATCGAGTTGAATCCCACCCGAGACGCTTACGATCCAGCTTCCTCGCTGGCGGACGAAGCTGGCCTGCGAGGGTACGGTTTTCGGCACGACGTACTCGGCGACCTGTAGACCATTCGGGTCGTGCAGCAGCGGCACATCGATTCCGGCCCGCTGCCAAAGATCGTGGTGGTAGAGCAGCGCCGCCACGACCGCCAGATCCATGCAGTTGCGCAACTGGCCGAACACGCGAATCCGCTGGGCGATCTTGTCGTAGTGCTTCGTGAACTGTTCGGCCCACTGCTCGGCGACCGGATTGCGGCTGCCGCCGGCAACCAGAATCCCGCCCTGTTGGGCGACGCTGTCTTCCGTCATTGCCCTCACGCCGCCGGGCAGCTCCCAAGCCAGTCCATCGGGCGACCGCAACAGCGGCGCGTCGTCCAGGGCCAGCCACCAGCGGGGAAACGTCGTTGTTGCGCGGGAGTTCGAGTTTTCGAGCAGCGTGAGAAAGCTC
>CALKYM010000192.1 GCA_938003525.1 uncultured Planctomycetales bacterium | reverse complement strand
CGGGCGCCACGTTTTTCGGCCGCCCAGCGCCACGGTTTTCAACCGGCGTTTACAGGTATCGCGGGTCGGCCCGTCGCTACTTCGTTGACGTAAGTACTTGTAGCATAAGGTCGGGGCGAAAGGATTTGAACCTTCGACCTCTGCGTCCCGAACGCAGCGCTCTAGCCAAGCTGAGCTACGCCCCGTGGGGCCGATCGGTGCAGCGACCGGCGAGAATTAGTGTATCGAGGGTCGGATGGTGGTCAACGGTGTGTGGTGGAGTGGCGCGGAGCGTTGCGTGCTGCTCATGCCATCTTGCGGGTGGGTTCGGCGTCCGTGTGTGCTTCGATTGCAGTGTCGGCCGATTGCCAATCTGCGACTTGCAGCTCGACGCGGCGGCGGCCGCGGAAATCGTTGATCGTCGGGCGGAAAGCGAGATGCAGCGGTTCCTGTCGACCGGCCAATTCGTCGGCCCAGTCGCCGGCACCGAACGCCACACCGCGCATGCGGACGGTGTCCTGCACGACTTCCAGCGAAAGATGCCGTCCACCTCCGCCCATGCGCTTGGGAGGCTGCCCCAGGCGAACGTCGCTGGCGCAGAGCATCGGGCGGTGATTCGCCTGGCCAAAGGGAGCCAAGCGGTCGAGTTGTTCAATCGACGCGAGTGTCAGTGCGCCCAGCGGGACTTCGGCGTCGATCCACAGTTCCGCTTCCCGCTGCTCGCCGGTCAATTCGCCGGCGGCGTACTCGCACAGTGCGGCGCGGAAACCTTCCACGTTCTCCTCTTCAATCCTCAATCCCGCAGCAGCAGCATGACCGCCGAAGCTGAGCAGGTGTTCCGATGACATCGACAGCGCGCGGTGAAGATCGAAGCCTGCGACACTGCGGCCCGATCCGACGCCGGGCTTGACGCCCACATCGTCCAGCGCGATGAGCACCACGGGACGATGAAACTTGTCGGCCAATCTTCCGGCCACAATGCCGATCACGCCCGGGTGCCAGCCGAGGCCGGCCAACACCAACGCAGCGTCTGTCTCCGGATCGAACTCGGCGGTGGCCTGCTTGTTGGCGGCGAGATAGATGCTCCGCTCGAGGCTCTGCCGGCTGTTGTTCAGCTCTTCGATGTATTCGGCCAACGCCAGCGCGCGGGTCGTCGATTCGGTGAGCAGCAGCTCAACGGCCAGTTGTGCCTGTCCCAAACGGCCCGTGGCGTTCATCCGGGGCGCCAGCGTGAAGGCGACGTCTTCGCTCTCCAGAGTTCGCTTCTGATCCAGCTTGCACAACTGCATCATGGTGGCCAAGCCGAGCGGTGGACGTCGCTTTAGTTCGGCCAAACCGCTGTGCACCAAGACACGATTCTCGTCGACCAACGGCACGACATCGGCTACTGTGCCCAGCGATGCCAGGGCCACGGCTCGCAACAGAAACTGTTTCATCTTTTCCGGCACGCGTTGGCTGCCGGCGGCCCGCTGACACAATCCCCAAGCCAGCTTCATGGCCACGCCTGCGCCGCTCAACTCGCCAAACGGATAGGCATGTCCAGGCAAGCGCGGATGCACGATGGCCTCCACATCGGGCAGGATCTCGCCGAACGTGTGATGATCGGTGATGACGACGTCGATGCCCAACTCGCGCGCCAGGCGCGACGATGCGACGCTGGTGACGCCGCAATCGACCGTAACAATCAGTTGCGTGCCCTGCTTGGCCAACGACGCAATCGCGGCGTCGTTCAGGCCGTACCCTTCTTCGATGCGATGGGGCACGTAGAAGCCGCAGTCGGCTCCCAGCAACTGCAAACACTCGCACAACAGGCTGGTGCCCGAGATGCCATCTACGTCGTAGTCGCCGTAGACGGTGATCCGCCGACCGTCGGCGATCGCGCGGGAGATCGTCTCGACCGCCTGCTCCATGCCGGGCAGTTCCAGGGGGTCGCGAAGCTCCGTCAGCCGCGGGTCGAGAAAGCTACTCGCGGTCTCCGGGTCGTGCAGCCCTCGACAGACGAGCAACTGGGCCAGAAAGGCCGGAATCTGTAGCGAGCGGCGGAGGTGCTCAACGCGCGCCGGATCGTGTGGACGGTATCGCCACCGCTTGGCCATGGCCCTGCTCCTCCTGAGTCCTTGCACCGTCCGAGAAGCGAACATTGGACCAGAAGGCATCAGCCTCTTCAAGCTGGCGGGATGCTGTGTCGCCGAATCACGAGTTGCGGTGCGAGAGCGACAGATTGCAACCATAAAAAGAGGAAGGGCGCCGACCCTTTGAGGACCGGCGCCCTGCGAAACACCTCTTTCTCGAAGCTGTCGCTCCGAAGACTTCCCCCTCGCCGTTGTTCTCTCGTTCCTTAGTTCGACGCGGCCAGTCCGACCGGGCCGACGCTCAGGCCGGCCTCGTAGTCGAGGCTCTTCAGAAAGTTGACCGCAGCCAGGTAGTCGGCCGACGGCATGTCGCGGATCATGCCCTTCAGCGTGGCCCGCATGCTGGCGACGGCCGACTTGATCGTGCCGTGGCTGTTGCTGCCCACGCCCGAGTCACCGGCCGTGCGGGCGGCGAACAAGGCGTCGACCAGTTGGCGATCAGCGGTGAAGGCGTCGGCGGCGAACACAGCCGGCCAGGAAATGCTGCCGGTCGTCTGGTTCAGTTCGCTGGCGGCCAGCCGAGTCGGCATAGCAGCGTCATTCCAGCGAGCGATCTGATCGGATGTGGGCCGGGAGCGGCGCTCGGCAGCCCGCTCGCTGCTGTTGATGCGACGCAGCTCGAAGTACGTCTCGACGTACTGCTGGTGGTTGGCGATGTTGCGGCTGCGTGCCTCTTCCAGGTTGATCGCGGCGGCCGAGGTGTTGAGGTTGTACTCGCCGGCCGCACGGGTATAGGCCGCAGCGCCCCGCAAATAGTCGCCAGCCGGAGTTCCGCCGTAAGCGCCACGCCAACGACCGTAGAATCCACCGTGGTAGGGCGTGCTCACGACGACGCCCGTCGTGACCGGCCCGTCGGCCAAAGCCTGACCCGGGATAAGCGTGGCTGCGATGGCGAGTGCGATGGCGGCTGGCAGGGCGACGGTCTTCATCTCATGGTCTCCGGCTTGGTGTTTCGCTTTATTGGGGGGGTTGTGTGTTTGGCTCGTTGATTTCGATTCCCAGGTAGTACATCCCCCGTGCCAAACTCACTGAAAACCGCAATGCCGGTCGTAATCGGCTTATCGGAAGGCATTTGCGACAATCAGTGGCCGAAGTGACTTTCAGCGGACTGCCGCGTAGAAAGCCGGATCACTCCCGAATCGGGATGCGATTCTCGATCCGAGACTGGCAGGAGCAGTGCCAGCAGTGCGGAGCCACGCTCAGTGCAGACCCCGATCCGTGGCCGTTTCGGCACAGGATGCACCAGCCGGATTCCGCCTGTTAGCAGGCCGCCGGCGAAGTCGTGAGGAAAGCAGTTCGGCGCGGTAGCTCGGGCGCAGCGCAGAGTGCGAGCACCCCGAAATTGGAGCAGGTGGGACGCGGAAGACGGACGCGCGAACGGCGTCTACTTCTTCTTTTCCGTGTGGACGGTGTGCTTGCGAAGCCGGGGCGAGTACTTCTTGACCTTCAGCTTCTCGCCGCCAGGACGGCGCCGCAGCGTGTAGTTGTAGTCGCCGGTCTCTTCGCAGACCAAAAACACCGTTTCCAGCTTCTTCTTCGCCTTGCCCACCGGACCGCTCCTCGTGGAAATGCTCTTTGAGCCAATAGTCTAACGTGCAGGACCCGCGCCGGAACAGGGGCGTTCTTCATCACCCAGTGCCAGACTTCGCGATTCGAGCCGCCCCCGGTGGTCGCCAGTCTGCCCCAACCGGCGGAATAGTCCTTCCAAGCCGGCCCGAACCCGCCTTCGCGGGCTGGGCAGCGTCGCCACCGGTCGCGGGCGAATGCTGCTCTGCAATACAGCCTGCTAAGATACAGGTGGAACTCCTCTTAGGTCGCCCCCGCTGCCTGCCTCTTGTCCGTTCTCGGCGTGAAAGCTGGCACGACGGGGCACGATTGGCGGTCGAGTCGCTCTTCGGTCGAGAACGCATGTCGACACAACCCGCCCCAGGCGCTGCTCCACGCCAGTCCGCTCATCGATATGCTGCGGACCACGGCGAAGCTGCCCTCCAGGGCGCGCAGCGTCCACGTGCCCTCACTTTCATCGCACTCGCGGGCATGCTCATCGGGCTGGCGGGCACGCTGCTGATGCTCACCATCTTCCTGGACGGTCCGTTCGCACGGGCGCTCGCGGGCGATCGGGTGTTCAGCGATCATGCCCGGCTCGTACGACAGCTCACCGCCGGCATCAGCAGCGTGATCTTCTTGGGCACCTTTGCGGCGGGCATCGGTCAGCTCATGGTCGGGCGCTGGGCGCGCCCGTTTTCAATCGTTGTCGCCTGCGCCGCGCTTGTGTTCGACTTGATCGTCGTCGGTGTCGCCCTATCCGTCTTCCAAAACACGTTTCTCGTGCTCCCCATGACGCTGGCGGCCATGCACGCCATGTTGAGCCTCTCAGTCATGTTCCGCCGCGAGGTGATCTGCGCGTTTCTGCAGGTCGAACCCGGCTCGCCCGAAGAACCTGAGCGCTCGGCCATTCGCGAGTGGCTGGCCAGTACGCCGGGTTGGGCTTCGAGCATGTTGGTGCATGCGGCAGCCATCATCGTGTTGGGCGTGATCACGCTCGAACCGGAAAAGCAGCCGACAGCACCGAGCCTCACCGCGCTCAAGCGCGAAGTGGTGGAGGATCCCGTCGAAGAACTGTTTGAACCTGAGCCAGATGAGCTGGATTTACAGTTCGAGACTTCCGCTTTGGAGCAAGTGGAACTGGAAGTCGACGAAGTCGACATCACCGACGCGTTCGACGAACCCGCTCCCCTGGCTTCGGTCGAAGTGGTCGACATCAGCCCGCTGGAACTCAACGTCAGCGAAACGATGACCGACATGGCCGGCGCGATTGAGGGTGCCAGCGGCTTCGGCGGCCGCGGCGGAGCGCTACGCAAGCGGCTGGTCGCGATGCGGGGGGGCAGCCAACAAAGTGAAGATGCAGTTGCCCGGGCGCTACGCTGGTTGGCCCGACACCAGTTGCCCGACGGGAGTTGGGATTTCAATCATCAGGGAGGCCAATGTCAGGGACGTTGCGCCGATCCAGGACAGGCATCAGCGGCCAAAAACGCCGCCACCGCTATGGGCCTGCTGCCGTTTCTCGGCGCCGGACAGACACACTATGACGGCGCCTACCAAAACGTCGTCGGCAGCGGACTCGCTTATCTGGTGCGGAGCATGAAAGTCGACCGCAACGGCGGGTCGCTCGTCGATGCGGGCAGCTTTTACTCGCACGGGCTGGCGAGTATCGCGTTGTGCGAGGCCTACGCCATGACGCAGGATGCCAGTCTCATGGTGCCCTGTCAGAAGACCCTCGACTTCATCGTCTACGCCCAAGATGAACGCGGCGGCGGTTGGCGCTACGCGGCCGGCCAAGCGGGCGACACCTCAGTCGTTGGCTGGCAGTTGATGGCGCTTAAGAGCGGGCATTTGGCCTACCTCCACATTCCTCCCAACGTGATTGCCGGCGCCGAAAACTTCTTGAACACGGTCCAATTGGACGACGGTGCGTTGTACGGGTACGTCGGTCCCGAATTCCGAGCGAGCACCACCGCTATCGGGCTCCTGATGCGGATGTATCTTGGCTGGGAACACGATGTCCCGGCTCTTCGACGCGGAGTCGAACGGCTCAGCGAGATAGGTCCCTCAAACACCGACATGTACTACAACTACTATGCCACACAGGTGCTCGCGCATTACGACGGCGAACTTTGGGAGGCATGGAACTCACGCATGCGCGACTATCTCGTCGAGCAGCAAGTCCGCGACGATGAGAACCATGCTGATGGCAGTTGGCACTTTACCGCCACGCACACCGAGCAAGGCGGCCGGTTGTACAACACCTCGTTGGCCACGATGATTCTCGAAGTCTACTACCGGCATCTGCCTCTCTACGGCGAAACGGCCACCGAGGATTTTCCCTGATGCACGTGCGGCGCACTGCACCGCGCCCCTCCACCGGCTGAAGGAGTTGGACCGGTGCGGATCATTCCGGTGATCGACCTGCAAGGCGGCCTCGTCGTGCGCGGCATCGCGGGAGCCCGCGAAACCTATCGGCCGCTCCAGAGCCGCATCGCCGAGAGCGCCGATCCCGGCAACGTCGCGCAAGGACTGGTCACCACGTTCGGCGCGACAGAGATCTATGTCGCCGACCTCGACGCGATTGCCGGCCACGATCCCGCTTGGGGACTCTACGGTCAAATCGCCGGCGCCGGGACACGGCTATGGGTCGATGCCGGATTGCGCGATACAGACCGCGCCGCGAAGTTTCGCGCACTGGCCGATCAGGGCGTCCCCCTGGCCGCCATCATCGCCGGCCTCGAAACACTCCCCTCCCCTGCCCTGCTCGGCGAGTTGCTCGCGGCTATTGGTCCCGATCGTTTCGTCTTCAGTCTGGATCTAAAGGACGGTCGCCCTATCCTCGCTGAAGGCGCGCAAGGCTGGCAGGCAGACCCGCTCGAAATCGCGGCGTCGGCCCTCGAAACCGGCCTGCGCAGGATGATCGTGCTCGACTTGGCGGGGGTCGGCACCGGCGAAGGACTCCAAACGCTTGAACTCTGCCGTCGCCTTAAAGCGAGCTATCCGGATCTCGAACTCACCACCGGCGGCGGCGTCCGCGATGTCGACGACCTCCACGAGATTCGCGAAGCCGGCTGCGATGCTGCGCTCGTCGCCTCCGCACTCCACGACGGACGCATCACGGCCGTGGACGTCGCCGAAGTCCTCAGTTGGTGAACCCGCCGTGCGCCGGACGACTGACAGCCGCTACGGCAAGTCGATCGGTTCGCCACCGCCAATCGTGATCATCTTGCGGATCAAATCCTCGTCAACCTGCCGCGACACCGCCCGAACGTGACCGTCGGCGAACAAGGCCAGGTACAATCCGTCTTCCAAGTGCCCGCCGAACTCGGGCAATTCGCCGTCGGGTTCGAAGACCAGTTCCTCCGGCTTGGTCCACGGCACGTCGCGCTTGGCGTCGAAGATGATGACCGAATTCGATGTACCATCGGTGAAGTCGCGGAGCCGCGTTCCTTCCTCTCCATCGAACGCAGTGCCGGGACCGGTGATCGCGTAGAACGCCGCCGAATAGTCGTCCGCCGCCTGACCCGGGAAGCGGTACATGTCCGGCATCTTTTCGATGAGCTGCTTGTTGTGCGGGCTGTCCCAGGGTTCATCGAGATGGAATTGGGCGTAGAGCTCCCGATCGCCCTGTTCGAGATACGGCAGAATCTGCACGCGCCAAGAAAGCAGCGGCCTCCCCTCATCGCCATAAATCGCCGCCGCCGGAAAACGCGCATCGACCGTGTGTGCGTTGTGAAACGCGAGGGCAATGTGTTTGAGTTTGTTCATCGCTGCGGTCCGCTGACCTGCCGATTGGGCAGCACGAAAGACTCCCAGAAACGGCCACAGGTCGCGCGGTGCCTGCGCGGTGATCACCACCTTTTGCTCTTCGATCCCGAACTCGGCGGCAGCCAGTGCTTCGACCGCGCTGACCATCGCTTGATCCTCCCGATTCAGTGGTCGCGGCGCGGCGCGATCTTGTTTTTGCGCGAGTTCGGTTTCGATGATACCGGCCAGCAGTGTGGCCAGGCTCTGGATCATCTCCGCCGACCGTTTTGCCGCTTCGGGAGATCGAAAGTGCAAGACGGCCTGCACGCGCGTCGCGTCGCGATCGAGCACCTTCAACGCGAACGATTCCATCCCTTGTTCAATGGGTACAATGAACTGCCCGAACCTCGCATCGCGCCGCATTCCCTCGAACAGCGCGCGTCGCGCATCGGCATCGATAGAAGCAACCATTGGCGCGTCGGGGTCGACGTCGATCCGCCTGTCTCCCGCGGCATCATCGCCACCGGACCCTGATCTCCGCGCGGCGAACGCCAGCGTCTGCTCCGCAGGCCGACCGATGATCAAGGTCCTTTCGTCAAGAGGCACTGCGACGATGTCAGAACGCTCGCCGACCGTGAAATACGACACGTCGTCCTGTGTCTGTCGCGCGACTTTGTAGCCGCTGTCGCTGACAATCTGTTCCCAGTCCGAAGCGCCCGCTGCGATGACGATCAATAGCTCTTCCCGAGCGCTACCTGGAGTCGTCAACAGCGCCCCCTTGCCGGACATCGCGATCAGGCTGATCGATTCGTCCGGCAGGCTGCTGATCAGCTCGGCCTGGGGGAACAGCTGCTGGAGATCGAACCCGCTGCTTTCCGCTTGACCGCCCGCCAGCACCAGCGGCTTGGCGACAATCACCGTGTCTGCCGACGCCGGCACGAAGACGTGGTCGGGCAAGTCGACGTCAAACTCGATCCGCCCGGTGAAGACGAAGTCGCCAGGGCCATCCTGCCGCGGCTCATCCGCTCGTGGACCGCGCACTCCGGCGGCCAACAACGCCAGGAGGCACAACATCGTCGCCACGACGAGCCGCATGGGCTGCGAACCGCGCAGCTCGTTCGCACTTCGTTCGGCACGGCGGGTTTTCACAGTAGCGGTGCGCAGCATGTCGATTCTCCTCAATAGAGTTCCGCGTGCCGGCAGAAACATTCGCGCCGGCGAAAGCCGCGGCGCGCCATCACTGGCCAATGCCAATCGCGCCAACGACGCCAGATAGGCATCTCGCCCGCCCGAGGCCTGCATGGCCCAGGCGTCGGCCGTCAGCTCCTGCTCGAAGTGCAGCCGCCGCGCCAGCACGTGTACGAGCGGATGATAGAAGTGCAACACCTGAGCGAGCCGCGCGACGAGACAACCCAGATAGTCGCGTCGGGCGATGTGAGCCATCTCGTGCGCCAAAACCGCGCGTCGTTCCACTTCGCTCCAAGTCGCCCAATCAGGAGGAAGAAGGACTGCCGGCCGCCACGAACCGATCGTCGCCGGCGTCACGACGGCCGATGACTCGCGCAGCTCGACGTGCGCGCTCACTCCTGCGGACGCCGCCAGCTCGCCGGACAGGCGCGTGAGACTGTCATCGGTCAGCGGCTTGGAACGGCGTCGATAACCCCGCACGATGAGCAAGGCCGCCATGAACCGAGCGCACCCGAAAGTGATCCCCGCGCCGACGGCGACCAGGAACAGGGTTGCCCAGCCGTCGCGTTGGGAACTGCCCGCCAAGTTGAACCAGCCTCGCCGACCGGCCGGCGCGGCGGCGATTTCGCCGCGGGCGCCATCTTGCCGCTCGACTGCCGCAGACACTTCGTTCTTCGGCAAGCGATTGGCTGCTCCTGCATCCCCAATGATCGGCCCGTGCAGTTCTTCCGCCGTCAACAACCGCTCGGGCGCCGGATCGGTTTCCAGCGAACGCGCCACAGCGCCCAGATCGACCGTCAACCAGTTGGGCCAGGGCGACAACGAAAGCACGGTCAGCGGACCGATGACCGCCAAGGCCAAAGTGGCAATCCACGCGGCCAGTGCTGGACCACGACACCGCGCGATGAAGTAGACGACCAGCGCCAACAGCGTGAACGCGCTGACGTGCAACATGCACCAAACCAGCGCCAAGGCAAACGGTGTCATCGCGACTTCTCCTTGAGCAGCGCCTCGAGCACGGCCCGCTCTTTAGCGGTCAACTTGCGACGTTGAAACAGCCGCACCAACAACTCTGAGCGTGAACCGCCGAAGACGCGCTCCAGCAGATCGTCGAGCAGCCGCCGCGAAACGTCCTCTTCGCTGCGCGTCGCGCTGTAGGAGAAGGGCCGCACATCGGTCGTCTGCTCAAGAAAGCCTTTCTCGTGCAGAATGCGCACCAACGTGGCGACGGTGGTATACGCGCGGTCGTGCCCCTGCGCGGCCAGAGAATCACGAATCTGGCCGATCGTCTGTTCCCCGGCCGACCAGACCACCTGCATAATCTCCAGTTCCCGTTCGGTCAGCTCCGTGGCTTTCGGCCGCGCCATGTCGAACCTTTCCTCTAAGAGCACCCCGGCCTCGGGCTCACTACGGCTGGCCAGAGATCGCGTTGGTTGAGCGCACGACGCACTACGAGTTTCTTAGTTCTAATTATTTAGTATTCACAAGTCAAGCGTTTTTTTTGCGAGGTTAGGTGGATAGCGGCGTACGATCTGCGCGGCGAGCGGAAGGGTTGTTCGCCGCGCGGCCCTAAGGCCACTCGGGCGATCGCTTCTCAGTGAAGGCGCGAACGCCTTCGGCTGCCGCTTCGGTCGTACGGGCGGTGGCCATGGCGGCGGCTCCGGCGGAGAGCAGCGCAGTGAGCTGTTCGCCGATCGTTTCATTCAACAGCCGCTTGGTGAGCTGCAGCGACTCGGGCGCGCTCGCATGGCAGTCATTCGCCAGTTGGGTTGCACGCGGCCAGAGATGGTCGGCGTCGACGACCTCCTGCACCAGTCCCAGCCGTAGCGCGCCCTCGGCATCGACACTCCGCCCACCGATGAGCAGATACCCTGCTGCTGAACCACCCGCGCGAAACGCCAACAGCGGCGCGGCGATCCCCGCCACCAGTCCCCGCCGCGGCTCGGGAAAACCCAGTTGAAGATTCTCCGACCCGATCGCGATGTCGGCCGCCAGCACCAATGCGGCGCCGGCACCCAAAGCCGCGCCGTTCACCGCGGCGATGACGGGTTTGGGAAACCGCAGTATCTGCTCGATGAGCTCGGACAACTGCACCGAGTCAGCCTGCCACTGCGCGTGCGGTTGCGGTCCACTGGCCGTCGCGTAGATCTCTTGCAGATCCATGCCCGCGCAGAACGCATCGCCGGCGCCCGTCAGGATGACCGACCGCACGCGGCGTTCCTGATGCAAATCGGAAAACGTTTGCGTCAGCTCGGCCAACAATGCCCGCGACAGCGCATTGCGCTTTTCCGGCCGATTCAAAATCACGCTGGCCGCCTGATCCTGGATGTGCAGACGCAGTCCGGTTGCCGCGTTCATCCGCTCACCGCCCGAAGTGAGTTGGTCGACTCCGCGCTCAACTACACCTGGAACACACCCAGCCGAAACGGCTCGTCGGCCTGATGGCGCGTACAGGTTTCCAGGGCCCAAGTCAGCTCGTCGCGGGTTGCCGCCGGATCGATGATGCGGTCGACCCACAGACGTGCGGCCCCGTAGCGTACATCCATGTGCCGCTCGTAGCTCGACTTGATCGTGTCGCGCAGCTCGGCCAGCTCGTCGGCATCGACCTGTTGACCGCTACGTTCGAGATTCTTGATGGCCACGTCCAGCAAAGTGCCGGTCGCCTGATCGCCCCCCATCACCGCGCACCGCGCGTTGGGCCAGGCAAAGACGAAGCGTGGATCGAATCCCTTGCCGCACAGCGCATAGTTGCCGGCGCCAAACGACCCGCCGGTGATGACCGTCAGCTTCGGCACGCGGCTGTTGCTGATCGCGTTCACCAGCTTCGCGCCCGAGCGGATGATGCCGGCCCGCTCGCTGTCGCGGCCGACCATGAAGCCGTTGACGTCTTGCAGGAACACGATTGGCAGCCAGTCCTGGTTGCAGTTCATGATGAACCGCGCGGCCTTGTCGGCGCTGTCGACGTAGATCACGCCCCCAAACTCAATCGGCCCGCTGGCCGGCCGCACCTGATGGTGCTGATTGGCCACGATTCCCACGGCGAAGCCACCGATCCGCGCCGTGCCGCAAACCATCGTCTGGCCGAACTCCGGCTTGTATTCGATAAAGCTCTCCGCATCGACAATCGTGTCGAGGACATCGCGAATTTCGTATTCTTTACGTGGATCGGGATCGACGATGTAATAGATGTCGCTCCCGGGGCGCGCTGCTGGCCGAGCCTCGACGCGGTTGAAGCCGGCCGCGGGCAACTCCGGCTCGGGGGGCGATTGGTCGACGATCTGCCGCAGTCGTGCGAGGCAGCTTGGATCGTCGGGGTCGCGATAGTCGATCGTCCCGCTCACCTGGGCGTGCATTTCGGCGCCGCCCAGCTCATCGCTGCTGGCCTTTTGACCGATGGCGCTGCGCACCAGCGCCGGACCGGCGAGATAGAGTCCGGAGCCGTCGGTCATTAGCAGCTTGTCACACAACACCGGCAAGTAACCGCCGCCGGCCACGCAGTTGCCCATGATGGCCGAAATCTGCCCGAGCCCGCTGGCCGAGATCACCGCGTTGTTGCGAAAGATGCGGCCAAAGTCGTCTTCGTCGGGAAACACCTCTTCCTGCAAGGGCAAGAATGCGCCCGCCGAGTCGACCAGATAGATCAGCGGCAGGCGGTTCTGCATGGCAATCCGCTGTGCTCGGAGCACCTTCTTGACGGTGGTCGGAAAGAACGCACCGGCTTTGACCGTCGCGTCGTTGGCGATGATCACTTGCTGCCGGCCGCACACGGTCCCGATGCCGCAAACGACCCCGGCGCCCGGCGCACCGCCCCAGTCGGCATACATGTCCCACGCGGCCCACAGGCCGATCTCGTGGAAGGCCGTGTCGGGGTCGATCAACTTCGCGATGCGTTCCCGCGCCGTGAGCCGCCCTTTTTCGTGTTGCCGCGCAATGGCCTTTTCGCCGCCGCCTGCGGCCAGCCGCCCGGCCTGTTCGCGGAAGTCGGCCGTCAAATCTGCCAGCGGCGAGGCGGTTGTGTGCGAACTCGAATGCATACAGTCCGTAGTAAATGGAGAGCGTGTGGTACTAACCTGGTCCCTTTCGAACAACGTAGCCCGACATCTTAGCAGTCGGGCTCGCGGGGGTCAGGGACCGCAGCGCGCTGTCGCGGGTTTGCGCAAAGCGAGACCGCGACCATTCGCGCGAGTAACCGCACCTTGCAAGAATCTGTGTGCATCGATGCGAATGCTTCTTTAGGTGGGATCCACGCATCGCCTTGTGGCGGCCGGAATCGGACTCGCAGGGATGTTCATTTTCCGCAACACGGCCCCATGGCGGTGCGGTGAAAAGGCAGCGGACTGAGCCTGCGCCGAGCCTTTGCGAGAGCCCCGTCGGCAAACCATAACCTTCGATCTGCCAATGCCTTGTATCGGGCGACGGGCCGCCGGCCGCCGTTTGGTACTGGCGCTGCTCTCTAGGCCGGGCGAACCGAGGGCAGCCAGCGGGGCGGCCCCAAATCGACTGCCTTTCGACCCGGGGGTCTGCACCTTGCCTCGAACGACCAAGAAGCGTAAGCCCGTCGCTCGCTCGTCCCGCCGCGCCACCTCCGCCCGCGCAGCCAAGGCGCCCTCCAAGAAGAAGACTCCGCAGAGTAGCAACGAAGCCGAAGCGCCCAAAAAGGTCAACGGCTTCGATCACGCCACGGACGAAACCACCACCGAACCCACGGAACGGCAGGTTTTGGGCGATGCCCGCATCGACGATCCGGTGCGGATCTACCTCATGCAGATGGGCGAGATCCCGTTGCTCACGCGCGACGAGGAAGTCGCGGCCGCCATGGAAATCGATCGCACCCGCGATCTGTTCCGCCACAGCATGTTGGCCAGCGACTACGTCCTGCAAGGCGCCGTCAGCCTGCTCAAGAAAATGGAGCGCGGCGAAGTGCGCCTCGATCGCACGGTCGACGTGTCGGTCACCAACGCGGCCGAAAAGAAGCAGGTGATGCAAATGCTGGGGCCGAACCTGGCAACGCTCGATCACCTGCTGGCGGCCAACGTCGAAGACTTCGAGATCGCCATTCGCAGCCGGCACCGCGATTCTCAGCGCCGCGCGGCCTGGCAGCGCATCGGACGCCGCCGCTGCCGCGCCGTGCGCTTGATCGAAGAACTCGGCCTGCGAACCGAGCGCCTTTTGCCCATGCTGGACAAACTCGACGAAATCTCCGCCCGTATGGACCAACTCGTCGCACAACTGGCCGATGCCCGCCGCGGCGTGGTGGTGAGCGAACCGCCAAATGCCTTGCAAGCGGAACTGCATCACCTGATGCGGATCACGCTCGAAAGCCCCATCACGCTGCATCGCCGCACCGGCCGCACCCGCCGCTACCGCGCGAATCACGATGCCGCCAAACGCGTCCTCTCGGCCGGCAACCTGCGACTGGTCGTCTCCATCGCCAAGCGCTATCGCAACCGCGGGCTGAGCTTTCTGGATCTGATTCAGGAAGGCAATACCGGCCTGATGCGGGCCGTCGATAAATTCGAGCATCAGCGCGGCTACAAGTTCTCGACCTACGCCACCTGGTGGATTCGCCAGGCTATCACCCGGGCGATCGCCGACCAGAGTCGCACGATCCGCGTCCCGGTGCACATGATCGAAACCATGAGCCGCGTTCGCACCGTCACCCGCGATCTGGTGCAAGAGCATGGCCGCGAGCCGAGCGTCGAGGAGACGGCCAAAGCCGCCGGGCTTTCGATCGAGGAAACCCGCTGCGTCTTGAAGATGACGCGACAGCCGCTCTCTCTCGATCAGCCCATCGGCGAACACGACGACAGCTTCTTTGGCGAATTCGTCGAGGACGAATCCGAGGTCGATCCGCTCCGCGACATCAATCAAGAGGCCCTCAGCCAGCGAATCTCGGACGCCCTAGAAGCCCTCAACTATCGGGAGCGCGAGATCATTCGCCTCCGCTACGGCCTGGCCGACGGCTACGCCTACACCCTGGAAGAGGTCGGTAAGATCTTCTCCGTCACCCGCGAACGCGTCCGGCAGATCGAAGCCAAGGCCGTCCGCAAACTCCAACATCCCCAACGCGCCAGCGTGCTAGCCGGATTCGTCGATGGCGTCGACGCGCTGGGCGGGACTTGAAGACCGGACAAGAAGGCGTCAGGGACAGCTACGCCGTATCAGTGCATATAGCCGCTCCTGAACACCGCGACGGCCTGCGCGACGAGGAGCTGTTGGACCCATTCATCAGTCGTGATCGTCAGGTGATTGTGATCGTCCAGCCGGTTGCCGGGGTCAATGTTCTCCAGGTTGACCAGCCGGACCAGGGTCGCCGGTGATTCAACGCGCACGGGGAGCCCGCGCATGATGGGGTTCCACTGTTGCAGCGGTTCCGGCTTGTAGGCGACGAAGCAGTAGCGGACATTGCTCCGCACCGGCTCGAAGAACGAGGGTTCCAGCAGGATCACTGCGTCGACGCACATCCCGTGCTCGGCCAGTTGGTCGGCAATCACCATCGTGCCGCCGCCCGCCGTCGCGTAGCCCATCAGCACGATCGGACAGCAGTTGCCGCCCTTGCGGCGTGCCAGGATCTCTTCGGCCACACGGCGTGCATGGATGCCGCAGGAGATGTTCGAGGAAATCCCACAGGCAGCCAGGCGCTCCTGCAACCGGTCGCTCCCCGGCATATAGCCGCCCAGCCCGCGAATGATCTCGACGTGCAGGCAGCAAAACTCGCGACAGCACGTCGTGGCACAGGGCGACGTTGCCTGTCGAGTGGTCGCGCAGTGATGCGAACACCCGGCGGCGAGGAGGCTCACGAGAACGATCGCCACGCCCAACTCAAAGCGCGCGCTCCGTCGCAGAGCATCCCATGCGCGCGCTGACGACGATCGGGCAGACGCCGGCAAGGTAGCGAGCGAGCGCGTATCGGCGCGGCGGCAGCCGCCATGCTGTCGGTCGAGTCGATCCATCGGCTCTCGCATTCCCGAGAAATCGGGGCGTCCCCTGATTGGATCGACCGTTTGCCATCCATCAAGTCCGACTCACAGCGGTGATTGGGAAGAGCCGCCATGTTTTCGGACCGGTTGTGCGGATGAATGCAGTTAGTCATGCCTGATCGCGCGCAGGCGATCCGTCCGGCAAGACACGTCGTCCCGACAAGTGCGAACGAGGTTTCAAGATGCGCTCGCGATACTACCGCTCGGCGCTGGCCATCTGATCGCCGGGAGTCGGCGCGTCGATCGTCGTGGCTTGCACGTACTCGTCGGCGAAGTGTTGACGCACCCAACTGGCTACTGCGCGGGTTGCTGACTCATCGGGCTGGTCGGGCACGGTATCGTCAGCTCGCGCGATCATCGAATGCGCTCGGCGCATGGCTGGCAGCAGATCGAGCGCAGGCCACTGTTCTCTGGCAGCAAATGCGAGCAGGCGCCGCTGAGGCAGTTCGAGATCGAGTTGCTCGGCCGGCACAAATGCACAACTCACCGCCGAATCGCCCCCGTTGGCTACCACCTGAAACCCGGCGGGCACCAACACCAACGCCGATGCGACACCGTCGCGGCAACAGACCGCGTGTGCGCGACGCAGGGCGGCCAGCGCGTCGGACCACTGCGCGCTGACCGTCTCGGGCATGGGCCGCAGGCAGACGCGCAGCTCGGGCGCGCGCAGTTCGGCGGAGAGCGATCCCGTGCCGGCAGACGCAGCAAGTGGGCGCCGTCCATGCCACGAACTGCCTGCCGGCGCGAGCCACCGCAACCCCCACTGACAGAGCTGCACGCTCCGCCAGTCGAAGTCACTCGGTCCGGCCAGCGGCTGCGTGATGTCGTCGGCGACCGATACGAACAACAACACCAAGTCAGGCCGGCAATGGCAAACGTCCGACGCAACTTGCGCCGCGTACTCGCGCGGCCCCAGCATCGGGAGCGCGAAGTTGTAAATCTCCGTCGCAGCCAGTTGTTCTTCCAACCGCTGCAAGTAACGCGCGCCAAGCTCGTTCTCCAGTGCGGTCGAATCGCCCAGCGCCGCAATCCGAAATACGCCAGGCTGCCGTTGCGCCGCAAACTCCTGATCGCAGTAGCCTTGTTGATTGACAGACTGATCATGCCACTGCGAACCGGGCAGATGCGCCTGCCGCCGCACCAGCCAAGCGGCCTCGTTCGATCGGTTGCTGAACCAGGCATAGCCCTGTAGCGCCGCTTCGGCCGCCACGACGACTGCCACACCGGCCACCAGCCGGCCAGCCAGACGCCGACCACGTCGCAAACCGTGTCGATGTTGTTGCCACCGCGCACCGACTGGCGACACGACGCACAACAACAGCGCTGTGTAGGCCAGCGCCCACGTGGCGCGCACCGCGTAGCGCAAGTGCGGGTCGGGCCCCAACGCCAAGGCAACACAATAGGCCAACGTCGCGCCGACCAGAAACCAGCGCGCGATCCACCCCATCCGCTCGGTCGTAACGCGCGCGTACTCGGCGTCACGCCGCCACAGAAAAAACGCCACGCGAAACTGCCACAGCCCCGCCAGCGCGAGCAAGGCGCCCGAGCCCGCCCGATAGGGCCTCGGTACGTCCGCGTGAGCATGTTGCCAGAGCGCGTCGATTCCTGCCGCGAAACAAAGCCCCGCCACAGCGCCGACCGAGGAGACGATCAGCACGCGCCGCCGCAAGGCGGCCGCAGAGTCGCGCGACTCGTAGCCGGGCAGTTGCATAGACTGCCTCCGTGCCTGCCTGATAGGCAGCTACTGGGCAGTCGACTCGACAACAATCTCAGAGCGGGCCGCAACAAGTCGCCTGCGCCAGTCCAGGCGGATTTCCTGAGGCGAAGTGCTTAGCGAAGCCAGCCGCCGCAGGTCAACCCGAGCTGGTCGCAACTGCCGCGCCGCTAGCAATGCCTGCACCGAACGCCGTGTGGCCAAACGGCCACCCAATACTCGTATCGAGCATCCGACTCGATTCATCCACTCCGTAACATGCCTGCAGGAAAATCTCGCGACCTTTCGCGGAGAACCGCACGGCGGTCACCGCCAACAGCGTCTCAGGCCGGCAGCGTGACGCTACTCAAGATCTGCGCCGTGGCCCGCGACTTGTTCAGCACGTAGAAATGAATCCCGGCCACGCCGGCTTCGATCAGCTCCCGGGTTTGCGCGGTTGCGTGTTCGACACCCACGGCGAACTGACCCTCCGGATCGTCGGCGTAGCGTTCCAGGCTCTTCGTGAACGGCTCGGGCAATCGCGCGCCACACAACGACGTGATGCGTCGAATCTGCGACAGATTAGTCACCGGCAACAGGCCCGGCACCACCGGCACTTGAATTCCCGCCTTGCGCACCCGCCGCTGGAAGTCGAAGAAGTCCCGGTTGTCGTAAAACAACTGCGTGATGATCACGTCCGCGCCGGCATCGACCTTACGCTTGAGATTATCAAGATCGACCTCCGCACTGGGCGCCTCGACGTGCGTCTCCGGGTATCCGGCGACGGCGACGCCGAAACTGGGGAACTCCGCGCGAATCAGCGTCACCAACTCGTTGGCATAGTGCAGCCCACCTGGCACGGCGCGGAACTCAGTGTCACCTCGCGGGGGATCGCCACGCAGAGCGACGATGTTCTCAATGCCGCGGGCGGTCGCCTCGCGCAAATAAGCCCGCAGCTCATCGGCCGTGGCGGCCACGCACGTCAGATGCGAGGCCACCGAACAGCCGTGCTCGTCGCGAACGCGCGAAACGATGTCGAGCGTCTTCTCGCGTGTCGAACCACCGGCTCCGTAAGTACACGTCACGAAGCTGGGTCCGAACGCCATCAGCTCGGCCAAATGACGAAACAGTTCCTGCTCGCCTTTCTCCGTCTTGGGCGGGAACAGTTCAAACGAAAGGCCGAAACGTTCAGGTCCGTAGGCGCTGCCGATGTGCATCGCGAAGTGCGTAGAGAGCGAAGTGTTACTGCGGGCTTCAGGACACTTGATCGCGCGGCGCCTCCCCGTGTGTCGAGCTCCATCCAATACCAAACTCGGGTGCCACTGCTGGCTTGTCCAGCAGTGAGAATCTGGCGAGGGGCACTGCTAGACGAGCTAGCAGTGGCACCCGGCCCCGACCGAACTGGGTGTTGAAACTCGCTCTCGTGACCACCAAACGCCGATGACGCGATGTGCCCAGTCTACCCAGCCCGCAGCAGGCGTACAGGGGCTCGCGCACGGGGACTCTGATGATCGTTGAACTAGAACGACAGTGGCTCGTCGCCCATTTGTCGCTCGGCGCGTGTCAGCTCGTACATGTCGCGCAGGAGCTGCGCGTCGCAGGGGCGCTGCGATACGTTGCGGCGGGCGAACATCCGCGCTTGCGTGTGAATCATCACCTCGACGGGAGTCTCAGTCACTTGCCCGAACGAACGTGCGTAGTTGACGAAGCTCGGCACGTTGGTGGTCACAAATCCATACAGCATGCTGCACGCGCCGACCGTCTTGCCGGTGAAGATGCCCGTGTTGATCGCGCTCTTGGCATAGTCGCCCATGAAGCACCCCACGAACTGCATCCCCGTCGCGACGCGCTCGCCGTGGTAGTCCATGTTCACGTTGCCGTAAGTGTTCTTCAGGTCGCTGTTGCAGGTGCCGGCGCCGAGATTGATCCAACTGCCCAGATAACTGTGGCCCAAAAATCCGTGGTGCTGCTTGTTCGTATACGGTTCGACGACGGAGGCCTCGATCTCGCCGCCGATCTTGGTCGTGTGTCCCAAGGCGACGCAATCCTTGATGGCTGCGTGCTCGATCACCCGCGCGCCGGGGCCAATGTGTACCGGCCCGCTCAATAAACAGTGCGGACCGACCCGCGCGCCGGCCTCCAGCACGATGGGGCCTTCACCCGTGTCGGTCACCGTGTGCTGGCCGAGCTGCGCGCCGGCGGCGGCAAACACGCCCTCGGCGAGCTCTTCGTAGTTCCCGGTCGCCAGCCGATGCTCGATGTTCGCGCGCAGCGTTCGCAAATGATGCCGCACGATGTCGTGCGGATACTCGAGCAACGACAGCCCCAGTTCGATTCGCTCCAGATCGAACTGCTTCAACTCGCCGGCCAGGTCGTCTGCCGACGGTTCCAGCAGTGGCAAACGGTGCTCGGCCGACAACAACGCGGCGACGACGTGTCCCTTTTCCAGAGCCAGGCAGGGACGTCCTTTGTTCCACAACGCGCGCAACTTCTCCAGTGCGGCGACTTCCGGCACCAGCCGGGCGTTCACCAGCAAGCGGGAGCCCCTCAGCGCCTGATGGTCGTGAGAATGATCCGGAAAGTCGGCCGTGTGAATCTCGCGCAGATGGGGCCGCACCACACAGGAAGTCGGCAAGCCCAGATCGGCCACCAGGTCGAACAACCGATAGCTACCGACGCTGATGGCGAACGCCGGCCGCCCCAACGAAGCCGGGTGCAGGCGACTGACGTGATCGTCTTCGAACAGAATGATGCTCATTGCGACGCTACGTAGAACATTCGGGCTTCACGCGAACGCAGCCGTTGCTTGCCATCGTAACATACGTCGTCGCGAGGGCTTCTGCTGCCCGCGTGCGCTGCCCGGCCGCCTAAACTCCGTGAAATCCCGGGATTGTAGTCAGCCGGCTCCCGCCTCGTCCGCATGGCACCGCGGCAGGTCGTTGAGACGTATCTCGCCTACATAAACTTTTCGCCGCCGCCCAGCGAGCGGTATGATGAAGGTCGCCGCGTCCCACTCCGCTTTAGGTTGCAGGCGGGAGAAACCGGATGGTCCTCCGGCTCATCATCGCGACGCTGCTCGTTCTCGTCGGGCCATCCGCCGTATGCGCTCAAGTCGACGATGGCCGTCAGGCCATGGTCGAGCGCATCGACGAGCTTCTCGCCGAACAGTGGCAGGCCGCCGAGGTTGAACCCGCCGAACCGGTCGACGACGCCGCATTCCTGCGGCGCGCGTATCTCGATCTGGTTGGAACGCTACCCACGGTCAGTCAGGCCCGCCGCTTTCTCGCCGACGCTTCGCCTGACAAGCGCGAGCGACTCGTCGAACAACTGCTGGCCTCGCCACGGCATGCGCAGCACCTGGCCACGGTGTGGCAACACCGCATGTTGTCGCGCGGGGCGGATGCCGAACAGATGGGCGCCGTGTTGGGAGTACACCGCTGGCTCCGCCGGCAATTCGCCCGCAATCAGCGATTCGACAACCTGGTGGCGGACTTGCTCGTCTCGACCGGAGGCGGCGAGCAGGGCCCCGCGCTGTTCTACACGGCGTTGGAGCTCAAGCCGGAAGAACTCGCCACCAAAACCGCGCAGCTCTTTCTCGGTCTGCAAATCGGCTGCGCCCAATGTCACGATCACCCTTTTGACCACTGGACCCAAGATGACTTCTGGGGCTACGCGGCCTTCTTTGCGCGGTTGCGTAGCGGTCCGGCCATGGCCGGCGCGGTGCAACTGATTGACGAGTCCGAGGGCGAAGTCCGCCTGCCCGACACCGAAACGATCGTGCCGCCGAAGTATCCAGGCACGCCGCGCAGCGAAGAGACGCTGGGAGGTTCGCGCCGCCGTCAGTTGGCCATCTGGACGGTCTCGCAGCAAAACCCCTATCTTGCCCGGGCCACCGTGAACTGGGCCTGGAAGCATCTCTTTGGTCGCGGGCTGGTCGAGCCGGTCGACGACCTGAGCGCGAACAACCCTCCCAGTCATCCTCAACTGTTCGCCGAACTGGGCGAGTATTTCATCGAGTGCGGCTTCGATCTCCGCGAACTGTTTCGCGTGCTGATGCGAACGCAGGCCTATCAACTCTCTAGCCGCACCCCATACGACGTCGCGCCCGAGCTGTTCGCGGCGATGGCAGTCAAACCACTCACGCCCGAGCAAATCTACGACGCGCTCGCCTGGATGCTCGACGCGCCACCTGCCACAGATGAGTCGGCAGCAGTTGGGGGCCTGGCCGATCCGCGCCGTCAACAGTTCGTCGCGCAGCTCGGCTCAGGAAGTCAGGATGCCGCGCAGTTTGAGCTGGGCGTACCGCAGGCGCTATTGCTGATGAACGGAGAGCTGATCGCCGCCGCTTGCGACCCCAACCGAAGCCGGCTGCTCGAGTCGCTCGCGGCGCCGCTGTTCGACGATGACGAGCGGCTCGAAATACTCTACCTCGCCACGTTGACCCGGCTACCAAGCGAGCAAGAACGTGATTCGACGCGAGCCTTCATCGAGGAGTCGGACGACGGTAACCGCGCTGCGGCGCTTGCCGACGTGCTCTGGGCGCTGCTCAACAACGGCGAGTTCCTGCTCAATCACTGACCCGCCGCCATCAGCCCGGCGGTTTCACCTCGCACGAACGGAAACTTGTAGCCATGTCTCGCAGGCGAAAGAAGCTGGCTGGGCGTACACTCGATCGCCGCACGCTGCTGCGCTACACGGGGTTGTCACTGTTGGGCGCCAGCGGCAGCGGGTGGTTTCCCGCCTGGGCGGGCGCGGCCCATCGCCAGTCCGAGCGGCGGCAGTGCGTGCTGCTGTGGATGAACGGCGGGCCCAGCCAGATCGATACGTTCGACATGAAGCCCGACCACGCCAACGGCGGGCAGTTCAACGAGATCGAAACCAGCGTCGCCGGATTACGCATCAGCGAGCATCTCCCGCAACTCGCCCGCCGCGCCGAACATCTGGCCATCGTCCGCTCGCTGTCGACCAAAGAAGGCGATCATCGCCGCGGCACGTTCCTGATGCGCACCGGCCAGCCGCCCGGCGGTCCGATCACCTATCCGGCAATCGGTTCGTCCCTGTCGAAAGAACTCGGCGACGCGGACAGCGACCTGCCAGCCTACGTAACGATCGCGCCCTTCGACCAGTTCGGCCGCGACGCTTACGGTCCCGGTTTTCTCGGACCCGCACACGCACCGCTGGTCGTCGCCGCTCGCGCTCAAAATGGCGAGGACGAACAGCCCGCCGATGGGTCACCTTATGCACGACTTGGTGTCGACGCGCTGGAGCTGCCCGCCGGCATCTCCCTTGAAACGGTATCCCGCCGCCGCGATCTGTGGCGCGGCCTACAAGATGAGTTCCTCGCCGGGCGACAAGTGCCCGCCGCTTTGGCACACGATACTGCCTACCGTCGCGCGGAACGCATGCTGCGCAGTCCGGCCCGCGCCGCCTTCGAGCTGTCCGAAGAACCCGACGCGGTGCGCGAGCGTTATGGCGCCGGCCGCTTCGGCCAGGGTTGTCTGCTGGCGCGGCGACTGATCGAAATCGGCGTTCCCTGCGTTGAAGTGACGCTGGGCGACTTCGAGGGCGGCGATACGCACTGGGACACGCACGCCAACAACTTCGACGTCGTTCGGCGGCTCTGTGGCGAACTGGATGCCGGCTGGAGTGCGCTGCTCGACGATTTGGCCGACCGCGGCCTACTGCAGACGACCACCTTCTTATGGATGGGCGAATTCGGTCGCACGCCGCGCATCAACGGCAACGCCGGACGCGACCACTTCCCCGCTGCCTGGACCTGCGTTTTCGCCGGCGGCGGGATTCGCGGCGGTCAGGCCTACGGCAGCACCAGCGACGACGGCATGGAGGTCGCTTCTGATCGCGTTGAAGTGGGAGACGTGCTGGCGACGCTCTGCCGCGCCACGGGCATCGATCCCGGCACCGAAAACCACGCGCAGCTCGGCCGCCCCATTCGCATCGCCGAAGGAAACCCCATCGATGCGCTGCTGGCCTGACAACCCGGCGGCCGATCGACGACATGGCGGGCGCCGACGATTCACCGCGCTGCCCGCCGTCTTTCTCTTGTTGATCGCGAGCATGCCTGGTTGCTGGTCGACTCAGAGTTCGTCGTCATCACGCGACGCGAATACGACCGGCGCCGAGGCATCAGCAATCCCGCACGCCGACGCCACGAATGAAAGTGCCGCATCAAGTGAAGACGCGACCGCTGCGGCTACCACTGGAGTTGAAACCCCCGATGACGAGCGTGTGCCTCCTGCGGCGGACGTCTTCAACACGATGCCCGTCCCGGACCCCTCGCCACGACGACTTCTCGTATTCACTTCGCAGGGCCCCCTGATTGTCGACGTAACCGCCCGAGTTGGTGCGTGGCCCGCCGAAGGCTACGCGACACTCATCGCGGCACGCATGTTGATCGATCTCAAAGCCGACGGACAAGAGTCGCTCGCATGGAGTGACGTGCTCGACGATCCGGGTGTGGCGGCAGGATGGTACGGCAACCCAATCGAGGGCGACGATGACGAAAGCATGTCCGCCTCTCCCGAAAGTCGCTGGGACACCAACGGCGATGGGCTGGCGGACATCGATGAGTTGGCGGTCTTCATCGCACCGCGCAGCGATCAGGACGGCGATTGGCTGGAAACGGCCGCTGCCACCCAACAGCCATCGGTCGCCTCAGCGCCAACCTGGCAACTGCTCGATGGCGACGGCGACGCGGTGCTGAGCGCCGATGAGTTGACGACGGCTCCCGCTGCGCTGGCCGCCTGCGACATGGATGACGACGGTGTGATCACTGCTGCCGAGATCGCCGAAGCGCTGGCCATTGCTCGCGGCGACGAGCCGTCGGAGACGAGCGAGATGTATACCTCAGCGCCCGACTATGCTCAGGCCCAGCCGCTGGCGCGTTCAACGGACTGGGACCTGTTGCTGTATGCGTTCGACGAAGAGTATCTGGTTGGCGGGCGCGTCGCGGTGGGCGAAGCGCCGCTAATGATCGCGCTCTTCACCCAGCTCGACTCCAACGCCAGCGGGCGTCTGCTCAGCTCAGAGCTCCGCCATCTGCTCGACGTCACACCGCATCTGACGCTCGACGCCCACTTCGACATGCTCGGCGACAGCCACCGCGCCGCGCCGCACGTCGCCGTCACGTCGCACATCGTCGACGAGCAACTGGCATCCTTGTCGGCCGACGAACCCGCTACGTCCAATACCGGCGAGCCGCTCCGCTTCGAGATCGCCGGACTATCCACGACCGCCAGCGCTGCCGATCATCGACCTGCGGCCGACGATGACGCCCTAGAACGCGCGTTCGCCCGGCTCGACCGCGACGGCAACACCTACCTCGACGAGGACGAGCTCGCCGGCAGCGCTGCGAATGCGCAGCTCCCGTTCATCGACGCCGACACAAACGAACAGGTCTCGCGCGACGAGTTCGCCGACTGGCTGCGGCATCGCGCAACAGTAGCCGGGCTCCAGTGGACGGTTCGCATCGACGACGGCGCCGACAGTCTCTTTGCCGCACTCGACACCAGCGGCGACCGGCGGATCGCGCCCCGCGAGTTGGCTGCGAGTACACAAACGCTGCAAACGCTCGATGTCGACGGCGATGGCCGGTTGCGGACCGGCGACTTCAGCGATCGCCTCACGCTCTCCGTTCATCTGGGAACAGGCGATGAGGCAATGCTCGGAACGCCGCCACCGGCACCATCGCAAACATCAAACACTCTCGGCGCACCGCCGTGGTTTCGCGCCATGGACACCAACGGCGACGGCGAGATCGGCCCCGGGGAATTCCTCGGCACTCCCGATCAATTCGATCAACTCGACAGCGATGCCGACGGTTTCATCGAGCCCGCCGAAGCGCCGGCTGGGTAAGCGGTCGTCGGCATCAAAACCGCAGCGTGAGTGTAGCGCGACGGCGCATGCTCTGCTCGCGGCGGAGTCGACGCGCCGTCACTCTTCCAAAACAGCCGCCGCCTCGATCAGTTCCTCGACCGAGTGCCGTGCGCGGTATCCTTCGAGAAACAGCTTGGCCCGCACGACGCCGTCGGTGTTGATGATGTAGGTGCCGGGATAGGGCACGCCGTCGAGGTTGATGTCCCCGAACGTCTGGCCTTTCGTCTCCTGGTTGCGAATGGCGTAGGCGGCGATCGTCTGACTGTCGGGGTCCGAGAGGAGCGGGAAGGTGATCGTCTTCTCTTCGGTGAACTCTTTCAGGATTTCAATCGAATCGTAGCTGATGCCCACCACGTTCAAACCGGCAGCGTTGATCTGCTCCAGCTCGGCTTGCAACTGAACCAGTTGCCGCTTGCAGAACGGTCACCAGTCGGCCGAACGATAAAACACCACCGCCAGTGGACCATCTTCCAGCAAGCCCGACAGCGTGCGCTCCTCGCCATCCTGATCTTCAAGTGCGAAGCCCGGCGCGCGATCGCCGACCTTGATGCCGGTCTTCTCCTCGGGGGCAGGTTCGGCGCCCGTCGCCCATGTCGAACCAGCCAGCGTGACGCCGGCAACCACAAGCGCGGAAACGGAAAAACGCATTTCCAAACTCCTCGATTTGAGTAGCAAGTATCAGCAGAACGCATCCGCCCCCCGGCGATATTGTGCGGTAGCACACGGTGGGTGTCGAGAAAGATCGGCCCGCAACAGGAACTGTTGGACGGCGCGCGCCATGACGCGTTTTTCCGCAGGTGCATTGCAAGAAAATCCATTTGGAAATCTGACACCCTCCGGTTAGAACCGAACGCGTTGGACGTTGCTCGCTGCGACACGTGGGCTGTTGGCTGACGAGCCAGGGGCATCGGGTGTGCTAGCGGGCGCTGGTTGTGGTGGTTCGCTGCAACCAGTGACCGGAACGTCAAAGCGGCCGGCAGGAAAGTCCTGTCGTTGCCAGGTGGACGATGATCGACGCGCGCCTAGTTCACCGCACCCCGCGTGCTCAGCACGAGCAACGCCAACAAAACGGGACGGAGTGTTCGTCGAAACTCGAACCTGAGCCGGGGACGTCAGTCCCCGGAAAAGTTAGAC
>CALKYM010000191.1 GCA_938003525.1 uncultured Planctomycetales bacterium | reverse complement strand
TCTCGCTCGGCGTCATGTCCGCCAAAGTCGTCCCGACGAGCTACGTGCCGGGGCGAGAATCTTGAACCTTTGAGGCGCGCACGATGGATGGCGTTCATTCTCTAAGCAGCGACGCCCATGCGTTTCCGACAAATGCGGCAGGTGCAAACCGATACGCCGCAGACTTCCACCGCGACGGCTATGCAGTCTTCAACGAAGTCCTCTCCATTGACGAAGTCGAAGATCTAAGCGCCGCAGTCTCCGCACTGCCAGCCGGCGAGGCGATCCGCCGCAAGCGGGGCGTCTACGGCGTGCGAAACCTGTTGGAGGTCTGCCCGCGGGTTCGGCAATTGGCGACCGAACCGCACATTCGGCGGTTCGTCACGCCGGTGCTGGGCGAAGGGGCGTTCGCCGTGCGGGCGATCTTCTTCGACAAGGTGCCGGACGCCAACTGGGCGTTGGGGTGGCATCAGGACAGCGTGATCTCAGTTGCCGCGCGACACGATATGCCGGGCTTCGTGGCGTGGTCGCAGAAAGCCGGCGTGTGGCAGGCGCAGCCGCCGGCCGAAGTGCTGGCCCGCATGTTGGCCGTCCGCGTGCACCTCGATGATTGCGGCGAGCACAACGGTCCCTTACGCGTCATTCCCGGCTCCCACCGCCACGGCTGGCTCGACGACGAAATCGTCGGGTGGAAACAACGCGGCCCGATCGTCACGTGCACCGTGTCCAGCGGCGGCGTCATCACGATGTGCCCCCTCACGCTACACGCATCCAGCGCCTCGCAGTCTGCCAGCCACCGCCGCGTGATCCACATCGAGTACGCCAACGCAGATCTCCCCGGCGGCCTGGACTGGAACAGCCGCATCGGCTCTGCTGAGGCACGAACGTAGGGCACCGCACCCCGTGCGTGCCGCCGTGATCCCTGTGCCACGCAGCACGAAGAAGGAGCTTCCCATGACCCTCCGCCAGAGATGGCTGCAGTTCAGCGTGGGGACGTTGATCTTCTTGATGCTGTGCGTGGCCGGGTTTCTGGGCGGCTACCGCTCGGGCTACAACGCGGGGAACGACGCCAGGGACCTGCAGTTGAGCGCCACGGTGGTGTATTCGGTCCTGTATCAGGTGGCTGACTTGGTCTTGCCGCTGCCCGACGGTGCGACCACCGCATCTCGGCTGCAAGAGATCGGCAACCTGATTCAGACAACTGTGCAGCCGCAGTCGTGGCAAAACGAACGCTGCCAAATGACGCCGTACGGTACGAACGTGTCGCTGGTGATTACGCAGACAGAAGACGGTCATCGGGAGATAGCGCGTTTTCTCGAAGAGCTACGGCGATTGCGCACCCGTTTTTCCGAACGCATTGCCCACGGCCAGTGCGGCTACTGCGGCTTCCACGAACTTCCCCAGCCCGGCACCGCCTGCGGGCAGTGCGAACAGGTTTACTCGCCGGTCCAGGCGCAACATGCGATCCACTATGAACATGTTTCCGACTAGACGATTCCGTACGATGGATCGCGCTTGTCTGCTTCATTGAGCGAGGCTGTCGACAACGCGTTTGGAGTGACGCCTGGGTGGCCATGAACGTTTCATACGAACTCACCCCCGACGACCTGGCGGACTACGCGCTATTTCACAATACGAACTCGCCGACGATTCGCCGACAGCGTTTGGGATGTGCGTTCATGTTTCTCGCTATCGCCCTGATGCTTCCGGCGGCGATCTTGCTCGAGACGGAGGACCCTGTGCTCGAGACCGCCGTAGATATCTGGCCGCTCTTGCTTGGGCCGTTGATCGGTCTGCTCGTTTTCTTTGCTTGCTGGAGATGGAGCGTGCGCCGAACGTCACGCCGAATGTTTCAAGAAGGCTGCAAGGCGGGCCAATACGGTCGCACCGCGTTGTCTTTGCAAGACGATGGCATCCGTGAAAAACAGGATTCCGGAGATACATTCCGAAAATGGGCTGCCGTTGAAAAGATCGCGGTTACGCCCGACTACCTTTTCGTCTACGTATCTGGTGTCGAGGCCTTCATCGTCCCCCGCCGCACTTTCGCCAACGAGGACGACTTCGATCGCTTCGTCCACGAGATCGCTGAACGTTCGAACGTCGAAGTGCAGCGCTCTTAAGCAACCGTATAAAGTGCATCGCCCGGACACTGGCGCATCGGCAACGATACGATAGTGGCCAACCCTCGAGGAGCCTCACGGAATCCCAGACGCGCACTGAGACAACCCGATGAAGTGGACGCTCTCCACGCTCTTGATGGCGGTGGCGACATGCGCGGCGGTGTTTGCCGTCTACCGCATGGCCTGGGAGTCGGCGCGGACGAATCACTTCGTCCTCTTGGGCGCGTATCTTCTCGTGACCTGCGTCGCCATCGTCGCGGCCGCGTCGCCGCAATCGAGGTGGCGGAGCGGCTTCATCGGCGCGGCGTTGTTTGGCGTCGCTTACTTGGCCTGCGTTCTCAAGGGCGGATTCGGTCTGGAGACGATCTACGACGCGCAAGCCCTGGCCAAGTACACGCGGCTCGGGCTCGCTTTGTTGGGAGTCGCGTTCCTCGCCACACAACTCTGCACGATGCTCGTTCGGCCCGACTTCAAGCCGCGACCGGCCGATGAATCGACCCCCGAAGTCTGACCCGCGACAAATCGCCACGGAATCCCGTGATTGAGTCGCAAACAGGCCTCAACGCCGCCGAAAGTTACCGGTGCTTGACGAGTGTGTTTGAGTTTTGCTAGCAATGTGGGGCCGCTGCGGCGTTGCCATTGATTGGTTCGTAAGTTCAATTTGGAAAAAGACTTACGAATTTCCTCGGAAAGTGATTGACGCGCCCGGGAAAAGCGGTATCATCTCCCCTCACGCCTGTATGTTGTGGTCGCTGGCAATTCGACCACAATATATTGGTGTAAATGGCCTTCTCGGCCGATTACATCACCGGCCGCGTGGGTTGGGGCCGGATTGGCCCGTCGATCCGGCGAATTGAGCGTCGCTCAAGTGGGCAGTGCTATACGTCCGTATAGTGACCTAGGGCTGGACGCCTGAATCTCTGGCAGTTGCATGGAGGTGACCGATGGCTGACACGACGGTTGGTTTCGCGCGCGAGTCGTCTACCGTGGCTGGTGAAGTGTCTGCACCCCCGTCCCGCCGGTTCAACCGCGGTCTCGCGCACGCGGCGACGTTCTGTCCGCCCGAGGTCGAGACGCCCTATGACACCGTCGAGTGGGAACCGCGCAGTGCCGCCATCCGCGGCGAAGACGGCGAGGTGCTCTTCGAGCAGCACGACTGCGAGATCCCCACGACCTGGTCGCAGTTGGCCACCAACGTCGTCGTCAGCAAGTACTTCTACGGCGAGAACGGTACTCCCGAACGCGAGAAGAGTGTCCGCCAGCTCATCGAGCGCGTGACGCGGACCATCGCCGACTGGGGTGTGGCCGACGGCTATTTCGCCTCAGCCGAAGATGGCGAGCGGTTCTATCGCGATCTCTCCTGGCTCTGCCTACACCAGCACGGTTCGTTCAACTCGCCGGTCTGGTTCAACGTCGGTCTCTGGCACGTCTACAAGGTCCGCGGCGCGCAGTGCAACTGGCACTGGGATCCCGAAGCCCGGGCTGTCCGCCGACCCGAGAACCCCTACGAATACCCGCAAGGTTCGGCCTGCTTCATTCAGAGCGTGCAGGACAACATGGAGGACATCATGGAGCTGGCCCGCAGCGAGGCCATGCTCTTCAAGTTCGGATCGGGCACGGGTACCGATCTCTCCACGTTGCGCTCGCACCGGGAGAAGCTCAGCGGGGGCGGCAAGCCTTCCGGCCCGCTGTCGTTCATGCGGGTCTACGACCAGATCGCCGCCGTGGTGAAAAGCGGCGGCAAGACGCGCCGGGCCGCCAAGATGCAGTCGCTCAAGGTCTGGCACCCCGATATTCTCGAATTCGTCGAGTCCAAGGCCAAAGAAGAGAAGAAGGCCCGAATCCTGATTCAGAACGGCTACGACGCCAACTTCAATGGCGAAGCCTACAGCTCCGTTCTGTTCCAAAACGCCAATCTCTCGGTCCGCGTCACCGACGACTTCATGCAGGCCGTCGTCGAAGACAAGCCGTGGACCACTCGCTGGGTGACCGATGAGCAGCACGAAGGACCCTCGTACCCGGCCCGCGAGGTGCTGGCCAAGATGGCCGAAGGCGCCTGGTACTGCGGCGATCCGGGGGTGCAGTACGACACGACCATCAATCGCTGGCACACGTGCCCCAACTCGGGCCGCATCAATGCTTCGAATCCGTGCTCGGAATACATGTTCCTGGACGACACGGCGTGCAACCTGGCCAGCATCAACCTCATGAAGTTCCGCCGCGACGACGGCACGTTCGACGTCGAGCGGTTCCGCGATGCCTGCCGGGTGTTCTTCATCGCGCAGGAGATTCTGGTCGATCACGCCAGTTATCCCACCGAGCGGATCGCGGCCAACAGTCATCGCTTCCGTCCGCTGGGTCTGGGTTACTCGAATCTCGGCACGCTGTTGATGACCTCGGGGTTGGCCTACGATTCGCCCGCCGCTCGCGGCGTGTGCGGCGCAGTCACGGCGCTGTTGCACGGTTCCGCGAACCTGACCAGCGCGGAGTTGGCTTCGGCGGTGGGACCGTTCGACGGCTTTGCCGAGAACCGCGAGCCGATGCTCGGCGTGATGCAGATGCACCGCGAGGCCGTCGATCGCATCGACGAAGAGTGCCCCGTCTACCTCCGCGAAGCGGCCGCCGGACTGTGGGACGAGGTGCTCGAAGAAGGCCAGCGTTTCGGTTTTCGCAACGCGCAGGCCACCGTGCTCGCGCCGACGGGGACCATCAGCTTCATGATGGATTGCGACACGACCGGCATCGAGCCGGACATCGCGCTGGTGAAGTACAAGCAGCTCGCCGGCGGCGGCATGCTCAAGATCGTCAATCGCGCCGTTCCGCTGGCGCTGGAAACGCTCGGCTACAGCGAGCTCGAGCAGAAGGCGATCGTCGACTACATCAATGGCAAGGAAACCATCGAAGGCGCGACGGAGCTTAAGGAACAGCACGTCGATGTCTTTGACTGTGCCTTCAAGCCTCGCAATGGCACCCGGGCCATCGAATGGCGGGCGCACGTGCACATGATGGCGGCCGCGCAGCCGTTCCTTTCCGGCGCGATCTCCAAGACGGTGAACATGCCGGCAGAGACCACGCCCGACGACATCGCCGACGCCTATCTCGAAGGCTGGCGGCTGGGCCTGAAGGCGCTGGCCGTCTATCGCGACGGCTCGAAAGAGAGCCAGCCGCTCTCGACCAGCACCGAGGGCGACAAGGCCGCCGCCAAGATGGCCGCCGCGCCGCGTCGCGAACGGCTGCCCGATACCCGGCAGTCGATCACACACAAGTTCAGCGTGGCCGGACACGAAGGCTATATCACGGTGGGCCTCTACGAAGACGGTCGCCCCGGTGAGCTGTTCATCACCATGGCCAAGGAAGGCAGCACGATCGGCGGGCTGATGGACTCCTTTGGCACGGCCGTCTCGATGAGCCTGCAATACGGCGTACCACTGGACGTGTACGTGAAGAAGTTCTCGTACACGCGGTTCGAGCCGCAAGGTACGACCACCAACCCCGACATCCGTCTGGCCAAGAGTCTGGTGGACTACATCTTCCGCTGGTTGGGCATCACGTTCCTGCCCGGCTATCGCGAAGCACAGCAAGGTTATTCGCCGGCGGCGCCCGAAACGGCGGCCGAAAGCGAATCGACGGCAACGACCACTGAAGCTCCACCGGCGGCAAAACCGTCGACCAACGGCGCGAAGTCGCACGCGCCATCGGCCAACGGTAACGGCGTCGCGCACAGCAGCAGCAACGGCGCAACAGCTAGCACCAAACCGGAAGTTGCCGGCGACGATCGCAGCGGTCAGTTCGCCAGCTTCCAGACCGACGCGCCACCGTGCGACAACTGCGGCGCGATCACGGTCCGCAACGGCAACTGTTACCTGTGCCACAACTGCGGCAACAGCATGGGTTGCTCCTGACAAACACTTGAGCCGCGGCCACGAAACGCGGATAACAACAGCTCAGGAGGTTGCTCGAAAAGGACTGTCGGGGAGGACCCCCGCGAGCAACCTCACGCCAACAAACAGGGCGCCCCGCATTCGGCGAGGCGCCCTGTTTCGTTTGGGTTAGTAGACGAAGTAGTGCGCGAGGTGTCGAACCCTGCGCCGAATCTACTCGTATAGAGTTGACGTGAACAATTTGAGGGCAGAGTCATGGTCGCACCGATTGCAAGCGCGCTCCTCGTGCCGTCAGAGGTCCCGCCCGACGTCCAGGAGATCAAGAAGGCACTCTTGTCATTCGACAGAGTCCACATACCCAACCCTGATGACCGTGATGTGATTCCTCGACATGCTTTCTGGGCGGCGATCACTGGTTTTCCAATGAGTATGGAGGGTGGTAGAGCGGACCATGTTGTCCCGCTCGGCAAGACGGATGGATTCGACGATGCATTCTCACAACTTGAGCAGCAGCTGGAGACCGCCCGCCGTGCTGGCGCCGTACTAGTCGATCCATCGATACAGCCACCGCCAGATCTGCGTGGTTCTGTCGGACGCGTGACACTCGGCAGGGGTGTTCCGCGCCCCGATTCCGTATACCGTTTTTTTCGAGCGCTAGCGGCAAATTCTTCGATACTGGGACTGACGGTCGAAGGAACAGGGCTGCGGCAGTGGGATGTCGATGAACTCGCAGCAGTTGCCACGCGTGGAATTGGGTTCGGCGCCGACAATCTTTCACCGAAAGTCGCGCAGTTCCCAAATGTCGTCGATCCCGTCCGGCAAGAGTATCTGCAAAAGATCGCTGTCGCGAGAGTAGCTCTAATCGCGAGATTCTTAGCGACAAGTGAGGTCCGCGATCTCCAATTGCTGATAGGTGACGCCGGACTTGTAGCGGTACTTCGATATCTCCACCAGCGGGCAGGCGAAGTAATGGAAATTCGCGCCGACCCGCCTGCGGTCAATCAGCTCAAACTGTTGCGCCGCCTACATGACGTCATTGTGGCGGAGTACCTAGATCACGAAAAGCTCGCAATGCTTAGCGTGAAGGACGTTATGAGGCTTCGAACACGTGCATGGGGCAGGGCGCTTGAGGCACGAACGGATCTCTTCCGTACGGTCGATGAGATTGCCAGAGATGCGGAATCTCGCCGCATCAGTTTCGAAGAGCTGTGTCGAAAGGCATTTGACAGCTATCAATCGCGATCCGCCGACTACCAGCACGAGGCCAAGAAATACGGGGTGCGCTCAACATTGAA
Organism: uncultured Planctomycetales bacterium; assembly: GCA_938003525.1. Taxonomy (GTDB): domain Bacteria; phylum Planctomycetota; class Planctomycetia; order Pirellulales; family JAEUIK01; genus CALKYM01. Next base: position 655 of record CALKYM010000191.1, on the reverse strand, counting down.
CCTAGCCGGCGTTGGCATCACTGCGACCCAGCACGCGACCGTGGAGCAACTTGTCCATGCGCTGAGTGGAGTCTCCGGCGGCGCCCTGCTGGCGCTGGGTGCTCTGGGAATTAGGGCGGTAAAAGAGCTTGGGCCGAAGGGCTTGGACCTCCTTCGCGCGCGCAAGGAACGCCGATGCTCTTACGGCTACTCCTTGGCACGGCCCTACGGCGGGTTGCTACATTCACGTCGCAATTGATTCTGTAAGTGCGCGGGGTCCTAAAGTGAAGATGCCTGTTTTGCTCGGTGTTCGGCGGACCAGCAAGTTGGTGGGTGTGCCATTCAACGAGCGTGATCATGCATGCTAATTGCGGTCTTGCTGTGGACTGCCGTGCTGCGAAGGAGGTTCCCAACAGACAACGGCGCACGTTCAGCCAGTGCACTTGAATGCCCAAGAGGGCAGATCAGAGTTGAAATGTAGCTGCTGTCTTCGCCGCTCGGATAGCAGGCTAATCCGGCTCAGAGTGACGATGCGGCCGACCAGGACGCTGCCACTGCGGATTTCTGTGAAGTGAATCTGCCCGGACCTAACGCATATCGAGTCACTCGCCCGTAAACTTTGCGGGGCGGCGCTCGATGAGGGAGAGGATGCCTTCCTGGGTGTCGCTGGTGCTGA
>CALKYM010000190.1 GCA_938003525.1 uncultured Planctomycetales bacterium | reverse complement strand
GTTAGACGTTCCGCACGTTCACGCTGACCCTGTATGTCCAATAACCGGCTCTGCCGAACGAATAGCACGGCAATCCTTAGAATTGGCGTCACGAGCCGACGCCCACATCAAAATCCAGGCGACAGATCGGCCTGATCAGGGGTTCACGGGGCGAAAGCTCTCAAAGAGAATCGACCTTGTCGCGCTCCACGCATCGCAAATCCGTGAAACAGGTAAACGGACAGACATGACTGGAGGATCTCTGAACAAACGGCCGGGTTTCGCGCCGTTGACGCTGGGCACTTCGCTCGGCGAACGTCGGTTTGCGTGGTGTAGGATCGTCGAGTCGAGCCATCCGAACGATCAACTTCTGGCGCGGCATGCCCACGAATATGCGGATCTGACCATCGTCTGCGAAGGCGGATTCAGAACGGGTGTCGGTCACGAAGTGCTGGAATGTGCACCCGGCGATCTTCTCTATCTGCCTGCCGAGCTCGATCATACGAATCGATATTCGCCGCGAGGCGCCCGAAGCCTGATCGTCGAGTTTGATTTGCTCGAAGTGCGTGCTGACGACGTCGGCTTGCGCTTGCCGAGTGCCGCGATGGTGGCCTCCCCGACGATCGTTTTTTCGCTGGCTCGGAGAATCCGGCGAGAGTTTTTCAATTCGGCCGACGAGTCCTCACTCGAGTTGGAGGAACTTGTCCTGTGTCTGGCGGAAATGATCGGCCGAAACACTTTGCCGCGGCGCGGCGAGCTACGCCCCAGGTGGCTATCGAGAACGGTCGAGTTCATCAATGCCCATTTTGCGGAGCGCTTCGATCTGGCGCGACTCGCGGAGATCTCCGGAGTGCACGCGATGCACTTGAGTCGCGTGTTTCGCCGAAACATTGGTTACTCGATTGGGGAGTATGTGCGATTGCTGCGCATTTCCGCCGCCGCCCGACAACTCGAGACGAGCGATCGGCCGATCGGTGAAATCGCCTGTGGCGTAGGTTTCTTCGATCAACCGCATCTGACCCGATGCTTCAAGCGGCAAATGGGACTGACTCCGCGGGCGTATCGGCGACTCCGCCGTCGCGGTGGCAACACCGCCAACGCGAACGACAGAATCGCCGAATGAACTGACCATAGCGACGTAAGTGTCCTGATTTCGCGCTTCGAATGTGCAAGACGGCGGCAAACGGGTCTCGTATGCTGCCATACTTTGAGAGGATCGGCGATTCGGCCGTCGACAGACGCGCTGAGATCCCAGCCGATCTTTGCCCGTAGCTAGATTTGCGGCCGCTTGAGCAAAATCGATCGGCCGCCACGGAATATTAAGGAAGCACCTATGAGCAGCACTACCCTGTTGCTCGCTCACCGCGGCCCTCTGTCCTGCGACTCCGACTTTCTCGTTTCATGCAGCAAGACGAAAACCGCGGATCGTTATGGAGAACATATGATGGCGATCATTTCGAAAAAGCGACATGTTCTGTTCGTCTTGCTCGCGGTACTCGCGGGTGCGCCGCCGCACTGGGCGCGCGCCTTTGACACGCCGCCGGCGAACCGCGAAGAGGCGATCCAATTCCACTTGAGTGCATACGCAGGCGTCGATCCTCGCAAACTGACGAGGGACGAGGTCGATGCGCTTGCGGCAAAACACGACCGTGATCATTTTGCCGAGAAGTTTACGGCCTCCACAACCGTTGAACACCGCCGTGCTCTGATCGAACGCATCCTGGACGTCTTAAGCACGACAGAGTCGATTGACGCGACCATATCACCTGATTGGGTCGAGGTGGAATTTCGTGGGCCCGAGACGGTCTACATCGTGATGTTTGAAACCGAATCTGAGGCGCCCTACGGGATCACTTCGCTCGAGCTGAAGGATGTCACGTCGACGCGGAGGCGCTACAAGCTCACGGCGGACAACCTGGTCGAATCATTCGATGCGCTCGCGAAGAACGGTTTTACAGGCGTCGTGCATGTTCGGAAAGACGGCCATGTGTTGCTCGATAAAGCCTATGGGCTTGCGAACAAAGAATTCCAGTATCCGATGACGCGTCGCACGGTCATCGGGATCGGTTCGACGCCGATGGATTTTACGCTCGTATCGATCCTGCTATTGGAACAACGAGGTGTGCTATCGCGCGACGATTCGCTGGACAAGTTCTTCGACAACGTCCCCGCCGACAAACGCGCCATCACGATTCGCCATTTGCTCACGGGGCGTTCCGGCCTGCCGAATTTCTTCCACGTCGAAGACGATTGGGATGCCGACATTGCCTACATCGATCGAAAGACGGCCGAGCAGCGTCTTTTCGCTCAGGAGTTGCTCTTCGAACCGGGTACGGAATCGAGTCACTCACACGGCGCATACGGCCTCTTGGCATCGATCATCGAACGCGCAACTGGGAAAGACTATTATCACTTCTTGAAAGAGAACTTCTTCGATCCTGCAGAAATGACGCGCACCGCGTTAAACGGCGATTCCATGGGATTGCCGCTGTCGGAGTTCGCCGTCGGCCAGGGTCCGATGTTCTTCGGTCTGCCGAACATTCCGCCCAACTGGGGAAAGACCTCGTGGCTCGTGATGGGGAGTGGTGGTATGTGCTCCAGCATGGAAGACATGCTCAAGTTCTTCGCGTTGGTTCGCAGCGAGAAGGTACTGCGCTCTCCGTACAATGAACGTTTCAATCGCTTTGGTGCGAGCATCAACGGATCGATGCGCGGTGCCTACCTGTCGCACGCGTATCGCGGCGCGGAGAACGAGGCAATCGTAATGAGCAACATCGACGCCGACAGTCGAGTTGAAGGTGAATTGGATGATCAGATCCGCGCATTGGTTCCCGCTTTGGAAACGTTCATCGCCAACTAGACTCGCCGCGGACGAACTGCTGGGCATCAAGCCGACAACGCTCCTCTCCCGAATGATAGCGATGGGGTTCGTACGAAAAGGATCGACTTGAGTCTGTTGTGATTGGGTGCTCAGGTCGAACCGTCAGAGTGCCGTTGGCAAACGGCACAAAACTGCCCAGGCGCGACACGGCGGGACATCTTCTGGAGCCTTGCGAGTGACGTTCCATTGCCAGAAATCGGGGACAAATTTGGGGCAGATATTGGCCACGCAAGGTCAGCACGAATACAATGCGGTACACACCTGATGCTCTCGTATCCATCCACTCAATAAAACGTCCACCGCAAATCGCATGCCCATTTACAGAGTAAGAGCTTCCGGACAAACCTACTAATCCCTGCATTGCTATTGGCTTGGTTCGAAGGTTTTGTGTATGAGGGGGCATGAGAACACATGGAAGTGCTCGGCAGTTGGAGCAGCGGCGGCGGAAAGCCGTCGCATTGCTCAACGAAGGCTGCTCGCCCCAGGAGGTGGTGAAGCGGCTTGGAGTTTCATTGCGCAGCGTGTTTCGCTGGCGCCAAGCAGTCGAAGAGGGTGGTCCCGACGCGCTGGCGGCCGTGCCGCATCCAGGTCGCGCCAGCTTCTTGAACGACGACCAGAAAGAAGACCTGGTCGAGCGGCTGGTC
>CALKYM010000189.1 GCA_938003525.1 uncultured Planctomycetales bacterium | reverse complement strand
ACTAGCAACATCCAACGCGTTCGGTTTTAACCGCAGGGTGTCAGAAAACGAAATCGATTTTGCATCTCGTTTTCGCGGCTGGTGTTGCGGCTAGTTATGCAGCGGCACCGCACGCAGCGAGGAGGGCATGCCGGGGACTTTGACGCGGTGTTCCGTATCGGTCGCTCGGTCTCCGTCGACGCGAAACACCCAGATCTCGCGGGCCGGGTGACATTGAACCAGCAGGTACTGGCCGTCGGCGGTGAAGGCGACGCCTTCGGGAACGCGGCCGATCGGTTCTTGTTGCACCACGTCGAATGTCTTGCCGCGGCGGGCAAGCAGCACGAGCAGGCCGGCTTCCGTGCGACCGGGCGCATCGGCCGGCAGGTTCGAGCCGTTCATGAGCACGGCCGCCAGGAGCTGCCCATCAGGGCTGATCTCGATCGACTCGGGGCCGGACCCGATGGGAACGTAGTCGATGGTGCGAATGGGATCGGCCGTGAGATCGACGACCGTTAAGGCGTCGGTATCGGGAACGGCACCCTGTCCAGCGCCGGCAGTGAGTCCGAGTTCCCCGTCGGGCGTGATGACCGTGCGGTACGGTCCGCCGTAGGTGGCAAGCTTGCGGTCGGTGACGACGACGCGCTCGGAGTCCGGACCGGTTTCGATTGCCAGGACACGGAGATGCCCGGCGGTGTTCACGCTCACCAGTGCCAGCCGATCATCGGGGCTGATCGCGACGTCGGAGACGTTGTCCGCCGGCTCGCCCACGGTGAGTTCATTCAGATGGTCGACTTGCTGGCCGCGGATGCGGAGTACGGAGACGGTGCCGGCCGCGCGGTTGGCGACCAGTGCCAGACGCCCGTCGCTGGTGATCGAGATTCCCGAGGGCTGCTTGCCGGCGGCGACTTGTCCGATGCGTTGCGGTGGATCGGAGGTCAGATCGAGCAGGTGAATGCGATGATCGGGCACCAGAGGATCTTCGGCGTCGCGATCGATTTGCAGCGAGCTGGCGATCAGCGCCAGGGTGCCATCGGGCGTGATGGCGATATTCGAGGGTGGCCCGATCACCGAGTTGCTGATGCCCGGCAGGTGTTGAACGCGGGGTGGAAACTCGGCGAAGTCGATGGCGGAAATCGAGTCCGGCGCGGCGTCGAGCACGGGTAACGGTTCGCCCGCGGCGAGATCGATCTTGTTTTCGTTGCCGGAAAGGACAATTTGGGCCTGCGTTGTGTGGGGAGCACTGCAGAGCAAGGCAGCCGCCAGGGCGGCATTGAGGATCGTGGAATGCATAGGGCGAACTCTCAGGTCGTGGGGAGAGTGAAACGGCTGGCCCCTTATACGTGCTAGCGACGGCTGTGCCCAGTTTGAGACGGGCATCTCGTTTTGCGACGCGGGAGAATGCCCGCCGGCGGGGCATGGATGGGACAAATACGCTCGTAGTGCGAGGGTTCGTGCGTTGCTTGGATGGCGAACGAGTGTCGGCACGAGGGTTGCACTTGGCTACGTCCACTTTGCTCGACTTCGCCCCAGCGGTGTCCCCCAAGGAGTACGAGGCATGCGTGACATGACGGTAGCCAAGCAGGTTCTGTTCGGAGAGTCATCCGCCTTGTTCGATCGCGCGGGTACGACGGGCAACCAGCGGCGCGGCGAGAATCGCTGGTGGCGGCTGGGCGCGCTACGCCGCAATGCAAGACATCGCCCAGCGGACAATGACTGCGAGCGGTTGCCGCGGAATCTCACGCAAAACAAGAGAATTCTCGACGCCGTGATGGCGGATTTTGCCGACTCGTGCTCCGTCAACACTTAGTTTTCGAGTAGGAGCCGTTCGGCGGAGCACTAGGTTGTTGTTTGCGCCAAAGCACTTGTGTCTTTGGCGATCGTTCCGCATCGCCCGAATGAATCGGGCTGACGCTCCACTAGCCGGCGCCCAATGAGGGGCGCGCTCATTTGCCTGATTCCGACTTCTCGCTCTCGCGCTGCGAGGATGTCGCGGCAGTGCCATTGGCAGCGCTACCATTGGAACTCGGCTGCGCGTAGCCGTACATGGCCGCGTAGTCTGCCCAGCGACGGTCGATCTGCGATTTGATCGCCGGGTCGAGCGAGAGTCGGTTCGGTTGATAGTCTTTGCGGCTTTCGACAAGGCTGGCCAAGGTCGAGCGGACGTGGGCGAAGTCGCCCAGATCGAGTTCGCTATAGATCCGCTCGAGTTCGGCCAGCGGATCGGCGACCAACTCTTCGTAGCGCACATCGCAGATCTGCTGCGGGCTGAGGGCGCCGCGCTGCTTCTCGAAGCCGCGATACATGCGACTGAGCGTGGAGAAGATGAACTCGTCCAGTCCGTCGTGGCGCGGTGTCTGAAAGCCCTGCGTGTAGTCGAGTGCCTGCCAGGTCTTCTTGGTCGATGGGAAGAGCGCGTAAGGGTCGCGGACCATGTGGATGAACTTGGCGCCGGGAAACATCTCGGCCAGCAACTGGATGCGTCCGGTGTGAGGCGGCGACTTGAGCACGATCGGTTTGCGGTGGCGATAAGTCAGCGCTCGGACGAAACCCAAGAGCGCTTCGCGGAACTGCGCCTCGTCGGCCGGATCAACGCCTTCCATGTCGAAGAACTCGGCGTAGGGCACCGGCTCGTTGGGAAAGGCGATGCGGTAATAGGGAGTTGGCGCGCCCAGCGAGCAGAGCGCGAACTCGTCTTCCTGGGGCCGCTCGCTGCCGACGTCCATGTTGTCCATCGGGCGGCGATCGGGAAACAAGAACCACACCGCCCTGCCCAGCCAGGCCTCGGTGAGCACGAAATGGTGCGGCACGAAGCAGGCATAGGTCGACGGATAGGCAAAACGGTCGTCGGCGGCCAGCAGCTCGTGCATCCACGTTGTGCCGCTACGCCAATGGCCCACGATGAACACCGGAGGTGACTCGATGGCGGTGCGCTCGATCTTGCGGCCGTAAAACAACTGCTGCACGCGGGAGAGTACCGAGTTGCCAGCCGCGTAGGCCGCAACCGTCCATAACATGCCGTACCGCCAAGGCGCGGCGCGCAACGAGTCGACACGCCAACCGTTGCGCCGCATGAGGCCGAGAAAACTACGCATCCGCATGCCATGCCATGCGCGGGCGCAGTGCACCGGATAGTCGTTGTGCTCGACGCGGCCGTCGCCGGATGACTGAGATTGCAACATAGGACAAAGGTTGTAACCAGGGCAGATTCTTTGTGAGGGTCGCAGTGCTGCGGGCCGCTCGCACTCCCTGCCAGCGTATCCATCCAGAGTAACAGGCGTACGCTAGAAGTAGTAAATAGCGCAGCCGACTTGTAATCCGGCGGCCACGTTGATGATGAGACCGACGTCGCCCGAGTTGGCCCGGCCGCCTTCGACGGCTTGCAGGTACGCACACGGCAGCGTGGAGGTAAACAGATCGCCGTTGTAATTCATGTCAATCAGTTTTTGCCGCTCGATTCCGAGTCTCGCTGCGAGCTCGTTGTTGAAGTCGGCGGAAAACTGCGGCTGCAACACGACGCGGAAGTCGGACGGGCTGAGGCTCTCTTGTTCGAGCAGGCGCTGGACCGTCGATTCGATCAGGTCGAGGTAGTAGCCGCTGATGCGGGGGTCTTGGTAGTGCCGGCAGTAAGGCTTGCCGTCGCGATAGAGACCGGCGGTGACGCGGGCCGCCGCATGCTCGGTGTCGTAGCCGAAGGCGAAGCTGCCGAACCCCTCGCGCTCGGCCGATGTGCGGTCGAGAATCATCGCCGAGGCGACCTCGGCCCAATCGACCGGTTCTTCAGGGAAGTTTTCGCGGTTCACTTGGAGTTCGGAAGCCACGATCATCGCGTTTTCGTATTCGCCGGTGGCGATCATGTTGCCCGCCACCTGGCAAGCGTTGAAGAAACCGAGGGCGCCGTTGTAGACATCGAACGCCAGCGTTTTTTGCGGGTCGTCGACGTCGACCAGGTGATTCATCTTCATCTCGCCGCCAATCAGCGTGGCGATGGCCGGTTCGGAGATGTAGTCGCTGCGCGTCATGCCGGCGAAGATCAGCAGGTCGATATCACGGCGATCATAGGGTGACTGGGCCAGGCAGGCTTCGGCGGCAGCCGTGGTGACGTGCACCGTGTTGCGACCGGTGGCGTCGTCAATGGGCAGCGTGGCCGCGCTGCGAATGCGGATCCTCCCGTGACCAACCGGACGATCATTCGCCGGACGTGCGACAACGGATAGTTTGCTGGACGGTTTGCTGGAAGGCGCGCCGTTGGTGTTCGCTTCCTGGCGCTGGCGAATGCGGTCGGGCAGGTCGTCGAACGTGTAGACACCTGTGCCGATCGTCTGTCCGGAGCCGGTGATTCCGAAGACGGCCTTGTCGCCCGAGCGGATGCGGCCGCTGAGTATGTTGTCCCACACGGCGACGAAGTGGCTGGTGCAGGCCGTGTTGCCGCGGTGGGCCAGGTTGTTGATCGTGTTGTCGGCGCGGCAGATCTTGCGTTTGAACGCCTTGTTGATCGCCCGCATCCCATCGCGGAGCGAACGATCCGAGGTCTGATGCATGATCAGGTGCTGCATCTCCTCGGGTTTCCAGGGACTGCGGTCGAAGATGCGCTGGGCGTGCTTGACCGAGTGTTCCACGGCGACCGACGTGTGCGCAATGGGGTCGGGGACCAGCAGGATCGGTCCGCCCTGCGGCTCCTTGGAAATGGTGCCGATGCACATCTCGCTGTATTCGCTGAGCGTGTAGAGTTCCAGTTCGTGGAATCCGACGCCGTGGTTGTCGGTCGTTTCCAGCACAATCGCCGCTCCGGCGTCGCCCACGGTGAGGCAGGCCAGCCGGGGATCGAAAAAGCCGTTGATCTCACGCTGGGCAGTTTTCGTGATCCCGCTGATGTACTCGCCGCTGACGACCATGCCGACCTTGATCGCGCCAGTGCGGAGGTAGGCCTCCACGATCTTGATCGCGGTGAACATGCCGGCGCAGGCATTGGTGGCGTCGAGGACCACGGCGTTGGGGAAGCCGAGGCGGGCCTTCAACTGCAGCGCCGTGTTCGGATCGAGCGACAGCTCGTCAGGCGCATCGCCGCGGGTAATGTTACAACAGACGACCAGCTCAATGTCTTCGACCGTGTGCCGCGACGTGGCCAGGCACTCTTGCGTGGCTTTGACCGCCAGATCGATCGAGAACTCCTTCTCGCCGGCGACGTGCCGCGTCTCGATGCCGGTCATCTTGCCCAGCGGGAACCACACCTTGTGCTGGCAGCCTTCGAGCACTTGCTTGGTCGTGAGCGTATCGGGCGGCAGATAGATGCCAAGACTCTCGATCAGGATATTTTGCTTGTCGGTGGCTGGCTCAGCCGGCTGCGCTGCGGCCGTCGAAGGAGCCGCAACGGACTGGGCCGCAACGGCAGCCGCAGTGGGCTGCGCGTCTGCATCGGAATCGGCCACGAGCGTATCGCTTTCCGCAGCGGCCGGAGCGCAGGCTGCGGCGAGCTCGGCGATGGTCGGATACTGAAACAGCATGGCCGGAGTGATGTGGTAGCCGGCATCGGTGGCGCGCGAAGCCACTTCGAGACTCTGAATCGATGCGCCGCC
>CALKYM010000188.1 GCA_938003525.1 uncultured Planctomycetales bacterium | reverse complement strand
GAGGTTGCTGCGGATTGTGAAGGATCGCGCCGGTAATACCGATGGAAGGAGTAGCACCGGTTCCAACGCCGCGCTGCGCGCTGCTTTCAACCGGGCCCAATACACCCTGGGGGGCGTTCGGTGGGTCACTCGCAACACAACCGGGCTGGACCGCCTGACGACGGTCGGCACCGCACGGCGGCGCTTCTTGTTGCGATGGCGCTGGCCGTTGTTGCGGCGCTGTGCAATTCGGCGCCGCTTGTCGCGCAACCACCGCGAATGCTCCCGCTGGCGCAGCCGCCGGCGCTCGTGGTGGTTCCGCAGGCTCCTCCGAGTTACCGACACGCACGTCGGGCGACACTGCTCGACTACCCCGCCAGCGTTGTCCAGCGGTGGCCGCAGCCCCGCTCGCGCCGTCCGCCATCGGGCGTCTATCGCGCGCACGGCTACATCGAACACGACCAGGGCGGTTTTCGTCTTGCACAAGCGGAGCAGCCCGAGCAGCCGCTCACACCCGAGCCGGGCGCTCAGGCACCCGAGGCGTTGGCCCAAGCCACGCCGGAAGAGCCCTTTCAGCCGTTCACCACCGGCTTCGATTTCGGCGGCCCGAGCCTCTTGCCCGAGGATCGTCAGCCACTGGTGAGCAAGGCGGCCGTTTCCGAGACGGTCACATCCAACGAGTCGGCCGTGCAGGTCAATTCGCAACTCGGCGAAGCGCTGGCCGAAACGACCGACACGGTCAAAGTTCAACGTCGTAGTTCGGCGTTCTTCGATCCGCAGATTCGCGGATTTCGCAGCGGCGATATCTACACCCAGGTCGACGGCGTCTACAGCGTGCCGGCGCGGCAAGACCTCGACAGCGTGCTAAGCACCATCGACCCCAGTTCGATCCAGGACGTGATTGTCATTCCCGGTCCTTACGGTGTGCGTTACGGGCCGGGCTTCAGCTTTCTGGATATCGCCCGCAATCCCACGCCGCGCTACGACTGCTTTGAAAACCATCTGCGGCTGGGCACGACCTATCGCCACAACGGTCGCCAGTACAACAACGGCGGCGTGGTCTACGGTGGCGGGCCGAACTTCGGCTATCGCATCAACTACGGCGACAACGTCGGCGTTGACTATCGCTCGGGCGACAGCATTCAGGTGCCCGCCAGCTTTCACTCGCGCAACATCGTGGCCGATTTCGGTTTCGACACGTTTGAAGATCAGCACGTCGAGTTCACCTACACCCGGCTCGATCAGACGGACACTGAGTACGCGGCGCAGTTTTTCGACATCGATTTTCTCGGCGCCCAAAGCTACAACCTGCGGCTGATCGACGAAGATCCCACAGCTCCCTGGTCGCGCCTCGTGGCTCAGGGCTGGTACAGCGAGTCGCGCTACACCGGCGATACGCTCAATCAATCGAAGCGCGACTCAGGCGTCATCCCGCGCATCGAAACGGCCCTGGGGCTGGCACTCGCCGAACCCGATCCGCGGTTCGCCGGCTTCACCGAGGGTGACGTGCAAACGACCGGCGCGCGGCTGGCCGTCACGCACGGCGAAGCCGACTCCTACAACCTCTCGTGGGGTCCCGACTTTCGCTACATCCGCCAGCAGATCGACGAATCGTTCTTCATCTCGAACCTGATTCTGCCCGAGCCGCCGATCTTCACGAACATGCCGCAGTCCGAGTGGGTCGATCCCGGCTTCTTCGCCGAGTTGCAGATCCCGCTCACCTGTTGCTGGACGGCGACCATCGGTGGCCGCGTCGACTGGCTGCACACCACGGCCGATCGCGATCAGTTGCGGCGCGACATCAACGGCATCTACAGCGGCTCGCTGCCCGGCGTGTTCGACGACACGAGCATCCTGCAGCAGAACGACATCTTGTACGCCTTCTACTTGAACAACCGCCTGGAGTTGGCCGAAGGCTGGTCTGTCAACCTTGGTGGTGGTCACTCGCAGCGGCCGCCGACGCTCACCGACCGTTACGCGGACGGCCTGTTTCTGGCCATCATCCAGAATGGCTTCAGCCGCGTGGTGGGCGATCCGAATCTCGATGTGGCCCGCAACTGGCAGCTCGATGCCGGTATCGAGGCCGACAACGACTGGTGGCGGGCCCGCATGCGCGGCTACCACGCGCGGATCCACGACTATCTGACGTATCGCGTGAACCCGATCATCGACCCCACGGGTGCACGCATCCTGCTCTCGACGAACACGAACCTGGCGCTGTTATCTGGTTGCGACGCCTCGTGCGACATCGATCTGAACGATTGGTGGACGGCGTTCGGAGTCACGAACTACGTCTACGGTGTGGACGACGAGATCGATCAGCCGCTGCCCTCGATTCCGCCGCTGGACAGTCGCGTCGGCTTGCGGCTGCACGATCCCGAGCAGGGACAAACCTGGGGTTTCGAGTTCGCCGCGCGGATCGTCAACGACCAGGATCAAGTCGGAGCGCTGCGGTTGGGGCTTTCGCCTGATATGGTGGCAACCGTCGAACAGCAGACGCCCGGCTTCACGACGTACCTGATTCGCGGGTACTGGAACGTTTCAGAGAACCTGAACCTGGTGGCGGGCATCGAGAACCTGTTCGACAAACAGTACCTCGAGCACCTCAACATCCGCCTGCCCGCCAACGCCTTCTTCCCCGAAGTCGCCGCCTACAACCCCGGCTTCTTCCCCTACTTCGGCGGCCAGTGGACGTATTAGTGGCGTCTCGCGTCGTAGGTATCGCTAAGAGTAGAGTAGGGTCCGCACGCCGAGCGTGCCCTGGTATGACTGGACCAGTCAAGCGGGTTGATGGAAGAGTTTCTATCACGTCATGGTTTGGTCATCGCACCGAGGTTGGCTTGGTCGCCGGGGTTCGTGAATCGCTCACGCTGGTATCCGCGGATTGGTTACCGCATGACTCCTGTTCGGCAGCGGGTGACCTCGCTCTACTGTCGGGAGTTCGTCCGGAAAGACTTATCCCCAAGGGCACGCCGAGGATCTCCGCATTTTCGCGAGCAAGGCGACGTTCACCAGCCTCGATGCGATGATGTCTCCTTCGTAGCTTGGTGGATCAAGATTCCGCGCAACGATCCAGGCCTGTAGCTGCATCAGGCCGATGCGCTGCATGGCGTCACGTTGTCCGTTGCCTTCCGTCGTGGCCCCTCGCTGGCCAACAAGTGTGGGCACTTGGCAATCGCCCACACGAAGCCCGCCAGCTCGCGAGCGATGGCTGTCACGACTTGAGGCAGCGGCTTGCCTCGCTCCGCAAGACGTCGGTAGCGCCGGCACAACCGATGCTGGGCGCATTGGGCGATCCGTTTCACGTCGTCGTGGACACCTTCCTGACGAGCGAGCATCTCCCGGGAGAACTGCGGCCGGTGGCGATACGACCAAGACGATTCCACCAAGACCCGCCGGGCTTGTCGGTTGCCTGTCCGCGTGATCGCACCTTGCCGGCGACCCTGGCCGCTGGAGTGCTCGCTGGGAATCAATCCCAAGTAAGCCATCAGCTGCCGCGGATGACGGAAGCGATCGAAGTTGCCGATCTCCGCCGCCAGGGTCACCGCGCTGATCAAGCTGATCCCACGCATGGCTTGCAGCGCCTTGACCAACGGCCCCAGCACCCACGTCTCGACCAGCTCTTCGATGTCCTTGGTCAGCTGCTTGAGTTCTTGTTCGTTCTGGTCGATGCGTCGCAGGTAGGAGTCCATCGTGCGACGCTGCGCCTCTTCCGAAAACACCTGTTGCTTGAGCCAACGCTGGTGCCGGTAGCTCCACTTCTTCTTGCCCGCCTCATAGTGGCGACCATGGCGAAGAAGGAACTTGTCGAGTTGTTGCCGAGCTCGCTGAAGCGAGTGCACGGCATCTTCGCGAGCACGCTCGAGGTCGCGCATCGCCTCGGTCTGCTCCTCGGGAATCGTCACCTCCGTCAAATCGCCGCTGCGAAGGAAACGGGCTAGCTTGACCGCGTCGCGGCGATCGGTCTTGATCCGCTGGCCTGCCTGCCTGGGCACCAGGGACGGAGCGATCACCATGCAGTGATATCCGGCCTGGCGAAGCTGGCGAGCCAAACCGAACCCCGTCGGCCCGGCCTCGTAACACAGCCGCAAACGCCGTGCAGGGCCCAGCGACTCAATCGCCCGAAAGAGTGCGTAAGCCGTATTGGGAACCGTTGCCAGCGCTTCCGCGCGGCCCCCGCGTCCCTCGGCCACGGCAATCACGACAGTCTCTTTGTGTACCTCCAAACCAACGTAGCGTATTCTCGTACTCACTGGACCAGTCCTCCCGTTGTGGCTCTACGCCGAGCAAACCCCGGTGCAACCCACGATCATACGTGAGCGACTGGTCCAGTCATTGTGTCTAACTACTGATCCCCGTATAGAGATTGGCGTTGACAACGGAGTCGGAGAGGGAGCTTGGTGGCGCGTATGAATCCTGCGAGCAGGCGTTGGTTGCGTGCGATGTGGTGCTTGGCGCCTTCGGCCATGCTGGTCAACTCGTCGAGGTCGCCGGCACAGCGGTTGGCCAGCGGGTTCGTCTTCAGCCAACCCCAGCCGTACTCGAGAGGATTCAACTCCGGGGCGTAGGGCGGGAAATACTCAACGTGCAGCCGAGGCTGTTTGGCAACGAACTTTTGGATGCGTGCTCCACGATGCACCGACAGTCGATCCCAGACCAGCACGATCGGACCGCGAAGATGCCGCAGCAACTGCCGCAGGAAGTCGAGCGCTTGCGATTGCTTGATCGACTCACGATGCAGTTGCCAGAGAAACTGCAGCCGACGCCGACGGGGGCTGATCGAGATCGCGCCGATCGCCGAGAGATGCTGGTACGCGCGGAGCCGGCGGTAAAGCACCGGCGTGAAGCCGGCCGCCGCCCAGGTGCGACGCACCAGCGGATTCAGCAGAATGCCGGTTTCATCGGCGAAAACGAGGTGCGCCCCAAGCCGCGCCGCCTTTTTTTGATGCGCGGCCAGTCCTTGCGGACCCAAGTCTCGATCGCCTCGTCGTCGCGCTCCACCGCTCGCCGCGTGGGTTTCTGTGGAGTGAAACCCAAGCTTCGCAACAATCGCGGCAGATAGTCGACATGGTACGAGACGCCGTACACGCGCTCGATCAACAGCTTCACCCGTGGACAAGTCCACAGGTCGCTGTCGAATCCTTGCGAGCAGGCACCTTCGACCAAGCGATCGACTAGGTCCTCTCGCTCTCCTTCGGTCAGAAATGGCGTGCGGCCTGGATGCGGTACCGCGGCCAACGCCTCGGTGCCACCTTCGCGAACTGCCTTGCGCCAGCGAGACAGGCTGCGCGACGAAACGCCAAGCCGCTTCACCACTTCCTGTGGCGAGCTGCCTTCCTCGAACAGCGCGACCGCTTTGCGCCGTCGCTGCTCCAACTGTTGAGCACTTCCATGTGTTCTCATACCCTCTCATACTCGAAAACCCCGACTCAAGCCAATAGCAACGTTGGGGTCAGTAATGGTCAGAGGGGTCGCATCGACGTCGGGGAACGTGTACACAAACGGACCGTACGCAACGGCCGTGTAGTCGTTTTCCGCAACGCCTGAGCCATTCGCTTTGGCCGAGCCGTCAGTCG
>CALKYM010000187.1 GCA_938003525.1 uncultured Planctomycetales bacterium | reverse complement strand
AAACCCCGAAAACCCGAACCACCGCCGATTCGCCCCAGCGGCCGCGGCGCGCAAAATATTTCGCTCACGATTATTCGAGGAGTGTAAAACTGTCTCGGCGTACGCGCGCATGAACATGAAACTGTGCACAGAAAACAGCCCTGACCCGCGTGCGTGAGCACCCGGATAAGTTTGGACGTCCGGAAACGCCTCCACCCCGCCCCTCGTCGTCCCGGCAACTGGTTTGCTACAATGCCGGCTTGCTCGGATTCTGGGCCCTCCCGGCTGAGCAAGAGTCGAAATCTGGGGGAGGGCCGCAGCCAGCCGGCAGTGAAGCGGCGCATGAGTAAGTGGGACACCGTGGCCATTATCGGTGTGGGGCTGATCGGCGGTTCGATCGGCCTGGCGCTGCGAAGCCGCGGGCTGGCCCGCGAAGTCGTCGGCATTGGCCGCACCGAAAAAACGCTCCGCGTCGCCCGTCGCGTCGGTGCGATTACGCGAGCAACCCGCGATGTAGCTGCCGGTGTGAAAGAGGCCGACGTCGTTGTGGCCTGCACTCCGGTGGCCACCGTCGCTGACCAAATCGTGGCTGCGGCGGCTGCCTGTCCGCCGGGCGCATTGCTCACCGACGCGGGCAGCACGAAAGCGGGCATCGTCTCTGCATTGAGCGACCGGTTAGATCGCCAATCGCTCTTCGTCGGCAGTCACCCACTGGCGGGCGGCGAGCGAACCGGCCCGGCCGAAGCCAGCAGTAATCTGTTCGATGGCCGCGCCGTCGTCGTCACGCCCACCAGCCGCACCAAGCCCGAGGCGACTCAGCGGGCTGAGCAGTTCTGGATGTCGTTGGGAGCGCGGGTGGTCGAGATGACACCCGTCGCGCACGACCGCGCAGTGGCAGCCATCAGTCATCTGCCGCACCTGGCCGCCGTGGCAACTGCGGCGGCCGTGGAGCCCCAACACCTGGAGTTGGCCGCGACCGGCTTTCAAGACACCACGCGCGTCGCATCGGGCGATCCCGAGATGTGGACGCAGATCTTCATGGCCAATCGTGATCCCGTGCTGAAAGCCACCGAGCGGTTGCAAGCCGTGCTCGAGCGGTTTCACGCGGCTCTCGATCAAGGTAACGCGGCCCAACTGCGCCGCATACTCAATGACGCGAAACGGAAGCGCGATGCTGTGGGAAATTGACGTCTATCCTCGTGAAGGACACCCCGATCCGCTCGCCAGGCAGGTCGCGGGAGACGCCGCCGATCTGGGGCTGGCCCGGGAACCCGTCGTCTGCGCCGCGCGGGGCTATCTGATTCAGGGCGAACTGGACTTGCCGGCGGTCGAGCGGATTGCCGACGACTTGTTGGTCGATGCGGTCGTCGAACGCGGCATGGTGGCCCCCTCTGGCGACGCATCGCTCGCCACACCTCCCGAGGGCGCACGATTGCTGGTCCACGTGCTGCCGAAGCCGGGCGTTATGGATCCCGTTGCCCTCAGTGCCCAGGCCGCGATCAACGATCTGGGGCTGCAAGCCCAGCGCGTGCGTACGCTCCGCAAGTATTGGTTTGCCGATTTGAACGCGGACGAACTCAAGACCGTTTGCGCCAAGGTGCTGGCCAACGACGCGGTCGACGACGTGATTGTCGGACCGCTCGACTTCGACCGCCTCGAACTGGGAACTTCCTACGAGTTCGAGCCGGTGACCGTCGCGCTGCGCGAGCTTGATGGGGAGGGACTCGCCCGGCTGAGCCGCGAGGGGCAACTTTACTTGCAGCCGGCCGAGATGCAGACCATCCAGCAGTACTACCAGCGGCTCGGCCGCGATCCCACGGATGCCGAACTCGAAACGATTGCCCAGACGTGGAGCGAACACTGCAGCCACAAGACGCTCGCCGGACGCATTCGCTATCGTGGTCCCGAGGGCGAGCGGCAGTTCGAGAACATGCTCCGCGAGACGATCTTCGCCGCCACCGAACAGATTCGCCGCGACGCCGGCGTGGACGACTGGTGCGTGAGCGTCTTCGAAGACAACGCCGGCATCGTCCGCTTCGACGACGAGCACAACGTGGCCTTCAAGGTCGAGACCCATAATCACCCCTCGGCGCTCGAACCGTACGGCGGCGCAAATACCGGCATCGGCGGAGTGATTCGCGACACGCTCGGCACCGGGCTGGGAGCCAAGCCGGTTTGCAATACGGACGTCTTCTGCTTCGCCCCGCCCGATATGGCCAGCGAAGAGCTGCCGCCGGGCGTCTTGCACCCCCGGCGGATTCTCAAGGGCGTCGTCACCGGCGTCCGCGACTACGGCAACCGCATGGGCATCCCAACCGTCAACGGCGCCATCTACTTCGATCGCCGCTACCTGGCCAATCCGCTTGTGTATTGTGGCAACGTCGGTCTCGTCCCGCGCGACAAGTCGTTCAAGGAACCGCAAGCGGGCGATGCCATCGTCGTCGTCGGTGGTCGGACCGGCCGCGACGGCATTCACGGCGCCACGTTCAGCTCGGCCGAGTTGACCCACGAGAGCGACAGCATCTCTGGCGGAGCCGTGCAGATCGGCAACGCCATCACCGAGAAGATGCTCGTCGATGTGATCCTCGCCGCCCGCGACCGCGAGCTGTACTCGGCCATCACCGATTGCGGCGCGGGCGGCCTGTCGAGCGCGGTGGGCGAGATGGGCGAGAAGATCGGCGCCGAAGTCTGGCTCGACCGCGTGCCGCTCAAGTACGACGGGCTCAGCTATACCGAGATCTGGATTTCCGAAGCCCAGGAACGCATGGTGCTGGCCGTTCCCCAGGAGAACTGCGCGGCCTTTATCGAGCTCTGCGCGGACGAAGGTGTGGAAGCGACCGTGATCGGCCGCTACGAGCCGACCGGCCGCTTGCAGCTCAAATACCAGGAGCACCTGGTTGCCGACCTGGAGATGGAGTTCCTCCATGAGGGCCGCCCGGCCGTGATCCGCGAGGCCAGCTACGCGCCGGCAACACGTGATTTGGCCAAGATCCCTCAGCCCGCCGGCGGCGACTTCACCGACCACTTGCTGCGAATCCTGGCCAGCCCCAATGTGTGCAGCAAGGAGTGGGTCATTCGCCAGTACGACCACGAAGTGCAGGGCGGCAGCGTCGTGAAGCCGCTGGTGGGCGTCGGTCAGAGCGGTCCCAGCGATGCCGCTGTGTTGCGGCCCGTGCTCAATTCACGTCGGGGAGTTGTGGTGGCCTGCGGCATGAATCCCCGCTACGGCGATCTCGATACGGCCAGCATGGCAGCCAGCGCGATCGACGAAGCCGTGCGAAACTGCGTCGCCGTGGGAGCCGACCCTGCGCGAATCGCGATTCTCGACAACTTCTGCTGGGGTGATTGCGAGCGGCCGGAAACGTTGGGCTCTTTGGTCCGCGCTGCCGTAACCTGCCAGCAAGTCGCCGTGGTGCTGGGGACGCCGTTCATCAGTGGCAAGGACAGCCTGAACAACGAATTCCGCCACACCGACTCGCGCGGAAACGAAGAATCGATTTCGATTCCAGCTTCGCTGCTGATCAGTGCGCTGGGTCAGATCGACGACGTCGCGCGGTCCGTGACGATGGATCTCAAGCAAGCCGGCAACCTGCTGTACATCGTCGGTACGACGCGCTTGGAACTGGGCGGCTCGCACCTGGCTCTTGTTGAATCTTTGCAAGGCGGTAAGGCGCCCGACGTCGATGCCCCGTCTGCACGACGGACTTTTGCCGCCGTGCATGCGGCGATCGACGCGGGCATCGTGCAAGCGTGTCACGACCTCAGCGAAGGCGGATTGGCCGTCGCCGCCGCCGAGATGGCCTTTGCCGGCGGATTTGGCCTGGAGGTGGACTTGTCCACTGCGCCAAGCGATGAAGAGATCGGCGCGCTTAATCCTAACGATCAGGCCGCCGCCTTGCTGTTCAGCGAGAGCAATTCGCGCTTCCTCTGCGAAGTGGCGTCCGACGATGCAGCACAGTTTGAGCAAACGCTCGCGGGCATTGCCCATGCCCGAATTGGCGAGGTGGTGAACGCACCGCGCGTGACCATGACCATCGCGGATAGAGCGGACCAGCGCACGGCGGTGGTCACCGTGGAACTCGACGAACTGCAAACGGCTTGGCGCTCGACTTTGAACCTGTAGCGGAGTTACGACATGGCCACCCCTCGGGTTCTCGTGCTGCGTGCCCCCGGCACGAATTGCGACCAGGAGACCGCGTTCGCCTTCGAGGTGGCCGGCGGACGCACAGACGTCCTGCACGTGAATCGGCTGCTGGAACGCTCCGGGCTGATCGATGAGTACCAGATTCTCTGCCTGCCCGGCGGTTTCAGCTACGGCGATGATTTGGGTGCCGGCCGGATCTTCAGCAATCAACTTCGCCAACATCTAGCCGATCGGCTCCGTGACTTTCACGCGGCCGGCAATTTGATTCTCGGCATCTGCAACGGCTTTCAGGTGTTGATGCGCACGGGCCTGCTCGTGCAAGAGGACGACGCAGGTCCGCCCGCCTCGCTCACGCAGAACGACTCGGGCAAGTTCGAGGACCGTTGGGTGGCGCTCTCCGCCGAAGCGGAGCAGTGCGTCTTTCTGCGCGGAGTCGAAACACTGTATCTGCCGATCGCGCACGCCGAGGGCAAGTTCGTGTTTCGCGACGAGACGGCCGCCGAGCGACTCGCCGAAAGGGGGCAACTGGCGCTGCGCTATCGACCCGCACAGTCGCTCGTATCGAAGAGCCAGCCATCAGCCGAGTATCGCGCCGCGGCGACGACGGGCACCTCCACCTCAAACGCAGCAGCAACCGCCACGCTGGACGCGACGACCGACTATCCCGCGAATCCCAACGGGTCGCACGGCGACGTGGCCGGCATCTGCGACGCCAGCGGTCGCGTGCTGGGGCTCATGCCGCA
Organism: uncultured Planctomycetales bacterium; assembly: GCA_938003525.1. GTDB lineage: Bacteria > Planctomycetota > Planctomycetia > Pirellulales > JAEUIK01 > CALKYM01. The sequence goes on along the minus strand of CALKYM010000187.1, from coordinate 3,313 downwards.
CCCGGAGCGGCATATCGATCCGACCCAACATCCATGCTGGACGCGCATCGGTCGCCGCGAGAGTGGCGACGGACTGGCCCTGTTTCGCAATGCGATCGCCTACTTCGCATGAACGGCAGGCAAAGCCGGAACTTCGGCGCTGTTGCGAGCACGGCTGACCGCGAGAGCAGTGCCTTCAACCCCCCTGCTTGCCCGAGTCTTGACGCGCGTCACGGCCGGCCTTCGATGACCGTCGATCACTCTTGTGGCGATGCGGCCCGGGCGCGCCATCCGACGCGCGTTTCGCTCCGCCCGCAGCGTCTGTCGAGCCTTTGGCGAAGTGCGGGCCCTCGGCCGCGTGACCGTTGTCGCCATACGAGAAATCGTAGTCGCTGTCGAAGTCGTCGTAGCTCGGCACGTAGTCGGGCTGCTTGGAGCGCTCGATCTCTTGGTGGAAGGCCTCGATGATGCGCTGCTGGATCCGCTCGCGGCACTGCGAATTGATCGGGTGCGCGATGTCGGCGTACAGCTTGGCTCGACCACCGGAGTCGCGCACCACACGATCTTCACCCAGCCGCGTGCCGCACTGATTGCAGTAAGAGGCCCGCAGGTGATTCTTGCAGCCGCACCGCCCGCAGCGGGCCGTGAGCTTGCGGCTGGGCATGGCGACGAAAGGCCCGTTGGTCCCGTCGATGATCTTCAGATCGCGGACGACGAACGCGTTGTCGAACGTGACCGAACAAAACGCTTGCAGCCGTTCTCCCGGCTCATCCATAAGCTTGATGCGAACCTCGGTGATTTCCACGGCGCTGCTCCTTTGGGCGCTTCATTCGCCCGTGCGCACGACGTAGACGCGCCCCAAATTCCTCGCTCGCACTTGCGCCGCCACGTGGCGCGCGTGCCGTGCATGGCGGCAGAGGGCGAAGTAGCTCGTACCGCTTCCGCTGAGGCTGTGCCCGAGCACGTCCATTGCTGCGAAAACTCCCTGCAGTCGATCGATCCAGGGCGAGAGTCGCGCCGCGGCGGGCTGCAAACGATTCCAAAGCAGCCTGCCGAGACGATCGACACGTCCCTGTTGCCACGCCGTGCAAACCGGCTTTACACCCGCGGGCGACAAAGCCGGTTCGCAACGACCGAAGACGGCTGCCGTCGACAACCCTGCCGGAGGACGAACAACAACCAGGTCGAGTCTCGGCCCAGCGTCCACGGGCTCGACGCGCTCCCCTCGACCGCGGCAGACTGCTGCGCCGGCGACGAGAAAGAACGGTACGTCGCTTCCCAGCGCGGCCGCCCAGGCGGTCAACGTTTGCAGGTCGGGCGTTTGCTGCCAGAGACGACAAACGCCGACCAGCGCGGCGGCTGCATCGCTCGATCCCCCGGCCAGCCCCGAGGCGACCGGAATTCGTTTCAGCAGACTCGCGCGAACGCCTCGCCGTACGCCCAACCGATCGCGTGCCAGTTCGAGCGCACGCACGACCAGGTTGTCAGGTCCCTCCGTCAAGGTGTCGCCGGGCACCGACGTCGGCCCGCGGCCGGTTGCATTCTCCAGGACAAACTCGATCCGTCCGGATGCTTCTTCCCTGAGCGTCAGCGTGTCGTAAAGATCGATCGGAGCCATGAGCGTTTCCAGCTCATGGAATCCGTCGTCGCGTTTAGAAAGAACTTCCAGGAACAGGTTCAGCTTGGCCGGTGCCCAAACCGCGAGGCCTTCGGCCGTTTGCTGGAACCTCATCCGCCCGTCGCCGCCGCGTGCCAGCGATCCCTCGGGTCCTTGCAGCTTACGAACGCAACTCTCGAATGAGCAAAATGATGACGGATCGGCGCGATGCGCCACTCACAACGTCAGTGACTCCGCGTTGTGAAAACATCGAGAAAACGAACGCGAATACGCCACGTATTCTAAGAAAACCGCCACAATGGTCAACGTTGCTTGCCTTTGGGCCCTAGGCGCGCAAACCGCCAGCAGAGCGGTCAAAATGCCATGTAATGAGTGTTTGTTGACCGTCGCCCAAGCCAACATGCGGATTGCCGCAACCGCATGCCGGCAGCGCGACAGCGAGGAGCATCGGACGCAGCCCTCATTGACCGGGCTGATCTACTCGGCTGCCAGGCTGGCGCACACCAGTTCGGTGTCGCTGCGGGCGAAGACGTGGCGATTGGCGTACGCGGGATGGGCCCAACAGACGCCCTGCTCGCCGCCGCGGCGACGAAGTTGGGCCGTCGTCGGCTCGATCAGCTTGGCGCGGCTGATCTCGTCGTACCCCTGAGGTGAAAGCCGCGCGATGATCAGCTCGCCCAACTCGTTGAACATCCAGATCCGATCGCCATTCTGGACCATATGAATGGTCCCCCAGCGGACGTTGGGCCCGGCGGTGGTGTCCTCCCAGACGCGAGCTCCTGTCTCGGCCTCGAGACAGCGGAGCTCGCCGTAGCTATCAACGCCGTAGATGTGGTCGGACAGCAACAGCGGCGTGCTGATGATCGAGTGCAGCGCTTCGGTCTGCTTCTCATTCGGCCCGGCCCTGCGCCATAGCTCGCTGGCGGCCGGTCGCGAGGGGTCGAGCTTGAGGGCCAAAGATCCGTCGTAGAAAGAGGTGACGAAGAGACGGTCCTCGGCAATCACCGGCGTGGAAATGCCGATCACCATCCGCGCCGGCGGGAATGGCACGTCCCACAGTGTCTCGCCGCTGGCCGGATCGAGCCCCGCCACGCGATCGCCCGTCCAACAGACCAACACCCTGCGGCCGCCCTGTTCGGTGATCACCGGCGCCGCGTACGAAGCCTTATCGTCGAGCGCGCGCCACCGCTCCTCGCCGGTCGCCCGATCGAAGGCCACGATGCAGGCGCCTTCTTCTCCGCCGATGTGCACGATCAGCAAGTCCTCTTCAACCAGCGGCGCCGCCGCAATGCCCCAGATCGGCATGGCGATGGAATACTCTTCGCCGAGATCGCGCTGCCACTGGATGTCGCCACTCTCGGCGGCGAAGCAGAACAGGTGCCCCATCGTTCCCAGCGAATAGGCGCGGCCATCGGCGATCGACACGCTCGCCCGCGGCCCGGCTTCGTAGCCCACGTTCACGTACACGCAGTCATACGCATGCGACCACAGCGGGCTGCCACTCTGTGCATCGAAACAATGCACGCGTTCGATCTGCTTGGGTTCGACCACGCGATCGGTGACATAGACTCGGCCGTCGGCCACGGTGGGGCCACTGTAGCCGCTGGATATTTCAGCCCGCCAGGCAATCGGAATCTGCTCGCTGTCGAACTTCTCGATGAGGCCCGACTCGCGCCACATCCCATCCCGCGTCGGTCCACGCCACTGCGGCCAATC
>CALKYM010000186.1 GCA_938003525.1 uncultured Planctomycetales bacterium | reverse complement strand
TCAGTTGGTACGATAACGAGTGGGGCTACAGTTGCCGCACCGTCGACCTCATCACACGCGTCGGCGCGATGCTCTGAACGCCTCTGGGTTGGTCAGCAGCGCGCCTTGAAAACCCTCATTCAGTCGCCTTCGGGTGCCACTGCTGGCTCGCCCAGCAGTGCCTCCTGGTCGGTGTCGCACGGTGGCGCAAGCCAACAGTGGTGCCCAGCACCAATAGTCATGATCGCTCGAAGCAGATGCCGTATCCGTTAGCGATACGGTGACCACTGCGGGCGCCGACGCCGCGCGACATCTGCTGCATCGTCGCCGATGAGCTCTTGCGCGACTTCCCTCGCTTCGCGCTCCGCACCGAGGTCGGGTTCTCTTGGCACATCGGCCGCCATTTGCGGTTCTTCGCCCGGCGGAACGATCGCCATGCGCGGCTCGTCGCTGGGCGCAGGCAGCAGCGGACCACCGATGTCGAGCACGTCGCGGTGTGGTGCAAGGGGTAAAAACTCCTCAGGGGCTACAGCCGTGTTATTGCGCTCATCGACCAAGAGCGGGATCGCATCGCGCCGCAAAGAGCGCGACCGCAACGTGCGGGTTCGCCGTCGCCATTGATCGCTGGCCACCGTGTGGCCCGCCAGGACGGGATTGTCTGCCAGCGGCGGATCCACCTGGATCGTGCTCTCGGCAATCAGCCGTCGACCTTCGTCCGCGACATAGCGCACGTAGAGGCGCAGCTCCCGACCGCTCGGCGGTTCGCCCGGCCACGGCAGCTTGACGTGCATGCCGCGGGCCATCAACGAATCGTCGAACAGGTCGATCGATTCCTCGAAGGTGAAATCCCACCGTGCGACCCGGGCTTCTGGGCCTCGTAGCTGGGGATCCATGACGACGATCGTCAACTCGCCGGGAACTTCGAGGACCTGGTCCGCGCGATTGCGCGGCTCAATGACGATGAACAACCCTTCGTCGCCGGGATGATCATCGCGGTCGTGTCCGCCGGTCAGCAGCCGGTTGAGCGTGATGTGGTCGACGCGAAAATCGGTGATCTCCTCTTCCTGCCGCCGCAAGACGTTGCCCAACTCGAGGCCCTCATCGTGGCTGGCAAGCTGCGCCGGACCATTGGGTGCCGCCGTCGCAGCGCCGCCGGAGCGGGGCGGACTGAACTGCGGTGCCGAGGGCAGCTCCTCGGGGTTTGTTTCGAAGCCAGGTGGCTCCAGCGGTCCCGAGGGACTCGGCATATTGATGTCCGGGGGTGTAAACGTGCGCGGAGTGGTCGAGTCTGCGTCGCCTCCGTCACCGTCGCTCAATTGCTGGCGCAAGGCCGCATTCTGACGATGTGCCGAGTCGAGCTTGGCCTCGTACTCGTTGAGCATACTGTCCAGCGCGTAGATCTCGTCTTCCAGGCACCGGATCTCTTCATACAGATAGCGGCGATCGGTGTCCGAACTGCGGCAGCCGGCCAGCGCAAGCACGAAGAGCACAGGGAGCATTCGACGCCACGTCATCATGCGGGCCTCGCGCGCAAAGCGAACGTTAGGGCCATCGGCCGTGCGTGCTTTGCACGTTCAGCCGGGGCCACGCCCCCCTGCGGTGTTTGCTTTCAACCTCGTGCGCGACGGCCCAAAGTGCGGGAAGTGAGGCCGCCGCGGCGCGCTCTTTGCACGCTAAGCGGAAGGAATCTCCATGTGTTCGATCACGCGATCGATCAGTTTGTATTCGCGAGCTTCTTCGGCGCTCATAAATCGATCGCGGTCGGTATCCTCTTCGATTCGTTCCAATGGGTGTCCCGTGTGCCGGATGAGAATGTTGTTGAGCGTTGACTTGACGCGTTTGAACTCTTTGGCGTGAATCAAGATATCGGCCGCCGTGCCTTCGGCGCCGGCCATCGGTTGGTGAATCATGATGCGCGAGTTGGGCAGCGCGTGCCGCTTGCCAGCGGCGCCGGCAGAGAGCAACACGGCCCCCATCGATGCCGCCTGTCCAATGCAATAGGTGGCCACGTCGCAATTGACGAATTGCATCGTGTCGTAGATGGCCAACCCGGCGCTGACGCTGCCGCCGGGCGAATTGATATACAGGTGGATGTCGGCCTTCGGGTCTTCAGACTGCAAGAACAACATCTGCGCCACGATGGCGTTGGCCACCTCATCGTTGACGCCGGTGCCGAGCATCACGATGCGGTCCTTCAGCAGGCGACTGTAGATATCCATCGCCCGCTCTTCGCGGCCGCTCTTTTCGATCACGTAGGGGATCAAAGGCATCGGCAGGTTCGCTCCGTCGGGTCACGCGCAGAGGGCTTCTCGCGTGGGGATTGTTAGTCGTCGTCCTCGTCGTCTGACTTGGGCTGCTGGGTCAGGATGTCGTCGACGACGCCGTACTCCTTGGCTTTCGCGGCATCCATGTAGAAGTCGCGCTGTGTGTCTTTGGCGATCGTCTCGATGGGCTGTCCCGTGTGTTCGGCCAGAATCTTGTTCAGCACGTCGCGCGTTTTGAGAATCTCTTCGGCCTGAATCTCGATGTCCGAGACCTGTCCGCCCACCTGGCCATACGGCTGGTGCAGCATGACTTTGGCATGTGGCAAGACGAATCGCTTGCCCTTGCTGCCGCCGGCTAATAGCACCGCTCCGCCGCTGGCGGCCAGTCCCACACAGTAGGTGCCCACCGCGCAGCTCAAGATCTGCATGGTGTCGTAGATCGCCAGCGTGGCGCTGACGCTGCCGCCGGGCGAGTTGATGTAGAAGTGGATGTCCTTGCGGCGGTTTTCGCTCTGCAAGTACAAGAGCTTCATCACGATGTCGTTGGCGTTGCCGTCGTGAATCTCGCCCTGCAAGAGAATGATGCGGTTTTCCAGCAGCAGGTCGCCCAGCGTCAGATAGCGCTGCCGCTGGTAGTCGCGATAGGCCATCATCGGGTCGACGATCGAGGGCTCTCGGGCTGCGTCCATCGCAATTCCTTTTCCGTATTCGGCCCGCTGTGGGCACAGCGGTCGCCGACGAGGTCAGTCGTATTCGGGCGGGGTGGGCAAGGGTGCGGCTTCGCCTCCGCCGGGAAGGGCATCGGGGATATCGACTTCGTCGCCGCCCGCCACGCTTCGCTCCAAAGCCGTCGAGCGCGGTGCCGGCAACTCGAACGTCACGTCCTTGAACTGCGCCTCGCCGAGAATCCGCTCGATGACCTTGCGTTCGACGATCTGATTTCGCAGTGCATCCTGCATGCCGCGTTTCTCGATCTGGGCGCGGACCCGTCGCGGGCTTTCGCCGCTCTGCGAGGCAATGAGCGCGATCTCCGCGTCATGGTCCTCCGGCGCATCGGTGATCTCTTGGTCTTCGGCAATCCGCTCCAGGATGAAATGTTCTTTCAGCGCCCGACGCGTTGATTCCATGCTGTTTTGCCGCAGTTCGTTCTCGCTGGCGCGAATCTCTTCACCTGAGAACCCGCTGCGTTGCAGTTCAAGCACGGTTCGCTGCAACTCGCGCTGCGATTGCCGCTGCACGAGTGCCGGTGGCAATTCCCAGTCGGCCGCTTCGGTGAGTGCCGCAGTGATCTGTTCGCGGGCGCGGCGCTGCTGCTCGTAGTCGAGCTGACGCTTGAGACCATCGCGCACCGCGTCGCGAAGCTCGGCTTCCGACTCGTAGCCTCCCAGTCGTTCCAAAAGCGCGGAGTTGATCTTGGGAAGCTCGAGTTTCTTGACTTCGTGAATGTCGAAAACGGCCGTGACTTTCTGGCCCCGCAACGACTCGTTGGGCGCATCGGCGGTGACGACGACCTCGGTCTGCTTCGAGTCGCCCGCTTTGACGCCTTTCATCAACTTGTCGAACTTCTTGATCGTGCCATCGCGGAAGCTGAGTTCCGGGCGAATGCGAATCACCTCTTCGTCGCTGTGGGCCAGCTCCTCGTCGCCGTGACGGAACGCCAGCCGCGTGACGATGTAGTCGCCCACCTCCGCCGGGCCATCGTGTGGCACCAGCCGCCCGTGTTCGGCCAGTAGGTTCTTGAGCCGCGCGGTCACGTCATCGTCGTTGAATTCGCGCACCGGTCGCTCGATCGTGAGCCCCTTCCACTGCGGGACGGCGAATTCGGGACGGACTTCAAGATCGAACTCGAAGGTCAGCGGACCTTCTTCCGGGATTTCGACAGCCTGCGGATCGAGATCGGGCTCGCTGATGGCGGCCAACTCGTGTTCGCGCGTGACCTGCTCCATGCTGTCCATCAGCAGGTTGCCTTTGACCTGATCGGCCACCTCGCTGCGGTAGCGCGATTCGACGAGCTTGCGGGGTGCGCGACCCGGCCGGAAGCCCGGCACCGCGGCCGTCCCCATCATCTCGCTGTAGGCATCGTTCAGATAGCGATTGATGTCCTCGCGCGCGACGGTCACCGTGACGTGGCGCTCGCAAGCGCCGGTCTTATCGATTTGGACCTTGAGGTCGAGCGCCTGAGGGGCTTCGGCTGTCAGTGCGCCGCCGTCGGCATCGTCCTGATGTTGTTCGTCCATGGCCGTGTCGATCTGTGCTCGCCACAGCACCTCGCAGATGCTGTGACGCGATGGGCAGCAGCGAGGGGCTCTGCCGGTCTGGGATGTGAGTTGATTGCGGGTCGCGCGGTACTTCGCGTACCGATGCGGTTGTGTGCAGGCGGCTCGAGCCGTGCCGACGACCTCATCCTGTCGCCCGCGCGCGGTCGTTCCGCCGTTGTATGGAGCGGGTGATGGGATTCGAACCCACGACAACGACGTTGGCAACGTCGTGCTCTGCCAACTGAGCTACACCCGCCTGTTTTCTGATGTGTCCACAGGCGTCCGTGCCGGCGGCTCTGTACCAGAAGCCGGCCCAGAAAGACTGGAACATCGGATTATAGGGTGGGGGGACCTCCTTGCAAGGGCAATCAGTTGCTCCGGCGGCGTTGTGCAATGCTCAACACCGTGCGCCGAAATCGCAACGAGCCAACGCATTAAGCCCGCTAGCTGTGCGACGCAATCAAGGCACGCAGATGCGCGCTGAGCGGCGCGGCGAGCACGCGGCCGCCGCATGCCAAAGACCGCGCTACTAGCAGTGTCGGCGCGTCACTTGTCGACGCTCCCGGCGGCGGGAATTCGCACCTCCCGAGGCTGTGTCCTGTAGGGTGCCAAGTCGGGTGGTCTGCCACGCGAAGTGGCTTGCGCGGGTGTTTCCGGCTGGGCGGATTGAGAGGCGCGGTGACTGCTGGCGGGGTCGTGTCGACCCCCCGCTAAATCGTTGCGGGGCGACGTTTGTTGGCTTAGATTAAGGGTTTGCGACGCGTGCACCGCTTTTCAGAGCCGCGCGTCGTCGCCGCGTGAACAGAGGGGCCTCGCTGGAGCGTGGACGATGGACGCCAAGCTGATCGTCCTGGGCGGTCGCGCCACCAAGACCGAGATCAAGCTCAAGCTGCCCGCCACGGTGGGGCGCGGCCGCAACGCTTGGCTTCGGGTCTTCCATCCCACCGTAAGTCGTTTCCATTGCGACATCTATGAATGCGATGGCAAGCTGGTCGTGCGCGACCGCGGTTCGGCCAACGGGACGCTCGTCGATGGCAGGCGGATCGCGGATGAAGCGGTCCTAGAGCCGGGCCACCAACTCACGATCGGCCCCCTCACGTTCCAGGCGGTTTACACGCCGCAGTCCAACGGCGTTGCCACTGAGCCTGCTGCACCAGTTAGCGACCTGGGAGCGACTCGCACCGCCATCAGCGATAGCACCCGGCTCGCCGATTCAGTGAGCGACGACCTCGAACTGGCAGACGACGACTTCCGGGTCGTCGAGGACGCATCCGCTGCGGCGGAAACGTCCCACGCAGAAGAAGCGTCGGACGCCGAGGCGTCAGCAGCCGAAGCGCGAAGTCTCGACGCTCCCGCCGATGATCCGGAGCTGGTGCTCGACGACGAGGATTCGCTGAGCGATCTCGGCCTCGACGAGCTCGCCGCCGATGATCCGTTGCCGCTGGACGACGCATTGGCGGTCGATGAGCCTCAGACAGCAGATTCGCAAAGTACGGCCAGCAGCGATGCGCCAGCAGACGAGCTCACGCCCGATGCGCCGCTCGACGCAGAAGGCCCCGCCGCGTCCTATCAACCGATCGAACACGACGAACTTACCGAGCAGGAGCAACTGACCACCGAGCCCGAAGACCTACTGGAGCCACTCGACACGCTGGACGATGAGTCGTCGCTGGCGGACCTGGCGGTGGCACCCGGCGATGACCTCGCCGTCGAGGACGCAGCCGAGCTCGAGTTCGAACTCGACGACGAGGCTGCCGCCGACGTTACAGAAACACCAGCAACTGACGAAACCGCCGCAAAGAGTTCCCCAGCCAGCGATGCGACCGTCGAGGACCCTGATTCCGATGTCGCCGCAGAGACCGTTGCCGACGACCGGGCCGAAGAGGCCGACACCGCGCCGCGCGACGTGTTGGAAGAAGTCGAAGGCGTCCGCGACTTCAGCGGTCCGGTGCCGGACAGCCCGTCGATCATGTTGCACTCGGTCGACGATATCACGGACGAGTTGCCCGCCGAAGACGCTTTGCTCGAACCAGAAGACGAGCTGGAAAAGACGCCGCCACTCGCTGAACCGCCCGACGCGGATGCAGCAACCGATACGGCCGCCGATGAGCTGACCGACCTGCCCGAGGATGCTGTCGCCGAAATCGAAGAAGACGCGGACACCGATCTCTCCGACGAAGCGCCGGTCGCCATCATCGATGATGAGCCGACCGACCTGTCTGATGCGGAGGCGCCCTTCGATCTGACTCAGGAGCCGGCAGCAACCGGCGAACTACCGGCCGACGCCGAACTCGATCTCGACGATCTTCTCGCCGACGTCGAAGACGAGCCGGCAGAAGCTGAAGGCGTCGTTGAACCAGCCGAGTCGGCTTCCGACGAGCTTACGTTCGACGCCGGCGATCTGGTCGATGACAGCGCAACGGACGAGGCAGCGAGATCGGAGGACGAAGAGGCCAATGAGCTGCGCTTGGAAGACGAACCGGCGCAGCCTGCTGAATCCAATTTGGGTCTCGCAGACGCCGAACCCGTCGTTGAAGACGAACCAGGCCTGGCAGCTGACGAAGAGTTGTCGATTGGTGACGACGTAGAAGCCGCCGCTGATACTAAAGAGGATGACGCCCTCCCGCTGCCGGAAGAGGCAACTGCCGAAGCGCCCTCTGACGACGTCGCGTTCGACATCGAGTCCCAGCCGACGGCGAGCAACGCGGCAGATCCCGAAGAGCCCGCGGCCATCCATGCTGAAGAGTCAGTGGCCGACGACCTGGCCATCGAAGACCTCGAACCGCTGGCAGTCGATGACAGCGAGCCGAGCGACCCTGCGCTAAGCGACGTTCCATCCGAGCCTGCTGTCGACGGGTCGAACGACTCTGCTGAACCGCTGGCCGTGGCGGACGATGAGCCGTCCGAATTCGACCTGGCGCCCAGCACCGAGCTGGACTCTCCAAACACCGCCTCCGAAGTCGTTTTCGACGCCGAGCCGGAGTCTGCAGCACCGTCGGATGAAGTGCCCGCAGACAACGAATCAGCCGACAGCGATCAAGATGACGACTTGATCTCAGTCGATGATCTGGTGTTCGAAGACGCAACCGACACGAGCAGCGATGCGCCGGCGCCGGTCGACGAGCAGCCCGGCGACGCAGCAGACGAACTCGACTTGGACGAGCTGTTTGCCGACGAGCAAACGTCGACCGCTAAGGAGCCCGCTGCGGAAGTCCTCTTCGAAGACGCGTCGGATGACGCGCCGTCGGCCGAACTGCCGGCGGCTGATGAAGCGCCGGTGGCTGACGATCTCTTCGTGGCCGACGTGCCCGACGAAGTCTCCGCGCAGCATGCCGAACAAGCATCCGGCGAGGTGGCGCCCGATGCAGAGAGCGAGCCGGACCTCGACTCATGGCTGGCCGAGTCTGAAGAGCCTGAGGGTAAAGCGGCGCAGACCAGTGATCCGGAAGCGGCCGTCGTCGACGACGATGAAGACAGTTTGAGCGACCTGTTGCTCGACGATGAGTCGCAGGCCGCCGCCGATACGCTTGCGGAGGCCGAGCACGCGGGCGCCGAATTCGAGCCCTTGGTTGAAGATGACGTGGCCGACGGTGCAGCACCCGATTTCGCCGCTGCGGATGAACAGCTACTCTTCGAGCCCAGCGACGAACCGGCTGCCCCAGATCTGCCACCGAGCCGCCCGACCGAGAAACCATCCAAGCCGCGACGTGCCTGGTGGCCTTTCGGTCACAAGGGCAAGAAGGCCGACAAGAAATCGGCTGAGCCGGTTGCCGAACAAGAAACCGAGCCAGTCGACATCGTCGGCGATGCTCAGTCGGTCGACTTCCCGCTCTCCGATGAAGTTTCGTTTGCAGAGACGGCAGCAGAGGCCAGCGAGGAACCGGTCCAAGAGGCGTCGCCGGACGATGGCCTGTTCGCGCCCGTCGATGAAGCACTGGATCATTCGACCGACGAATCCGTGGTGTTCGCCGGCGACGCGGGAGTGTCCGAGTCGGAGGACGAAGTCGCCTTCGATCTCCTCTCGGAAGAGAGCACCGACGACGACGCGACGGCCGAATCCGCCGCTGACGATGTCTTGTTCGGCGACGATGATTCTCTCTCGGTTGCCGAAGTCGCGAGCGAAGAAGTAGACGAGGTCGAGTTTGACTTCGCCGGGGACGATGAGAGCTCGGTAGCCGACATCGCGCCGGGCGATGACTCTCCCGTCGCGCAGATCGACGAGCCCCTAGCAGCCGAAAGCGAAGCGATCGACTTGCCGGAATTCACGCCTGCGGACGATAAGGCGGCCGCGGTCAGCGATGAACTGTCCTCGGGATTGGCCGAGGAAGCGGAGTTGGACGTTCCGCCACCCGCCGAAGAACCGGCAGCCGAACAACCTGCGAAGCCCGCCAAGCGCCGCGGCTTGTGGCCGTTCGGTCGTCGCAAGGCGGCGGCCAACGACACTCCGGCCGAAAAACCTCAGCGTAAGCGGCGCGGCTGGCGCAAAGGTGCGGCAGCTCCTTCCGCAAACGCTTCGACTGGCGAGCCGGCCGCCGAAGAAGAAGAGCCGGTGGCGTTCGAGGAGACAACGTTCGATGAGGAACTCAGCCCAAACGCCACCGCCGAAGACGCTCTGGCCGACGATCAGGCGCTTGAGTTCCTCATCGACGACGACGAGTCGCTGCCTGCCGCCAGCGATCCTGCTGCAGACGACGTGCCGAATTTCGAAGCAACCAACGAGCAGTCGTCGTCAGAAAACGACGAGGCCGAAAGCGACGACGACGCGTTCGACGCCTTCCTCAAAGATCTTTGATCAGCCGCCGCCCGCCGGCTCGATCCACATAACTGCTAAGGAGGCATCACACGTGCGCCGGGCGTAACGCTGGCCATGTTCGGCTCGACGTCCGCTTCGGCGTCGCCGGTCGCGAACCGTAGCCCGCCCAACAGCAGCGTTTGGAACAACGGGTTGGTCCACACATCTTCGCGGTGCCCCATCGACGTGTAGAACACGCGCCCATCATGGTGACGTCGCGCCCAGGTGGCCGGATACGCGGGCCGTTCGTAGTCGCGGCCTTCCATTCCCTGCGTGTCCTGCGCGAGGATCACGTGTAGATCGTCGGCGAAGTTCTTGAGCGAATACCACTCGTCGAGCAGCGTGAAGTCCTCTCCCAATCCGTCGGTGCCGGGAAAGCCGGGAGAAGCGACCACCATCCGCGACTCCTGCTGTGGACCGTGGCTGATGAACTCGCCGCCCACCATGGCTATGTACGGGTCGCGCTCCTCTTGCTCTTCGCGCGAGGCGCTGCCGTGTCCGGGCGAATGAAACGTATCGGTCCCGCAATGCGAGGCGATGAACCCCTTGCCAGCGGCGATCGCATCCAGGAATCGCTGTTTACCATCGGCGCTCATGGGCGGCGCTTCGTTCTTCTTCTCGCGCGTCAGGTCGCCCGTGGTATAGAAGAAAAACGCGTCGAAGCGATCGAGGTCTTCATCGAAGATTGTGCCGTCCTTGGTGGCGGTCACGTCCAACTGGTTCTCCGCGCCCAGCTCGGTGAACACCCGCTCGGCGTGCGAGAGGGCGTCATCTTTGCGGCGAATGCAACCGTGCTCGAAGCCCGCGCTGCGGGTGAACATCAGCACCTTGCGTCGCGGCAAGTCGGCCGCCGCCAACCATCCCGCCGGCAGTGCCGCTGCTCCCAATGCCGCGCCCCCGGCCAACAACCAATCACGACGATTGAGCATGACGAGCCCTCGATTTCTCAGGGCGCGCTTCAAGCTCGATGTGGGTGCCACTGCTGGCTTGCCCAGCAGTGCCCGTCGCAAGGTACACACTGCTGGGCAGGCCAGCAGCCGCACCCCGTTTCGTACCGAACGATGACTTGAAACGCGCAGAAGTTTGTTTCGCGCGCCTGCCTCGCGGCGAGGCGCATGGATTCCACGGCGAACGCCAGAATAGTCGCCGGGGTGGCCCAAGCCAAGTTTCGCCTTCAGCGTTTGCGGCGGAACGTTCTGGACCGCCTCATAGGACGCGGCCGCTACAATCGCACCGTACGACGTGCGAGACTAACGGCATGCTGCTGTTCAAGAAGAAGTATCTTGAAGCGATCCGCTCGGGACGGAAGACGCAGACGGTGCGCATCTGGAAGCACCGGAGGATGCGGAGCGGGCAGCGGAGCTACATTCCCGGCGTGGGCTACATCGACGTGATCTCGGTCGAAGAGATCGAGATCGACGACCTGGACGACGATGACGCCCAGCGCGACGGCTTCGCCTCGGCCGCCGAGTTGCGGCGGGAGCTCACGGAGCTCTATGCTGACAAGCTGGGCGACGGCTACCAGGCCTATCGCGTCATCTTCCAACTCAGGGCCCGCGAAGAGGTGTAGCGCCCCCCTACGACGGCAACCTTAGCATGTCGTGCAGGCTCTCGGTGATCTGCAGCGGGTGGCTGACGAGCTGGAAAGCGAGCACGCCCAACAGGGCCACGGCCGTCGCCAGTAAGATCAATCCGCGCGGATTGCGGCCTGCCGGAAGTTTGCCAACTTCGCGCGCGAGCGCACGTTCCAGTGCCTTCCACCCCTGCAACGACTGGGTTTCGCCCAGGGCGACCAGCGACATGTTGCGCATCGACGTGAAACGTTCGACGTGCAGGTGCACGCCGAGATTGGGAAGCGTCAGCGAATCGCCCGCCCAGCGTGCCTCTTTATCCAGCGACACGGCCAGGTTCGGCAGGACGCTACGGAGTTGCTCGGCCGTGAGATTGTAAAGTGTCAGTCGCGGCCGCCCGACGAGCACCGCTAGCAACACCAGCAGCGCGTAGAATCCGGCCCACAACAACCACACGTAGCTGCCGAAGAACAGCGTCGATGCGGCCGGCAGGAAGAGTTCGACCGGCCCCACCATCACCAAGCCCGAGATGGCCAGTCCCAGGGCCATCGTCTCCCGCGGCGCGCTGACCACGACCGGCCGCCGCGACAGATTCACCAGCGCCACTGCCAGCAAGTAAACGGCCAAGGGCCCAAACGCCAGGCATAGTCGTAACGGGTCCATCGCACGCCCCAGCGGCGTCTAATTCGCGCGGTTCACCAGCGCGTCATCGTAGAGAGAGGCCTGAAAACGGTCAAACGTCGCTAACCCGTAGTTGTATGTGTTGGCAACGATTTCAGTGCGTTGGCGAGCGGCAGCCGCTACTGGTCGCGTGCCACCGAAAACGGGATCCTGACCACTTCCGCCACGGAATCGCGAGGCTCGTCCAACGAGCGCTCGAAAGGGCGCGCGATGCTGTTGCCGGCGAGATCCTCGAGGATTGTGCCGACCGCCAGTGCGTACGGTCCCGATTGCCACGGTTCATCCGGCACGAACTGCCAGCCGCGCTCGGCTTCCAGCAAATCGCCTGTGCCCGAGACGGGGTTCCCATCTGCGTCGCGCACGTCGAGCAATCGCCAGGCGAGAGCCGCATCGAGCGGCTCATTGAACTGAACAAGCAGCGCATCCCGCGTCGCCACCGCGGGGGCAAGTAGTTTCCACGCGTCGACATCCGGTGACTGGCGATCGGCCGTCGTCGCTCGAAAGCTCTTCTCGAAGTCCTCGCGGAGTGGTTGCCCGGAAGCATCCGGCCAGCTCGCATCGATCACCAGCGTGTAGTTCTGCCCAGCGGCCAGGGCCGGTCCGAATTCTTCGTGCGGACGCAGGTCGCGTTTGATGCGGCCGGGGTCCAACAGCAACGTCAGCCGCCGACCATCGGGCGACCATAACTCCTCAGCGATTTCGAGAAACGCATCGTCGACCTCGCCGCCCTGCTCGTCTTGCAGATGAACGTGCCGGTAAGCAACGCCCTGCGTCATCGCCGCAGAAAAGTGAACGTAGAACTTGAGCAGGTTCTCAGGCAACTCCTCGGCGCTCGGATATACGGCCGAAACCGTGGTGCTCGGTTCGGCTCCCGGCTCAGCAACGACAAAGAACTGCCCGACGCTCACGCTCTCCATACCGACGATGGTCGCGGTGTCGAACTGGGCGCTGTACACCACTCCGGCTTCCAGCGGCCACCGCGTCGTGAATTCCAATGAGGCGTCACGCAATGCGTACGAGCCGAGCATGGGCGGGAGATCCTCATCCATGCCGCCGGCGACGACGCGATACAGTTCCGGCCAGCTGCCCCCGTCGTCGATGAATCTCTCGATCTGCGCGCATTGCGAGGTTGTCAATCCGCTGACGATGAAACGCCCTGCTCCTTCACCAGTGCGCTCAAGTTGCAGGGCGAGTGGCGAACCCGAGGCATCTGAGTTGTTGAGAGCGACGTTCGCAGTCGGTTCGACAATGTCCTGGCACGCGGTCGCACACGGCAACAGCAGCAGGAGCGCTCGCGCGATGCGTGCAGCGATCACGATTCCGCCACTGCGCGAAGGCGTCTGCTGACAGCGCCGGAATTCCAGCGACATGGTCGGCCGCCATGAAGTGCGTGGGGACGTGCCTCGCAACTACGGCAAGACGATCGTCGTCAAGTCGATGCGGCCCGAGTCGCTGTCTTCGGTGATGACGACCGCATGATCGTCATCGAGTCTGTCGAGTTGCGTGACGCCTTCAAGCGACTCGATCGTTTCGTAGCCGAGGCCTGCGGTGTCCGCGACGAGATCGTCGATGCCTTCGATGTCTTCAATGCCACGGGTTGATATCTTCATCACGCCGCGACTGCTGTTGGCCATCAAGATGTACTGCGCGCCGGCATCACCGTAGACGATCATGTCCAGCGGGCGGTTGCGGTTGCCTAGTTCGGCCACCGTCGTCCCGCGCACTTTGGCGCCGGGCGCCATCTCGGAGAGCGGGAACTTGACCAGTGGGGTACACGTATAGGCGGCCACGATGTGCGGCTGCTGATCGATCACGATGGGCAGAAACGTCCGCACCGGAGAGTTCGTTTCCAGCCGGCCGTGCGAGCCGTGATAGATCTCGACGCTGCTGGCCACCGCGTCATCGCCGAATGGATACGGGATGGCTCGCAACTGCGATGAGAATTCTTCATTCGACAGGCCAGCCACGATCACCCGACCGCCGTGAAACGCCAGATCGGTGATTGACGACGCGCGCAGGCTCACGCCGCGACGTCCCTTGGCATCCGGGTCGGGAGCATTTTCGAGCTTGGCGACAGTCGTCGGACGGTCGTCCAACGAGAACTCTTCGATGTCGCCATCCGGGCCTACTCGCAGAATAACCGCAGCGGCATCCGGTCCGCGGCCGCGCGCCACAGAGAGACACACGGCCCCCGATTTCGGGTTCACCGCCATGTCGACCAGCCGGATGGCGTCGCTCGATGTGCCCAGCAGTGCGGCGACTTTCTTGCCCAACTGCTCGACGTTGATATCTCCCGAGCTGCGTGGTCCGTTGTCGCCTGTCTCTACCGCCACAACGGCTGCGGCCAGCGTGTCGCCGATGAACAACGTGGCCTGCGGCCCGAATGCCAAGGGCCCGGCCGACTGCAACTGCACGGCGGCGCGCTCGGCGGCGTGGGATTCAGTCGCCTGGCCGAGGTAGCCGCCGAGCAGACCCACCGCTCCCAGCAAACAGGTAATGACGCGCGCATGTCGCTGGCTTCCGGTCATCAGTGGGCTCCCAACTCTTGGAAAAGATCGAATCGTTTGCGGCCTTCACAGCACGAGGAGTGCAACGGCTCCCCGCGCGCTCCATGATGGCGGTTTGGCCGCCGACATCAAGCAAATTCCGCGCGGCGAACAACCGTTGCATCGGGCCAACGCTCGCGTCACCCCTCACAACGGCGGAACATTGGAGCCCCATGAAATGCTGGCTCGCGTGTAAGTGCTCACACCGCCAGCAGGCCTCCAGGAGCGGTACAATACGGCTGGCTGCGGTGTTGTATCCTCCATACGACCACCGGTGCCGGGCGACATGCAACGGTGATCGTCCAGCGCCGCGTTGCGATCCGTACTCAAGAGTTCCATGCGATAGGTGAACGATGAGCCGTCTTGTGTTGTGGTTGATAGCCAGTGTGTTGTTTCCGACTGTGCTGCTGGCCGACGAGCTGCACGATGCCCATGAGTTACGCCATGCTGCCTACCAGCAGAACTGGCCACACTGGCGTGGGCCGTTGGTCAACGGCGTCGCGCCGCACGCTAATCCACCGATCGAATGGAGTCAGGACCAGAACATCCACTGGAAAGTCGAATTGCCCGGCCGCGGCAGCGCGACGCCCATCATCTGGGGCGACCGCATCTTCATTCTCACGGCCATCGAAGTCGGCGAAGACGAAAGCGACGAGCCGGTAGAAGACCCAGAGCCGCAAACGGCCCAGCGCGGTCCGTTTCGTATTGTGCAGCCCGAGCACGAACATCAGTTCGTGGTGCTCTGCCTCGACCGCGCGGATGGCACGTTGCTTTGGCAGCACGTCGCGCGGCAGGCCATGCCGATCGCCGGACATCATGGCGACAACAACTACGCCTCCGGTTCGCCGTGTACCGATGGCAACCGACTCTACGCCTCCTTCGGTTCCTACGGCACCTACTGCTACGACCTCGACGGCAAACTCCTCTGGGAGCGCGACCTGGGCGATATGCGCACGCGGTTCAGCTTCGGCGAGACGAGCACGCCCGTTTTGCACGACGATCGTTTGATCGTGATGTGGGACCAGGAAGATCAGTCGCACATCTTCGTGCTCGATGCCGGCACGGGCGAGACGCTGTGGGAAGCAGAGCGCGACGAGCCTAGCAACTGGTCGACGCCGCTGGTCGTCGAGCACGATGGACGCAAACAGGTCGTGACCAACGGCACCAATCGCGTCCGCAGCTACGATCTTGAGACCGGCGAGCTGTTGTGGGAGTGCGGCGGGCAGACGACGAACGCGATTCCCTGTCCGGTCGCCCGCGAGGGAATCGTGTATTGCATGAGTGGTTTGCGCGGTAACGCGATCTACGCGATTCCGCTCGATTCGTCCGGCGACGTGACCGACAGCGAGTCGATCGTCTGGCATCGCGATCGCGCGGCCCCGTACGTCCCCTCGCCGCTGTTATACGGCGACCGCATTTTCATCACGGCCGGTAACAACGCGATTGTCTCGTGCCTCGACGCGGCGACGGGCGAGCCCCTGATCGATCGCCAGCGGCTGCAAAACATCCGCCAGTTCTACGCCTCGCCGGTCGGAGCCGCCGACCGCGTCTACTTCGTCGGCCGCGACGGCACCTGCCTGGTGATGAAGAATGCGCCCGAGTACGAAGAGCTGGCCACCAACCGCCTCGACGAACCGATTGATGCGTCGCCAGCCTTGGTCGGCAATCAAATTTTCTTGCGCGGCGAGCAGCATCTGTACTGCATTCAGGAGCCGTGATTCGCAGCCCGGCAGGGCAAATTCTTCCTCCCGGCCCTGCGTCAAATGTGCCGGAGGGGTCTAGCGTGCACGGACACGCTGCGCGCTTGCTTAATTGCCATGGCGGCGGCGACCGCTGCCGCCCACTGCTAGCTTTCTTCGAACAACACCGCGAGGAACTCGACTAGCCAGCCGCACACACCATGCGTTACGACGCAGGAAGCTCCGAGGCTGGACATATGTTCATGTGTACACTAATCTGAGTGAGTTTGGAGGAACGGCGTGCGGCATGAGCAGTACATCAACGATCGAATGGACGGATGCAACTTGGAATCCGGTGCGTGGTTGCACCAAGATTAGCCCAGGTTGTGCTCGGTGTTATGCGGCAACTTTTGCCGAGCGCTTTCGTGGCGTGCCGGGCCACCCTTACGAACAGGGCTTCGATCTACGCTTGGTTCCCGACAAGCTTGTTGAGCCGTTGACTTGGTCGAAACAGCGGATGGTTTTTGTCAATTCTATGAGCGACCTGTTTCACGACGGCGTCCAGGACGACTATATCGTCGCTGTGGCGAAGATCATGGCGGCGACGGATTGGCACATCTATCAAGTGCTGACGAAGCGATCCGCGCGCCTGCGGAGATTGTTGAGCACCAAGCTGCGTTTTGCGGCGAAGCTGCCGCACATTTGGTGGGGTGTTAGCGTGGAAAACAAACGTCACGGCATTCCGCGCATCAATCATCTACGCGAGTCGAGTCCAGCAACGGCGTTTCTTTCGATAGAACCACTCCTCGAAGACCTCGGCGAGATTGACCTTGCTGCCATTGACTGGGTCATCGTCGGTGGCGAGAGCGGTGCAGGCGCGCGCCCGATGCTCAAGGAATGGGTGACAAACATCCGAGGACAATGCCGCGCCTTCGGCGTTCCATTCTTTTTTAAGCAATGGGGCGGCGTGCGGAAATCAAGGAATGGCCGAAAACTGGATGGTCGGACGTACGATGAATTCCCGCGCCTCCAACGAAACCGCATCCCGCTTGCGGCGGAGCGCAAGCAACTCGTAGCGCTCTTCAACACTGGTGCGCCTGCTTCAACATTGAGCGAAACGCTGCAATCTGTGTGAGGCGGGGTGAGTGATGGCGAAAAGCGAGGTGGGACCCTGGGCAAAGGACAAGCTTGAACGCCTGGGGAAGTACCTCCGCGCGTATACGACCATCATGAACAAACAGGATTGGTGCGAGGGCTACTACTACTTCGACGCCTTCGCCGGGCCAGGTGAACACGAATTCAGGTCCGGAACGCAAGCACGCAGGCAAACTCTAGACTGGTTGTTGCCCGATGTAGCTAGCGTCGCTCAGTCTGATGATGAACAACGAGAGTACCTATCAGGTTCGCCTCGCGTCGCTCTGGATGTCGAACCGCCCTTTACGCAATACGTGTTCATCGAACGATCGCCGTCTCGTGTTCGTGAACTGGAGCAGCTTCGGACTGAATACGGATCGAGGCGGAGCATTGCCATACGGCAAGAAGATTGCAATGAATACTTGAGGCGCGTCATTCCCACAATTGACTGGCGCGCGCGCCGTGCTCTTGCCTTCCTTGATCCGTTCGGGATGCAGGTTCCCTGGGACACTTTGATCGCGCTTGCCCACACCAAAGGGATTGAAGTTTTTCTTAACTTTCCCGACGGCATGGCAATTCAGCGGCTTCTCCCGCGCGATACGACCAAGATCACGCAGCAGCGCCGAGCGATGTTGGACAAATACTTCGGCTCTCCAGAGTGGTACGACGTCGTTTACCGTAAAGAGAAAACGCTGTTTGGCGAGGAGCAAGACACGAAGATCAAGAAATCGGGTCAGCGCCTGGTCAAGTGGTACCGCAACCGGCTAAAGAACGAATTTGGATATGCTTCGAAAGCCGCTTTGATCACCAATACGCGTGGCAACGACCTCTACTATCTACTCTTGGCTTCTCCAAACAAGACGGGCGTCAAGATCGCTGACTATATTCTCAGCGCTGGAACGTGGGTCTGAAGATCGCTCATCTAAGGCAGCGGGGCCATCGACAAAAAAACAGCCGCCGTGGTTGGGAGCGAACCACGGCGGCCTTTGGGGGCAGATGCGACGCCCACGGCGGATTCCCGGGCGGGGATGCCCGGGCCGCGCTACGGATTGTTGAGGATGAGGGCTTCCTCCTCCTCTTGGATGATGATGCGTGGTGTGACCATCATCATCAGACTCTGTGTTTCGCGACCGATACCGACGTTCTTGAACAGGCGGTTCACGTAAGGCAGCTTGTTCAAGAAGGGCACGCCGGCCTCGTTGCGGCCCTCGCTGAGCCGCTTGATGCCGCCGAGTAACACGGTGCCGCCGTCGGGCACACTCACTGTTGTTGTTACCGAGACGAAGGCGAACGTCGGCAACTGCACCGTCGTACCTTCGGTCACTGTGGTCATCGACGAAGCGCGACCGGTGGTGTCGTCGTCCGGACCTTCCGAGCTGCTGTCTTCGGTGGTGGTGGTCGAGCCGGTGAACGTGAACGTATCCACATCGCGAATCTGACTGAAAAACGGCACGACGGTCAACCGGATGAAACGTCTGTCGCTCGACACCACGGCCTGCACGGTGAGGAACGTCCCCTCGGAGAGCACGACGATCACCGGCTGCTGCGCGGCGGCGAAGTCGGCCACCACCGGAATCACGCTGATCACGAACGGGCTCTGCGAAACGTCGGCCACGCTGGCCGCCTGACCGTTGAAGAGCGTGACCTTCGGCGCCTGCAAGACGTTGGTTCGCGAGTCGCCTTGCGCGGCGTTGATGAAGAAGAATGCCTCCAAGTCGCTGAGAATCGCGAAACCGATGCTGGCTCCGGCAGAAGCATCGAAGCCGCCGAACTGCGGCACGGCCAGCGTGAAGCTGTCCTGTCGGAACGGAATGTCGAGGTCCGTGGAGAACACGCCCGGCGCGGACTGACCGACCGTCACGCTGGGACCATGGTCGCGGTCGCGGATGTCGCGGTCGACGCCGACTTGCGAGGCGTCCTTCTGCCCGGCGGTCGGCTTGCCGAAGACCTGGAAGGGCCGGTCGATGTCGTCGTCGACGTCGAAGTCGAAGTCCACGCCGATCCGCTCGAAGAAGTTGTCGTTGAGCGTGATGAACCTCACCTCAATGGTGACCTGCAAGTCCTGCAGGCGACGCAACTGCTCCAGCAGATCGACGATCTGTTCGTGCACCTCGAACGTCTGGCTCACCACCAGGCTGAGGTTGGTTTGGAACTCGCGAATCGAACCCGGGCCGCCCACTTCATCCCAGGAAGTCGGAGCCACCGTGGTGGTGATCAGTTCGATCAGCTCATCGAAATCGGCCTGCGCACCGCCACCCATGCCGCCGGGTCCGAATCCCAACGACTGCGCCACGCCCGAGTTGGCCCCGCCACCACCTCCACCGCCGCCGGTGAACTGGGCCAGTACGTTCGGATCGATCTGCGCGTTGGTGGCGCCGCCTTCGTGACCGGCCACTACGGCCAGCGGCTGCGTCGAGCCCAGTCCGGGCCGCGTGCCGTAGCCCACGTTGCCGTACGCGTCGCGCAGCGCGCCGGCCATGCCGATGTCGCCGTGCGGAATGAAGTTCGGAATCGGCATCACCAAATCGGCGACGTTGTACGTCACCGGGTAGACGTGCCCGTCGCGGAGGTGTTCGCTGGTGATGTAGAGCACTTCGTCCTTGATGACGTGCGCCAGCCCTCGCGGCGCGAGCACGAGGTCGAGCGCACTGCGCAGTTGCACTTCCTGGCTCAGCTCGATCGTGACGGGGTCGTCGGTAGTGATGCCCGCCTCGCCGATGCCCAGTTCATCCAGGAAGATGTTCACCTGCGCCAGTTGCGCCAGCGTCCCAAGCACTTCGCTCAAGGGAGCGTCGCGGAAACTGACGGACACCGGCGTTCGCAGCCGTTGTTCGATCTCGATCTCTTTCGGGCTGCGACGCGGGCCGTCGAGCGGACCCTGGCTCGCGCGCCGCGCCGTGAGATCGATCCATTCCGGCGTGGGACCAAATGAGAAATCGGCCGTCGGCGGAATGGCGGAACGCTGCACGTCGTCCATCGACGCAACGAAACCTTCTGCCGAGGCGTCGCGGATCGCGAGTTGATTCGACAGGTTGCGCGCGATCCGCGAGGTTTCTTTGAGTTGCTGGACGACCATCTCCTCGGGCGCGATCTCTTCGGCCCGGCGGGCCAGCAGCTCGGCTTCGGCGAAGCGCTCTTCGCGCATCATCGTGTTGAAGTCGTCTACGATCTGCGCGAGCTTCTCTTGCGTTTCGAGCTGCACGAGCTTCTCGCGCTGCACGGCGTCTTCGATGGCCTGATTGCGCTGGTTGAGCTCGATGCGCGGCTGCATCTGTTCGATGTAGCGCCGGGTCTCGTCGATCGTGCGGTCGACGCGACGCAGCAGAATCTCGCGCGAGCGGCTGTCGAGTCCTGCCGCTTCGACCATCGCCCGGGCCTCTTCGAGAGTCGCAATCGCCTGCTGAGGATCCTGATCGCGCTGCTGCCGCGCGGCGGCTTCGCGGCGGGCCAACTCGACGGAAAGCTGATTGGCAATCAAGCGTTGTTGCTCGGTGGCATCGGGCAACAAATCGCCGGGCCGCACGGCCGAAGGTTCGGCACCTGGCACCGGCGTCACGCGCTGGAGGCTCTGATCGAGCCTCGCTTGCGCGTCGGCATCCAGTTGATCGCGATAGCGACTGGCCTCCTGGAAGTAAGTCCGCGCCAGCGCCAAGTTGCCGGCTTCCAGCGCCTGCTCGCCCCAGGTGATGATTTGCAGCGGGTTCTCGGAAGGCCGTGTGGGCGATTGATCGACGCCGGGCGACGGCAGATTTTCGGGTACGGCCGGCACTTGGGCGGCGTTGGGATCGGTCGGAGCGAGTTGCAGCCCTTCTGGAAACTGTGGGGGGGCCGGTTCTTCAGCCTGCACCTGCATCGTGCGCGTCGGATCTCGTGCCGGTTCGTAGACGGCCCGCTGAGCTTGCGGCGTGGGCGCTTGCGCGGCGCGCGGCGGCCCACCGAGCAGCGTTCCCGGCGCGTCCTCCGACCAGCGATTGCGATCGATGTCGAACAGCACCAATGCCGGGCGGTCCTCGCCGGGGGCGTACGCTGTATCGGGCACGTTCAGCGCTTCGGCCTGTCGAGCCAGCGATTCGGCAAAGGGGAGATTGCCCTCGGACAGTGCAGCCCGAGCTTGAGCCACCAGTTGCAGCCCCTGCCGCTTGCGAGCCTCGATGGTGGCCGCATCGGCGGGAGCCGTGGCGATGGGCGCCGCGCTGGCGGCGGGTTCCACTGCGTCTGCAGCGGGCATCTGTTGCAGCGCTGCTTGTTGGACAGGCGGCTGCTGGAGTTGCGCCCCTTGAACAGGCGACGGCTGCGCACCACCGGCGGTTGCCGTTTGCCGGCGGGCCGTCTCGATCCGTTCGATCAATTGTTGGGGACTGGCTTCGAACACGCCGAAGTCGACACCCAGGCGCTGCGCATCGACGGCCACACGCTCGGCCGTGTCAAAGTCGTTCCACTTCAAGAGCCACTCACCCTGCTCCAACAACAACTGCGCGTGCTGGCGGCGGGCGGCAATGGGCTCGACGCCCCGCTCAACTTGTTGTTGAAAGATCTCGAACTTCTCGATCGTCTCACGAACTTTGGCCGGCTGATCTTCCTGGAAGGCATACTCGACGCCCAGCGACGCGGCCTGATCGACCAACTGTCGCGCGCGGGGCGTATCGCCGACGGCCACCGCGCGGCGCGCGCCGAGCAGCAGCAGATCGCTTTGCTCGCGCGCACTGCGCAGGGGCGACGCCGAACCGCTGCCGCTGGCGCTGGGAAGCGGCATTGCGATTTCGGCGTCGGTGGGCGGAGTGGTCTGCGGCACTCCGAAGGGCGAACTGCCGCCATCGAGATTCATGGCCGGCATCAGGCGGCCGCCGTTTTGCTCGGCAGCCGGGCCGAGCGGATGGCCTTCGTCCGCGGGCGGGGGACCCATGCGCGTGAAAGGTTGCGTCGGTGCGGCCGCGTTCAAACTGCCTCCGGCACGCTCGATGTCGCCGCCCAGCTTCTGGGGCGAATCTTCTTCGGGCGCAAACGTGGCACCCTGCTCGAGCGCCTTGCGGTAGTGATGCTCGGCCGCCGGCAGGTTGCCCGTTTCGAGCGCACGCCGACCGGCTTTGAGGTGACGCTCGGCTACGCTCCGCGCGTCGTACAGCGACTCGCTGGGTAGCGCGTCGCCGGGCGTCTCACTCATCGGCGCCGAACCAGTCGTCGGAGACTGTTGCTGCCCGTTGGGATCGAACTGCGCGCTGGGGCGCTGCGCCTGCTTGTTGGCCGCCTTTTGCAGCTTTGCGAGTTGGCGGCGCGCCTTCTTCGGCGTATCGCCGAAATGCAGCAGACCGAACGAAACGTCGAGGGCTTCGGCCTGGGTGATGAACGACTCGGCCGTTTCCAGCCGACCTTCGTCCATCGCCTCGCGGGCCTGCTTCAACAGCGCCGAGGCTTCGCCTTTTGGATTCAGCGGTTGTTCATCGGCTTGCGCGACGCGCGCCATGATCGTCGTCATGGCGACGGCACCGGCAGGACCACCGGCGTAGCACACCGTCGTCGCGCAGCCGGTCAGCAGCAACCAGGCGGCGATGGTTCGGCCCATGATCTTCAACGCGATCTCCTCCTGAGACTCGCAACGTCCGTCGGTGGGATCGTCTCAATTCGCGGTCAACACGACTGCTCAGGAGCCTTCCCGCTCGGCCCCAGAGTCGCATTGGTCGACGATCGACGGCCCGGTGGCTCCGCGCCTGCGCGGCCGGACAGTCATCCCTGCGACGGGTACTTGGATGTGTTCAATGGAAATCAGGCAGAAGAGAGGGCGTGTAATTACCGGCGGCGCGCAGGAGGGTCAAGGGCAATTCGCTGAATCGATGCCCGGACGCCGCGACCTATCTGTCGTCAGCGCCCACAGATGAGGGGCGAGCAGAAGCCGAATCACCTGCAGCGTCGCGCCGCGTGCCAACGAGCCGCTGCGCGTTGATAGCAACCGCCCTGCGGCTGCCCGCCGCGCAGGCAAACCACTGCTACCGGCGTGATTCAGTTGCGGATGTCGAAGGGGTTATCCGAGTCGTCGTCGCGGCCGCGGAAAGTTGGCTGGGACTCTTCCGCATTGAGCTCGGTGACAGCGTCCTGCACTGCAGCCGCCTCGGCGTCGTGCTCGACCACGATCAGTTGCAGATCGGGCGTCATGATCACGGCGCGGCCATCTGACGGTCCGCCGGCACCCTCCCCGATGTCAATGACGACGCTATCGGTGCGGAACTCGAAATCGCGTTGCTCGAGTACTTGCAGTCGTTCCCCCGGTTTGGGGATCGGCACGTCTTCCACCTCGCGATTGACCATCTGGCCGCGGTAGACGAGCTCCACGGCCATGGGCTCGATGCCGCTATCCAGGTCGAAGTAGACGATCGGTGCCTCCATGCCTTGCTCGTCGATGCCGCGGGGTTCGACGACGGTGCCTGCCAGAATGCGGCCCGGGAACGGGACGGCGACCGGAGGACTGGGCCGACTCCAGTTCGAAATCAGCCATTTCGTTTGGCTGACCGAGACCGTCTTGCCATCGACCTCCATCTCGCTCCGCGCCAGATGGCGACCTTCGACTTCATAATTCGGATTGCTGACCCAGACCTTCACGCGATAACGATAGCGCGCGCCCGGCGCGACGTCGAAATCGAAGAAGCGGAACAGCAGTTTGTCGATATCCTTCTGTGCCGGTTCGGCGTTGCGCGGCTCGCGGCGCGGCTGCTGGCCCGAGCCGGTTGGTAAGTCGTCGAGTGGTTCGTCGCCCGTTGGCTCTTCAACCACCGCTTCCGGCTCGGGTTCCTCGCCGGCTCGCTTCTCGCGCGGGAGATCGGGATGGCCGATTTCGTCGCCCCATTCGTGTCCCAAGATGGGTGGGAGATCGAACGCTAACTCGGGTTTGATGCACTCACCCAGCACGACTTCCTGCGGGCGGCCTTGGGCTTGTCCCCACTTTTCCGCTTCCGCCTTCGCCCGGCCGGTGTGCAACGTCTCCCATTCGCCGGCCGGTTGGCCGTCGATGCCCACCTGCTGTCGTCCCACGGTCCAGTAGATGTACTCGGGTTTCTCGTCGGCCGTGCCTGACTGCTTGAACTCGGCCAGCGCGAACTTGTCGCGATACTCGTCGATCTGCCGCGCCAGCGGCACGGCGCCGGTGACCAACGTCCACATCTCGCCGCGGTAGTCACTGGTCTCCACAGGCTCGGCAGCGCCACCTTCGTTGACGCCATCGTTACGTTGGCCGCCGCGCTGACGCGTCGAGAGAGCACCGTAACCGCTGGAGACTTGCAGGTTGTCGGGCGGCAGAACGACCGGCACGCCGCGCTTGGAGCCCAGTGCGCTGAGATTAGGGCGCCACAGTCGCGACGTGAGGAACGGCCCTGGGTCGACCTTGGCGATCTGTGCGCCTTCGCTTGGCAGTGGGTTCTCGCCGGAGGTGCCGTCGTCGGTGGGCCGACTGTTGTCGATGTGCTGCTGGGCCTGAGTGATCGCGGCGGCCAGGTCTTCCGGGCGCGTGTCGAGCGTCTCGTACGTCAGGCCGCCGTAGGCGAAGTACACGAACGCCAGTGTCAGCAGGCCGAACACGAGCTTCTCGGTGTGGTCGACGAAGAAAGTCTTGATCTTCTCGACGTCGAGATTCAGCTTGCCTTTCATGATGGGCCTCTTCCGCTAGGGCGGCGCATTAGTTCAGGGTGCCGCTGCGGCGACCGGTACGGCGCCGGGTGCTTCGGCCGGCGCAAGCCGCTCAGTATCGGGTGGGTTGATGATCAGCATCACGCCCCGCAAGTCGACGTAACAGGCGTACGGACCCGGCTCGAACTGCCAATCGCCGCCCCTGTTGTTGTTATTCTGCTGGTTACCGCCACCACCATCGCGCTCTTCTTCGTCGTCGTAGTAGATGACCTGGGTGGGCTCGACGAGCAGCGGGCTGTTGACGCAGGCGGCCAGCAGTTTCGGGATCGCCCGTTGGTCCATGTACAACAGCATCCGCACGGGCATCAGGTTGTGCGTGGCACCGGGCTGGGGTGATTGTTGCGGTGTGCCGAACGGCGGATTGTCGCTGGAAGAAAACTTGACGTAGCGGTTGCGGAGCAACTGCTGCTGTGGCGCATCGGTAGTGGGCGGAGCTTCGAGTTTCTGCTTGCCCTGGTTTCGCTGCACGCCCGTGTTGGGAGGCTGGGCCGTTTCGATGCTGATCGCCGGCGCGTGCAACGCCGCCTGGGCGATGTCGAGCGCGACGATCTGGCGAATGTTGGCCTCGTAGTGCTCGGTCGCACCCTCGTTGGCCTCGTGAATGATGCTCAGCAGCGCTTCGTACACCCAGAAGTCTTCCTGGGCGACCAGAATCTGATCGGTACGAGGCGGTAGATCCCAACGATAGCTGTCGGCGAAGGTCTCGTAGTCTTCCCACAGCACGACGCCGGCGATGTCGAATTCTTCGTCGTCAGCATCCAGGGCCTCCTCCCCATCGTCGGGCCCGGTGGCGCGGCGGACCTTGCGCATCAAGTCGTACTTCTCACCCCAGGTGGCGGGAATCTGGTAGCCGTAGTCCCTATAAAACCCAAGCTGTCTGGGTTCCAATTCATCGGCCGGCTGAATCTGTTGCCCCGGCTGAAGCCCCTTCACCAGTTCGATATTGAAAGCGCTGGGCAAAACATCGCTCGGCCAGGTTGTGACGGCGCTTTGGCGTTCGTAGAGCTGTTGCCACAATTGCAACGTGACCGCCTTGACCTGGTCGTGTTCGGTGTTTAGTGCGTCGAGCACGGGCTGATTCGGGTGCGGGTTGTAGTTCCGCACGCTGTTGGCCATGTTTTCGGCCTGCTGAATTTTGCCTTTGCCGGCCGTGTATTCGCCTTCCAGCGCGCTTGTACCCATTCTCCAGCCGACAACCCCAAGGATGAGCACGACCGCGCACACCACCCAGAAGTGATGCTTGCCGAGCGCGGCGAGATAGGGCTTCAACTGGTCCATTGCCGGAATTCCTAATGGCCTGCGGGGTCTTTACGGCACAGCGGCCACCTGACCGCCGCCGGGTAGGTTGTTGTCCGCGTCGTCGTCTTGCGGTTGCCAGCCGAACTGGACCTCAAAGCGGTAGCGCGGCAGCGCGGGTAGCCGCTGGGCGTCGCCATCGTTGCCATCGCCGCCCAGGCGAAATTCTCGATCGTAGCCGCGCTCCAGTGCGACGGGGTAGATGATGCCCAAGTCGCCCACCGGATGCGCCGTGCCACCCTGGTCGGTCAACGTCGGCTGGTAGAGGTTCGTCACCAGAGTCTTGATCACATAGAGCTTGGTGCTGTCCAGCGGTGCTGCGTCGTTGTTGTGGAAGTGATAACCCACCAAGCGAAACACCCAGCCGGCACCTTGAGGCGGCTTGGGGCCCTGACCGCCGGGGCCCAGGCCTGGCCCCTGCGGTTGCATCCCGCCGGCTTGCGGATTGCCCAAGGCGGCGTTCCCGTTGTCGGCGGCGGCGGCGTCTTCGCCTTCCGCCGGCGGTTCTGCGGGGCCCGGTGGCGGGAGCTTCTGGGCCGCAAAGTGCGCCGAGATCTTCATGCCGCGGTAGTCTGCGTTCCACCAATTGCTGAGATTCGAGATGTACTCAGACTCGATCCGATCGATGTACAGCGTGCTGCGCTGGTTGATCGCGTCGGGTCGCTCCCCTTCAGGATCGCGCGGCAAGGCGAGGTTCATCGCCTTCCAGAGTTGGAGCCACTCGGTACGATCACCGCCGATTCCCAGCAGATCGTCCATCAACTTCCGCGTGTTGCCCATCGCCGAGTTTGCACTCTCGTGTTGTTGGACCAACTCGCCGGAGCGACTCGAGACGCGCTGCGCGCCGCTGATTTGGGTGCTGAAGTCTTCCACGTCGGCCGAGTTCCAGGCGCGCCAGTAGCCGAGGCTGCTGATCAAGAAACCCAACAACAGCACCGACAGCGCGCCGACGGCCCACGGCTGCTTGCTGCGAATCATGCGATCTTGCATGATCTCGCGCGGCAGCAGATTGGTTTCGATCTTCGCCTGCCGCAAGCCTTGGATGGCCAGCCCGTAGCAACTCGCGAAGCACAGCACGTTGGCCTTGAAGGCGGGCGAGTCGACCACGCCCGGGCCAGCCAACGTACGAAAGCTGTCGAGTTTGACGACCGTCTTGCCGAGATTCTGACTCAGATAGCGCTGCAACCCCGGCAGCTTCATGGCATTGCCCAGGCCGATGATCCGGCCGAGCTTGGCGTTGCGGTCTATGTTGGTGAAGTAGCCCATCGACCGCTGCACTTCGGCCAACAGATCGTTGAACACCGGCCGCATGGCTTGAAAGACCCGTTTGGGATCCTCGGCCGCCGCCGCGTTACGCTTCAAGTGTTCGGCCTTGGCGAACGTGAGTTTGAGTTCTTTGGTCAGCGCGCGGGTGAAGTGGTTCCCGCCCAGCGGGATGCTCCGCTGCCAGACGCGATAGCCGTTGGTGACCACTAAATCCGTCGTGTCGGTACCCAGCGAGACGAGCACCGTCGATTCCGGCGGGCTGTCCGGATCGTACTCCTCGGGGTTCAGGTCGCCTTCGATCTGGTCGAACGCGCAGTAGTTGTACAGGGCCAGCGGAGTGAGCTGGACGAAGTCGACTTCGATGCCGGCCTCTTCAAACGGCTCTAGAGCGCGTGCCACCTGATCACGCTTCATGGCGAACAGGCCGACTTCGGTTTCCAGCGCGAAGCCTTCTTCGACGCTGCCGCCGGCCATTTGCTGGTAGTCCCAGACGACATCTTCCAGCGCGAAGGGGATCTGCTGCCGCGCTTCGTACTTGACGATGTCGGGGATCTTTTTCGACTCGACCGGCGGCAACTTGATGAACCGCGCCAGGCCGCTCTGCCCGGGAACCGAGATGGCCACGCCGTCGCCGCGCACGCTGTTGCGCGAAAGAAATTGTTCGAGCGCCTCGCGGACCAGCGCCTCGGGGTCGGCCTCGGGCTGACTCAGGATTTTGGGATATTCGATGTAGTCGAAGGCATCGGCAATCAGCTTGCCGGGCTCGTCGCCCTCGCGACAGCGCAGCGCTTTGACGGCGCATTGGCCGACATCGATACCCCACACGGCGCTGAACTTGGCCATGCTAGATTCTCTCTCTGTTCCGTGGCCGCTGACGTGCGCAAGGCGTCCGGCGCTGGGGAGAATCAGCCCCTTGGAGGTGAGCGCCAGCCGAGCGACAGCCTCTCAAATTCATCCTATCGCCTGCGGCCCCGAGCATCAACTAAAATCGAAGCAGCGTAACGAGATAACGAGTCTAAACCATGACTACGCGGCCTGCCAACCGGCTGCCCAAAAGGGTCGTCTGGCCACGTCTGCGGCGCTGCGCCGATAGGGGCGCGGCCGATCGTAGGACTTGCGTAGTCGGTGCCGCGTTGCACCTCGACGCTCGCCGCGGCGAGCCGTAGTCTAAGCCTGCAGTCAACCGGCCACTTCGCGATCTGGCGGACGACCGCCATCGATTCTCCGCATGAAGCCCACCGAGCTTGCCGTCCTGCTGCCCTGCCACAGCCTGGAAGATTTCCCGCTGCACTATGTCAGGGAACAGGCCGAAGGACTGCTGGCCGCCTGGACCGCACTCTGGCATCCGGCTCTGATTGCTGCGGCCGACCGAGTTCCCACTTGGTACCGCGCCGATGATCCACCATCGGGCGTTGCTGGCAAGCTGTTGGTGATCCCCGCTGTCAGCGACCCACTACTGCTTGGTGGCTGGGCGGCCCGGACGAGCGACGAAGGGGCGTGTGTCGTACGGCGCATGACGCGGCCCGCGCAAATTTTCGAAGCGGCGGTGGCCGGATTTAGCGACGAGTTGGCAGCCTGCGAGCCGGAGTTGGTGGCCGAGTTTCACGCCTTGGGGTACGGCTACCTCCTTGTCGAGTTGCTCTCGCGCCGCATGCGCTATACGTCGAGCATCGATGAAGTTGCCCTGCATCGACAGACACTCGCCGCCGCGCGAGCGACCGCCAGCGGCCAGGCCGACGAAGCCCGCGAACACTTGAGTGCGGCGTTCGACACGATCTTTGAAGCCCGAGAGCGGTTCTACCCCGTCGATACCTATCTGATCGATCTCACGCTCGTCGCGCCGAGCACTCTGGGCGCTGAGCTGGCCTGCGAGCTGTGCAGCGAACAACCGATCAATCTCTTGCTCTCGGGTCGCACGCTCGAAGAGTGGTCCGAGCGCGATCCGGAGTCGCTCGCGCGGCTGCGCGAATCGATTCAAGCCGGCCGGGCCTGCGTTGTCGGCGGCGCGTACGATGAAGTCGAAACGGCGCTGCTCTCGCCGGAAGACGAGCTCGCCCAACTCGAACGCGGGATGCAAGTCTACGAACGTCTGCTCGGCGCACGGCCCACAGTTTACGGCCGCCGCCGTTACGGGCTCGCGCCGTGGATGCCGCAACTGCTCTCGCGGTTTGGGTTCGATGGCGCGCTGCACTTCACGCTCGACGACGGACAGTTCGCCAAAGACGAACAGGGCAAGGTGCAGTGGGAGGGGCTCGACGGCAGCACGATACCCGCCGTAGCGCGTGTCCCACTCGATGCCAGCCAGCCCGGGACGTTCCTCAACCTGCCCGAGCCGCTCGGTTCGACGATGGATATGGATCAGGTCGCCACGTTGGTGATGGCCCACTGGCCTGGTCACGCATCGAGCTGGTACGCCGACTTCCGCCGCATCGCAGCACATGGCGGCGCGCTGGGTCGCTTTGCCACAGTCGACGACTACTTCCGCTCGACCGATGCCCCCGGCTACCTGTCGCGCTTCGATGCGGATCGCTATCGGGCACCCTACCTTCGCCAGGACACTGAGGCCGGGCGCGAGAATGCCATTTCCCGCATCGCGGCAGCCCATCAAGCGCGCGTCGGCCAAACCGCGCGCGAGGCGCTGCGCGCCATGACGGCAGCGGCCAGCGGAAACGTCCCCGGCACGAACGATTCCTGGCACGATTCGGCCACCGCGACTATGCGCTGCGTGGAGGCGCTCGCTGGTTCGCGCGACGCAGCGCATCGCGGCTGCCTCGTCTTGAACCCCTCGCTGCGCGAGCGCCAGGAAGTGGTGCAACTCCCAGGGCAAGCCAGCGCGAACGGAAGCAGAAACCTCACCCTGGTTGAAGTCCCGCCGCTGGGCTTCGCCTGGGCCGACAGCCCCGCGCCCCCTGTCGTCGCAAAACGGCGACGTGCGCGCCGCACGGAATTCGCGACGCTGGAAAACGAACATCTGCTCGTCAGCTTCGATGCCGAGACAGGCGGCATTCGCGGCGTTCACGACAAGCGGCATCGCGGCAATTTGCTCTCTCAACAGATCGCGCTGCGCGAGCAAGCAAACGGGCGGGTTGCCCGAGGGGCCTGGCGCAACTCCGACGAGACGGCCGTCTACTCCACCATGATTGCCGACTCGACCCAGTTGCGTGACGAAGACTCGCTCGCCGGCCAGTTTGCATCTCAGGGACGACTGGTCGACGCCAGCGGCCAAACGCTCTGCGCGTTTTCGCAGACCGTACGCTTGCCGCAGACAAGTCGCACGATTGAGATCGAATGCACGCTGTCGCCCGAGAAACTACCGACGGGCGATCCCTGGGAAAACTATTACGCCCTCCGTTTTGCCTGGTCCGACCCCGCGGCCGACTTGCACCGCAGCGTCGGCTGGTCGCGGCGACATACTTCCGCGCGGCGGATCGAGGCGCCGTATTTCGTCGAAGTTCACAGCGATCCGCGCCGCGTGGCGATTCTCGCTGGCGGTTTGCCCTACCACCGCCGCGTCGACATGCGGATGCTCGATTCGCTGCTGATCGTCGATGGCGAAACTGCCCGAGAGTTTCGCGTCGGCATCGCCGTCGGCAGAGCGCACGCTGCCGCCGCGGCATTCGACTGGATGTCGCCGCTGCGTACCGTGCCCGACATCCCGCGACCCGCTGCTCCGAGCGGCTGGTTGTTCCACCTTGGGGCGCCGAACGTCATTGCCACCTACTGGGAACCGTTGGTCGAGTCGGGTCGGGTTACCGGATTTCGCACGCGCTTGGCGGAGACCGATGGGCGGTATACGCAGACGAAGCTGCGGTGCTGCCAGCCGATCGCTCGCGCGCGGCAGGTGGATTTCAGCGGCCGAACGCTTGCCGATCTACGCCACGCCGACGAGGCCATCAAGATTGACTTTACTGCCCACGAGTGGGTCGAAGTTGAAGCACATTTTGCGGCTTCCAGCGGCTTGCAGTCTGCGGAGGCCCAGGCATGATCGTCACGATCGATGGTCCTGCCGGGGCGGGTAAGAGCAGCGTCGCCCGGGCACTGGCCGAGCGATTGGCCTTCGAGTTTCTCGACACCGGCGCCATGTATCGCGCAGTGGCTTTGGCTGCCCTCGAAGCGGGTCACAACTGGGACGACGCATCGGGATTGGCGGCGCTCGCGCGATCGCTGACCATCGAACTCGCCGGCGACCGCGTGCTGCTCAATGGCCGCGACGTGAGCCAAGAGATTCGCACGCCGCGAGTCACGGCCAACATTTACCACGCTGCCGACAATGCGGCCGTCCGCACGCATCTGGTGGAGTTGCAGCGGAGGGCTGCAGCCGGAAAGAACATCGTCAGCGAGGGCCGCGACCAGGGTTCGGTCGTCTTTCCCGATGCCCGGTGCAAGATCTTTCTCACCGCAACGCCAGAAGAGCGCGCCCGGCGTCGCGTGGCCGATCTCGAGTCGCGCGGGCAGACAGCCACGTTCGCGGAGGTGTTCGCCGAGCAGAATCGCCGCGATCTGCGAGACAGCTCGCGCGACGTCGGACCGCTCGTCGAACCCGACGATGCCGTGGTGGTGTGGACCGATGGGCTCACCCCCGAAGAAGTTGTCGAACGGCTGGAGTCGCTGGCCCGGGCACGGATGGCGAGCGCATAATCGAAGCCTGACGATTCACGGCCCGACGTAATCTTCCGAAGTCAGTTATGAGTTCGCGCTCCTGGCCCAAACGCGTTTGGTACCAATTCCTGCACGTCAGCTGTCGGCTGCTGGCGGTGACGTTGTATCGCTATCGTGCGGCAGGCCGCGATCGCGTGCCGAGTTCCGGCGGTGTGTTGGTGCTCTCCAATCATCAGAGCTACCTCGATCCGCTCGTCGTGGGGCTGACCATCGACCGCCGGCTCAACTACCTGGCCCGCGACACGCTGTTCCGTTTCGCCCCGTTTCGTTGGCTCATTCAGAGCCTCGACGCCATCCCCATCGATCGCGAGGGTCTGGGGCTCTCCGGATTGAAGGAGACGCTGCGTCGTCTGAAGCGGGGCGAGATGGTGCTCGCCTTTCCCGAGGGCACACGCACTCCCGATGGCGAGGTGGGCCAGCTCATGCCGGGCTTCACGTCAGTCGCGCGTCGCGCCGGCGTGCCGCTGCTGCCGGTAGGGCTCGACGGTCCGTTCGACGCTTTCCCTCGCACGGCACTGTTGCCGCGTTTGTCACCGTTGGCCGTCGTGGTCGGCCATCCCGTCATGCCCGAGGAGATCAAGCGCTACAGCGATCGCGATCTGGTGGCCGAAATCCAGCGGCGAATCGTCGCCGCTCACGCCGAGGCCCGAGCCTTGCGAACGCAAGGCCGCGAGGGGTGTCTTTCTTGACGCTCACGGTAACCGCAATCAGACTGCTACGGCACACAAACGGCGCCATTCTGCCAGCCCTCGCACACGCCTTCCCTTCGCCCATCAAATACGCCATGCGACTTCGCGCGATCGAAATCCTTTCGGCGCTTGTGACTCTTCTAGCTATTTTGGCGCACAGCGCGTCGATGCGCGCGGCACGTCCGGACGAATCGCCGAACGCTGCGCTGCACGTCTCCGAGACGGGGCCGGAGTACGACTACCAGGGCGAGTACACCGGTTTGCTCTCGGGCGGATTTCGCCGCGTGCCAATCGGCCTGCAAGTCATCGCCGGACCCGACAAGACGCTGCGGGCCGTCGAGTACCGCGGTGGTTTGCCCGGCGCGGGATGGACGGGCTCAACCAAGCTGCACGCG
Source organism: uncultured Planctomycetales bacterium (assembly GCA_938003525.1). GTDB lineage: Bacteria > Planctomycetota > Planctomycetia > Pirellulales > JAEUIK01 > CALKYM01. The sequence continues at coordinate 13,407 of CALKYM010000186.1, read as the reverse complement.
TCCGGCATGGTGCACGGAGCGGCGGCCACGCTCGAAGGCAGTGAACGTCAACTGGCCATCGTCAACGGCCGACTTTGGCTCAACGATGGCGGTGGTGTGCTGCGCGGCATCATTCATCCCGTGCGGCGCTCGAGTCCGAACCTGGGCCTCGCACCGCCCCCGGGAGCCGAGATCCTCTTCGATGGCAACTCGGCCCCCGGTTTCGTAGATGCCCGCATCAGCCCCGAAGGTTGGCTGATGGAAGGCACGCGCACGCGGAGCGAAGTGTACGACTTTCGGTTGCATCTCGAATTTCGGCTCCCTTACATGCCGGCCGCTGAGGGTCAGGCGCGCGCGAACAGCGGCGTCTACATTCAACAGCGCTACGAAGTCCAGATTCTCGACTCGTTCGGTTTGGAAGGCGTTCATAACGAGTGCGGCGGTCTCTACAAAACGGTCCGGCCCGACGTGAACATGTGTCTTCCGCCGTTACAGTGGCAGTCGTACGACATTTGGTTCCGCGCCGCGCGGTTCGATGAGGCGGGCGAGAAGAAGGAGAACGCCCGCATCACCGTCGTGCACAACGGCGTGGTGATTCACAACAACCGGGAGATTCCCGACAAGACCGGCGCCGGTCGCCCGGAGGGACCAGAAGCCCGACCGATTCTGCTCCAAGACCACGGCAATCCGGTCCGCTTTCGCAACATCTGGCTCGTGCACGGTGAGGGCACGCCGCCGCGCTACACCAGCCGCGGCTACTGCGGACCGATAGAGTCGCAATCAGACGGTATCGAGCGCCTGCTGCCTGTGTCCGGGGATACCAACACGCGGGCCGACGTTCGTTCCTTTCGTCTGACGACGCGTTGAGAAGTTGATCGTCTTCGCGTACGGCGTCAGCCGGCGCGAAGCCCCCTCGCACCTGAGCCCATAGGGAGATGCGGCTGGTGACCACACGCATCGTGCAGATCACCGATCTGCATCTGTTGGCGAATCCCCAGGAGCGCCTGCGCGGCGTTCCCGTTTACGAGGCCGTGTCGCAGGTTGTGCGTCACGTGCGGCAGAAGGTGCCCGATGCGGCGCGGCTGATTATCAGTGGCGATCTCGCGCAAGACGAGCTGGCCCCCACGTACGATGTGCTTTGCAATCTGCTGGGAGACTGGCTGGCGCGCACCCGTGCGATCCCCGGCAATCACGACAATCGCTTCGCGCTGCGTCGCGCGTTCGAGGCCACGACGGCCACCACGGGCGACGAAGTCGGCTTTGTCGACGACGTCGACAGCTGGCGGTTGATCGGCCTCGATACGCAGTTGCCTGGCGCGGTCGCCGGCGAAGTTGCCGCCGACCATCTCGCGTGGCTCGCTGCGCAGCTCAGCGCCGCGTCGAGTACACCGACCTTGCTGTTTATGCATCATCCTCCCGTGCAGGTCGACACGCCCTGGCTCGACTCCATCGGACTACGCAATGCCGACCGCTTCGCTGATCGGCTCTCCGAACACCCACAGGTACAACTCGTCTGTTGTGGTCACGTTCACCTGGAGCACGCCGTGCAGCTTGGCGCCACCCAAGTGGTCACCACACCTTCGGCCGCATTTCAATTTGCGCCAAACACGCCGACGCAAAGCTACGACTACATCCCGCCGGGGTATCGCGTCATCGAGCTGACGGATGGCAAAGTGGAGTCCCGCGTCGTTCGACTGCCCGAGCTCGTCTATCCGCCCGAGTGATAGCACGCGTTAGCCTGCGCAGAGCGATCGCCTTGCCAATCTTCGCAGCCGAGGCTAGAGTCCAGCGCCGCTTCGATGCTCTCTGCTAGCTGACGCGAGACGAGCGCACGCGGGCCGAGCGAGCTCGGGCGACGTTGCATCATGGAGGAGTGCACGCGATGGCGCTCTTGGAAGCGCGGGGGCTGGTGAAAATCTACGGACGCCGCCGCGTCGTCGACGGCGTCGACTTCGAGGTCGAACCCGGCGAGATCGTCGGGTTGCTCGGTCCCAATGGTGCCGGCAAGACGACCAGCTTTCGCATGGCCTGCGGCATGATCGCCGCCAACGCCGGCAAAGTGTTTCTCGCTGGCCAGGACGTGACCAATTGGCCCATGTTTCGCCGCGCGCGCGACGGCGGCATGGGTTACCTGGCCCAGGAAGCCAGCGTCTTTCGCAAGCTCACCGTCGAGCAGAATCTGCTGGGCATGATGGAGATGCTCGGCATGGATCGCAAGACGCGGCGGGCCCGCTGCGCCGATTTACTCGAACAGTTCAAGATCGAGAAGCTTCGCAAGTCGCGAGCCATCTCGCTCTCGGGAGGTGAACGCCGCCGGTTGGAGATCGCGCGTTGCCTGGTTTCGGATCCCAAGATCTTGCTCTTCGACGAACCATTCACCGGCATCGACCCGGTCACAATCGCCAGCATCCAGGAGCTGGTGCGCGGCCTGCGCGAGCGTGGCATTGCCATCTTGATCACCGATCACCAAGTCCGCGAGACACTGCAAATCACCGATCGCAGCTATGTCATCCGCGAAGGTCGCGTGCTGTGTCACGGCTCACCCCAGGAAGTGATCCGCAATCCCGAGGCGCGCAAATACTACTTCGGCGAAGCGATGGATCACGCCATCACTGCGGGCCACCATACCGCCGGCTATACTGCCGAAGAGATGCACGACGTGCGTCCCCGGCAGCCGACCTGAGCCGTGCGGCACGTCGCGCTTCGCGATCGATGGCAGATGCCGTCACCCATTTCGGCACAGGCTCCCTCGTTTCCATAGCGGATCAGTGTGCGACGGTGATCGCATCGCCACCGCCGTAGAGTCAGACGGTATAGTGCGCGCGTGACAGAGACCTCTCACGCAAACGACAGCAGTTGGCGCGGCTGGCTCATGCGTCCCGTCGATGGCGGCAGCCTGGCCGTGTTTCGCATCGGCTTTGGCTTGCTCGCCGCGATGGTCGTCGGCGACTTTCTCCAGCACAACGCCGAGGGGCGCAGCGGCGTATCACTCTTCTTCACCGGTCCGGAGACCGGCTGGACGTGCCCCTATCCCGGGCTGAGTTGGATTCAGCCGCTGGGCGAACCGTGGACATCCGGGATTTTTGCCATTGCTACTGTCGCGGCGCTGTTGCTAGCCGCCGGTCTGTGGTACCGCGCGGCGAGCATCGCGTATTGCGTGACGTACTGGTACATCGTGCTGATGGACGCGACGCTGTTCGGCAATCACTTTCCGTTGCTCGGCGTGTTTGCCGTCTTACTGGTGTTTCTGCCGGCCGCGCGTCACTACTCCGTCGATGCTTGGTTCTCCGCGCGGCGCGCCGCGTTTTTTCGTCGACCGCCACCGCCGAAGACGATTCCCTGGTGGTGTGTGCTGGCCGTGCGTTGGCAGACCGGGCTGGTCTACTTCTTTGGCGGCTTTGCCAAGCTGCACGGCGATTGGCTGCGCGGCCAGCCGCTGCGGATGTGGTTCACGCCCGACCACCTGCACGGAATCCTCGATGATCGATTGCCCGGCGACTGGATCGATCGACTCGCGGCGCTCCTCTCACACGAGGCCGTCGTCTACCTGTTTTCGTATGGTGGCCTGATCTTCGATCTCAGCATCGGAGTGCTATTGGCCGTGCGGCGGACCCGCTATCTGGCGATGGGGCTGGCAATCTTCTTTCACAGCTTCAACTACTTCGTGATTTCCCAAGTGGGTGTCGTCGCCCCGATAAGTTTTTGGGCCACACTCATGTTTCTCGCGGCCGACTGGCCGACGCGCGTGGCGCGTTGGTTGCGACGCCCGCGCTTTGCGCGGCCCGATTGGCTGTGGCTGTTGCTCGGCGCGATTGTCGTTCCCCTGTGGGGCCTGCTGCTGGGCTGGAAAGCCCGCGGCACAGAGCTCGGTCCGACGCTGACAAGCGCCCCCGCGCGTGCTCGTCCGCTGCGCTTCATCGTGGCGGCCTGGCTGTTGTGGCAGACGGTCTTCCCGCTGCGCCATCTGCTCGTTCCCAACGACCCGTACTGGACCGATCAGGGCGTGCGGCACAGTTGGTTCCTGATGACCCGCAACAAGGTCGGCAGCTTCGCGCAGGTGCGCGTCACCGACCCAGCGCTAGTCGTTACCGACGAGTCTGGCGAATCCCAGTTCGATTGGACGGCGTTTCGTGGAAAAGCGCCCGCATGGGTCTATGTCGACGTCAACGCGCCCGATGTCCGCTGGGAAGTCCTGCCGGAGTTGTTCGTCACGTTTGAGCCTTATCTGGGCGAGCGTGTTTTTTTCAATCCGGCGGCCGCCGGCCTGACGCGTTTGGCTGCCGGAAATCGCGCCCGAGAGATTTGGCGTTCAACGTACGGCCGCGATTGCAAAGTGCTGGACACTTGGTCGTTCGATGAAGTCGTGCAGACCCTGCGGCGCCACGTTGCGCAGCAGGCCGGTCAAGACGAGGTCGCCGTGCGTCAGTTTCTGGCCACCATCCTCCGCGCACAGGCCCGCGCCGCCCAGGTGCAGAAAAACGCCAGCGCGCCCAACGCGCGCCGCCGCGCGTTTCTCTCCTTTCAGAAATCGTTGGCCGCGTTCGACCTCAGCGGACCTTATGGCGAAGTGCTGGCCAACACACTGGCGCAGCTCGTGCCTTTCACGCTGCAAGGCCGCGACGCCGCGGGACCGCGCCCACTGCTCATCAACGACCAAGAACTCGCATCGCGGGGCAAGCACGTGATGCTGACGTTCAGCCGCATCGGCGCGCAGGGAAGGATGACGACGTACGCCGACTTCGATCTCATGCCGTGGCTCTACCTGCGAGAGTTCGATCGTTACGTGCCGACCATTTCCAGCGATGGCGAGCCATCCTTTTTGTGGAACTACACGCGCGAACTGAACCCGCACCAGATCGAGGCCCTCGAACTTTTGCCGCTGGTGTTTCACGCGTATGCGCAGCATGTGGCCGAAGCATGGCGGCGCGAACAGGGCCGCCGTCCGCAGGTGCGCGGCACCAGTTACGTGCTGCTCAACGACCACCCGCTGCAACCGATCATCGATGAGCAGGTCGATCTCGCCGCCACGCCCCGCCGCTTCCTGGCCGACAATCCCTGGATCCTGCCGCTCGAACACGTCGAGCGAGACTCGCAACACTCGAACAGCCGCTCTGACTCTCGCTGACCGGCCGCGCACTTCCACGGGTTGCGATTCCCGTTCGCCGTGCGGGCACCATTACCCTCGGTTAAGCTTGAATGTGGGACGTCCACGAAGTGTTAGGCCACCAGTCGTTACGATCGGGTGCCGCTCCTGGCTTGCTCAACCGTGGCACTCGGTAAGGAAACGGTCGGTCCATGCCGCCGCAGTTCGTGAAGTATTGAAACGGCGACCCTCGAATCATGCCCGTGAACACCCAGTCGGCAAATCGTGACGCAATCACCGCGCGACTGGCGGCCATCGATCGCAACGATCCCGAGTATGCGCCGCAGGTGGTCGACGAGCTGCTGGCCGCGGCTTCGCAACTCGACGTCACTGATGTTCACTTGCAGTCCACGGGCGAAGGGCTCGACTGTCGCTGGCGAGTCGACGGTGTCCTGCAGCACGTCGCCCTGCTGCCGCAAGAGGCGGCCGTCAGCGTGATCGCGCGGTTGAAGGTCCTGGCCGACCTGCTGACCTACCGCACCGACACGCCGCAGGAAGGTCGCATTCGGCCGTCTGGCAGCGACCTCGAGATGCGGCTTAGCACCATGCCGACGCTGCACGGCGAAAAGGCCGTCATTCGCCTGTTCGCCGGCGAAGGTCGCTATCGCCTGCTCGAGGAACTCGGCCTACCGGCCACGATCGCTGGGCAAGTCGCGGACTTGCTTGACGCAACATCCGGGGCACTACTAGTCACCGGACCGGCGGGCAGCGGCAAGACGACGACGGCCTACGCTTGCCTGCGTCACTTGGCCGAGCGAACGGCCGGTGCGCGCAGTCTGGTGTCGCTGGAAGATCCCGTCGAAGTTGAAATCCCCGGCGTTGCCCAATCGCAGGTGAAAGACGCGGCCGGCTTCGATCTGGCCACTGGCCTGCGTTACCTGTTGCGGCAAGATCCCGAAGTCATTCTCGTCGGTGAGATCCGCGACCCGGCCACGGCGCGAACCTGCTTTCAGGCTGCGCTCACCGGTCACCTGGTGCTCAGCACGTTTCACGCCGGCAGCGCGGCCGAAGCGGTCGAGCGACTGCTGGATATGAATCTCGAACCGTACTCGATTCGCAGCGGGCTGTTGGCCGTCGTATCGCAACGTCTGGTGCGCCGGCTGTGCGCCTGCGCGCAGCGTAGCGACGCGCCCGAAGCGCGATTGGGGTTTGACATCGACGATGCCTGTCTGCCGGTCGGTTGCGATGCCTGCGCCGGCACGGGCTATCGTGGGCGATTCCCCATAGCCGAAATGTTGACGCTGGCTCAGGCCGAAGTTGGCCGCGCGATTCTCGCCCGCGCCGAGGCCGCCCAGTTGGAGCGCTTGGCCATCGCCCAGGGAATGCACAATCGGTGGCAATCCGCCCGGGACGCTGTGGCTTCCGGTCACACCACCGCGGCCGAAATCCGCCGGGTGCTTGGCCTCGCGCGCGCAGCGGAAGATCGAACCGGCTAGTGCCCGATCTGGTAGAATCGCCAGCGGCGTTGGGTGGTCGGCGAGTTCTTCGCGAGATCGCCACGCTGCGGAACAGCCAGGGGGCCAGTATGTCGGCGGGCGAGAACACCGCGGCACGCGCGGGTCGCATCGACGATTTCGTCGTCATGGCCCAGGAGATCGCCGCCCTGGTCCGCGCGGGTGTGCCGCTGGAAAGCTCGCTGGCGGCCAGCGCTCGCGATATGCCCGGCCGGCTCGGACATCAACTCGCCGCGCTGGCCGAAGAACTGTCGCGCGGCCGCTCGCTGGCCGAAGCGGTTGCCCGGCGCCGCTCGCAAATGCCGCCTGAATGCGCGGCCGTGGTGGCGGCCGGTGCACGCTCGGGCGATATGGCCGCCGCGCTCGATGGCATGGTCGTCATGGCCCGGGCCCGCGACGAACTGCGCCGCACCGCCGTCCTGGCAGTCGTCTATCCGCTGGTCATTGCCCTGGTGGCTTGGGGAGTGTTGGCAGTCGTCGCCACATTCGTGGCGCCGGTGTTGTTGTCCGAGTTTCGCGGCGAGCAGCTCGCCGTGCCGACCGCCATGAGTTTGCTCGAATGGTTCGCGACGCTTCCGGTGGCCTTTTGGTTGTCGGTGCCGAGTGTCGTTGTGGCCGTCGTTGCTTTGTGGCTGTGGAGTGCCGGCCGTGCCGCGGTGGTGCAGCCCGGTTGGGCACGCCTCGTGTTCGGATGGATGCCGGGCACGGGCCGTCTGATTCGCCAGACCGAAGAAGCGCTGGCGGCGCGCTTGCTCTCCGTGCTCGTCGAGCGCCGGCTGCCTTTGCCTGAGGCTCTCCGCTTGTCGGCCGACACTGCGCATCGACGGCGCAACAGGCGCGCCTGCGAACGTTTGGCCACGGCGCTGGAGCGCGGCGAGGACTTGCAGAACATTGACTGCCCAGGTGGTACGCCCATCGCTGCGCTGCGGTGGCTGCTCGCCGCCGGCGGCGACGAAGCGTTATTGGCTCGTTCGCTGAGCCACATGGCCGAACGGGCGGAAGGCCGCGCGCGACGAACGGCCGCATTGTTGCAAAGCCTGATACCGCCTTTGTTGGTCGTGTTGATCGGCGGTACGGCTGTCGCGCTGTTGGCCCTCGCGCTGTTCGGTCCCTGGACGCGGCTGATGTACGAGATGGGCCAACCCATCGGATGGCACTAAGTCCCTGCGCCTGGCGATGAACAACCACCGGAAACAATCTGAGCCGGTCGCCGAGCAGATCGCCGCGCTCACTTCGGCCGACCTATCGTTGGTTTCCGGTCTTCGCGCAGCGGCAGAAGAAACGACCTCGCCCACGTTGGCCGCCGCGCTCGATCGCACGGCCGACCGCTTGGCTTCCGGCGCCAGCCTCGACGACGCGCTCGCTGCGGCCCGCGCGCCGACTCACGTGCGAAAACTGCTGCTGGCCGCGCAGCGCAGCGGCGAAATGGGCCGCGTACTGGCCGACTACAACGATGCCCGCGGCCGCCTGGCCGGCGTCGAACGCGAGATGTGGTTGGCAGTCGCGTATCCCCTGCTGTTGATCGTGCTGGCCGTGACGTTGTTGTTTGTACAAGCCAATATCGCCAGCCCCGGGCTGGAAGCGGTTTACGATGAATTCGATGTGGCGCCGGACCAGCGCTTCAACATGCTCAAGGCGTTCGCCTCCTTCGGCATTCCCGAGCTGTTCGGCATGTTGGCCTTGTTGGCGACCTTTCTGGTGGCCATTCGTCTGGCGGCGGGCGCCGAGTTGACCTCGCATCTGGTCAAAGGCGTTCCGTTATTGGGACGCCTGCGGCAGCACATGGCGGCGGCCGCTTTTCTGCGCGTGGTCGAGCTGCTTGTCGCGCGGAGGGTTCCCTTGCCGGAAGCCGTGACGCTGGCGGGCGAAAGCATCGACGATCACGAGTTGGCCATCGCATCGAAACGCATGGCCCAGTACACGGCCAGCGGGCAGGCGTTTTCCACATGCCTCGAGGCGTCGCGCGCCGTGCCCGACAATATCGTTCCCTTGGTGGCCTGGGGCGAACAACACAACGCCTTACCCGCCGGGCTGGAAGTCGCCGCTGAGTTGTGTGAAGCCCAAGCCCACGCACAAGCGCGGCTCGTGCAGCGAATCATGCCGCTTGTGGCCTTGCTGGTTTGTCTGATTGCCTTCGTCGTGCTGATCGGTTCGGTGATCACTCCGATCATCCGGGCCATCGATCTATTTGGCAGTTTTTAGCTAGATAGCTTCTATGCCGAATCTCGTCTACACCGCCTGTGCCTTGTTCGTATTGGGCGTCGCGCTCTGCGCATCGGCGCGACTAACGGCTGCGACTTCGGTGGACGGTCGCGCGCGGCGTTCGGCGTGGCCGTTCATGATGTGGTTGTTGGGTTGGGCCTGGATCGGCGGATCGATTCTCACATTTTGCGTGTCGGTGGCCGGGGGCTTGCTGAGCCCGCTGATGATCTTGATTGCGATCACGGCCGTCGTCATGACGATTGTCGAACTGGTCCGTACGCGGCGCGAGGCGTTCTGGTCGCTGCTGGCGGCGTGTTTGGAACGCGACATGCCGCTGGCCGGGGCCATCCGCGCCGGGGCAAGTCTCTTCTCTGGCGTGCGGCGACGCCGCGCGGAGTTGCTGGCCGATGCGATCGAAGCCGGAACGCCATTGGGCGACGCCCTCGATCAATCGCCCCGGCTAGTACCGCCGGAGGTGGCGCTGGCAAACGCGGCGGGGACGACGACGGGACAACGCGCCGCAGCAGTCCGCCTCGCGCTCCAGCGACGCCGTGCCCTGCAGCCACTTGAAGAAGCCGTCCTCGGTCACGGGCTCTACGCGCTGCTCGTATTCAGTGTAGGAGCCGCGGCCGCCGCCGTCTGGTTCAGCCACAGTTTTCCGGCCATGCTCTTGATCTTGGACGAATTCCAGATCGAAGGTCCCGGCACGAATACGATTCTGCAGCTTGCCATTCTGCCGACGTTTGTTGCGCCGGCACTGTGGACTGTCGCGTTCGTGACATTGGTCGCGATGTTCGTGTTCTGGCTTTCCTATCTCGGCTGGAGTCCTGCGCGGCGATTGGCCGGTCTGTTCTTGCCGCCCGGCGTGCGGGGGCGGCGGGAAGCGGTCGAGTTGCTCTTGAGCTTAGCGCCGGTGGTCGCGGCCGGCCAATCGCTCGAGGGCTGGATGCGCACAGCCACGCGGCGGCATCCGCGGCGACGGGTTCGACGGCGGATCGAACGCGCCCGGGTTGCCATGGAACAGGGGAGTGACTGGATCGAGGCGTTGCTTTCCGCGCGTTTGATCTCGCAGACCGATGCGGCACTGCTCGCCTCGGCGCAGCGGATGGGTAATCTCCCCTGGGCCGTTCGCACGGTGGCTGAAGCGGCCGATCGGCGGCTGATGTATCGCTTGCAGTTGCTGCTCTCCTGGCTGGGGCCGCTGGGCGTGCTGGCAGCCGGCGTCGTGGTCGCCGCGATTGTCCTGGCCGTCTTCGTCCCGCTGATTGAACTGATTCGAAGCCTGGCATGAATCGAACCACGAAGCACCGACGATTGTCCGACGGCGCGCGCGGCGCGTTCGTCCTCATCGAGCTCATCGCGGCGGCGGCCATGCTCGCCGTACTGACGTTTCTGATTGCGCAACTGTTGGTCGCCCGGCACGGGGTGGATCGCGCATCGCGGCAGCGCGAGCTGGCCATCGGCGAGGTTGCCAATCTGCTTGAACGCGTAACCGCGTTGCCGTGGGAAGCCATCACTCAGGAGGCGACATCCTCCTGGCAGCTTAGTGGTGACGCACATGCGAGAATTCGTGAGCCCGAGCTGTCTATCGACATCCGCGAAGCGGTAGTGGAGGGCGAGAGCGGCCCGGCCATCGATGAGAAGCGGATCGCCGTCTCGCTCTCCTGGCTGCGCCGCGATGGCACGCGCGTCGCGCCGGTCGAGTTGATCGCCTGGGTCTATCGACCGAGTGCGCGTGGCAGCCACACGGAGTCAGCCGAGGAATCGCCATGACGGGTCGACGTAATACACCGCGCAGACCGGGCTTCACGCTCATCGAGATGGCCGTCGTGATCACCGTTGGTTCGGCGCTGTTGGGATTGTGCGTGATGCTGATCATGCTGCTGCTTCGCAGCGATCGCGGTATCCGTGATGCGCAGCGCGACCTAGCGAGCATCGCACGGCTATCTGCGCAGTGGCGCTGTGATGTCCAGGCCGCCCTCTCGCACGAGGTGCCCGCGAAAGACGATCCCGCGGCGCTCGCGCTCGTGACTTTGGCCGATGGAACGCAGGTCGTGTACACGCGCGACGGGAGGGCTATCGTCCGCGAGGCACAAGTGAACGGCCGGACGACCCGTCGCGAGGCCTATCTGATCAGCGATCTGGCGGACGCAGCAGCAGTGATCACTCAGGTCGACGGCATCGAGCTACTGCAGCTCCGTCTTCGGCGCAGCCGCTCAGGCCGTCATCCGGCCGAGCATGAGCAGCTTGCCGCGCCGCCACACGATGTGATGACGATCGACGCCGTGCCCGGTCGCAACCAGCTACTGGTCGATGCGATTTCAAGTGCATCGGCAGGAGAACGGTCACCGTGATTGGTTCGACGTCAATCCCAAAGCGCAGAACGGACGGACGCGGTGGCGCCGCGCTGATGGTGGCCATCGTCGCCGTGGCGATAGTCACCCTGTTGATGGTGGCCATCGGGCGATCGCTGGTCGCGCAGAAACGCCAACTGCGGCGAGCCGAACAGGCCGAGCAAGCGCGGCTCTTGGCCGAGTCCGCGCTGCGTCGGGCAGTCGCGAGGTTGGCCGTCGTGCCGCAGTATGACGGAGAGATTTGGCAGTTGGTGTCGGATGAACTGGTTGGCCGCGACGCCGCCGAGGTAGCGATACGCATGGTTGGCCGTGATGCTGCTTCGGGTGCCGCGGCTATTGAAGTCACGGCCGACTACCCGCCGGACGCGGAGCGGCGGATCCGCGTCGCCAGAGAGCTCACGCTTCCCAGACCGCTGTTTGGAGCAGAATGATGAGTAAAGCGTATTTCAAGACCTCATTCGAACGGCTCCGCCTGCCACTACCAGCTCGTCTGGCAGTACCGATCACCGGCGGAGCACTGCTGGGCAAGCCGGCAGTGGCACCCGCGAGAAGTGTTTCAAACAGCTTTGGGCCCATAAGAACGCGACGGCTTGCTCGCAATCAGCGCGGAGTGGACAAACGGACCGGCTTCACGTTGGTCGAACTGCTGGTGGTGTTGGCGATCATCGGTATTCTCATTGCGCTATTGTTGCCGGCCGTTCAAGCGGCTCGGGAAAACGCCCGGCGGGCGCAGTGTGCCAACAACCTGATGCAGCTTTCGCTGGCCGTGCAGCAGTACGAAGCCTCGCATCTCGTGTTGCCGCCCGGGACGATCGACGCCCTAGGTCCCATCCAAAGCGTGCCGATCGGCTACCACATGAGCTGGATCGTGCAGATCCTGCCGCACGTAGAGGAACGGAACGCGTATCGCAAGGTGGATTTCAAGGTGGGCGCGTATCACGCGAACAACAAAGCAATCCGAGAACACAGTGTAGCGACGTTGTTTTGCCCCAGTTTTGACGGCGACAAGTCATCCATGTTACCGAACGGGCAATTCGTAACCATGTCAACCTATGCTGGTTGTCATCACGACGTCGAAGCTCCCATCGATGTGACCAACAACGGCGTGCTGTTCCTCAATAGTGCTGTTCGTCTCGATGACATCACCGACGGCCTCGCGTACACAATCTTTCTAGGTGAGAAATATCCTTACAACGATGACTTGGGCTGGACATCGGGTACTCGGGCAACGCTGCGCAACACAGGTACGCCGATCAATGAGAGCTCGTCGTGGCAGAAACTCGCCTGGAACGATTCGCGACGGCTACCCCACGTTCCTGAGTCTGATACACCGCCTGGTCTTCCAGAGCAATCCAGTGACAACGAGCCGCCGACCGGAGAGGGCGAAGCCGCGGGTGAGTCAGAAAGCAATCAGGGCACTGCAGGGGATGGAGTTGACGCGGACGAACATTCCGAGGTGGAGGATGCCTCGGATGAGCAGGAGACTTCTGAGTCGGCGCGCGAAAGTGGCGTGGCTACTTTGCCCAACACGCCGGGTGGTGTCCCAGCGCCGGCGTTGTCGCTGTTTGTCGGCGGCTTCGAGAGCATGCACCCCAGCGGCGCGAACTTCGCCTTTGGCGATGGCTCGGTGCGGTTCCTAAGCGAGACCATCGACATGAACACTTATCAACAACTGGGCCATCGCGCGGATGGCGGGCTCGTCAAACCGTATTGAGGGCGATCGCATCGCGATGAGCGAACAGCGCGAAGGACAAGAAGATACCAGCGTCGCAACATCGCGATCCGGCGGCGGCGTCTCGTTGTACAGCCTGATCTACGGTGTGGCACTGATGTCGGTCGTGTTTGCCGTGGTCAGTTCGGGCGTCCGAGCCCAGGCCGATTTCGAGCTCTCGCTGCTCGCCCACGGCGTTTGGCTCGTGCTCGCCGGCGTGTGCGGCTTCATCGGTCTGCTGATTGGCGCCTGGACGGGACGCTCCTGGTGGTTCTCGTTGGGCGGCGCTGTGAGTGCCGCGGTGGCCGGCGCCAGCGCGATCTGGATGCTGGAATTCCCTCCCGATCCGCGCGTCGCCACAGCCGGTGCCGGCTTTCTCGTGCTGCTGGCCGCGCTGGGAAGATTCGCGCAGGGTGCTTCACCGTCGCGTAACTAAGAAACCGCGCGGCCGCAGCAACGCGGTCGCGTTGACCAGTGTCGACGGATTCGATAATGACTCAGAGAAGGGCTTGCTCTGTTGAAAACAGCCACGAGTTTCTATGATCTGGTCGATGTTGCCAAGTT
>CALKYM010000185.1 GCA_938003525.1 uncultured Planctomycetales bacterium | reverse complement strand
TCGAGTGTGACGTATGGCTCGCGTGCGCGTGTGGTGGACGATCCTGCGGATTTGCATCGAGGAGCGTCTCGTCTATCGCGGCGATTTCGCGCTGGGGACGCTGATGCGGTTTCTGCCGATCGTCACCCAGATCTTTCTCTGGGGCGCCATCTTCGCCGCCAACGGCAACACGCCCATCGCCGGTCGTTACACGTTCTCGGACATGGTGGCCTACTATCTGCTCACCATGATCGCCCGGGCATTCTCCAGCATGCCAGGGCTGGCCTCGGGTATTGCGCTGGACGTCCGCGAGGGCAACGTGAAGAAGTATCTCACGCAGCCCATCGACATGGTCGGCTTCCTGCTGCTCAATCGCGTGGCCCACAAGCTGGTGTACTACACGGTGGCCACGGCACCGTTCGCGCTGGTGTTTTACCTCTGCCGCGGCTACTTCACCTCCGGCTGGCCCGATCCGGCGACAATGGCCGCCTTCGTGGCGTCGCTGTTGATGGCGTTTCTGCTGGGCTTCTTTCTGGAAGCCTTGATCGGCATGATCTCCTTCTGGTTTCTCGAGGTCAGCTCGCTGTTGTTCGTTTACATGCTGTTCAACTTCTTCTGCTCGGGGCACATGTTTCCGATCGACATGCTCCCCGGAGGCTGGCACACACTCGTCGATCTGTTGCCGCTCAAGTACTTGGCGTACTTCCCGGCGGCCATCTTTCTCGACAAAGTGCCTGAAGGAGAACTGGCCCGCGGACTGTTGATTCAGGCGGGCTGGGTGTTGGCTCTGGTGGCCGCCTGCCGGCTGGCGTTTCACCTGGGCGTGCGGCGCTACAGTGGATTTGGAGGTTGAGCCCGCATGTCCGATCCGCGACCGTCGTATCTCCGTGTGGCGCTCACCTTTGCCCGCAACAGCCTGGTGCGCGACATGACGTTTCGCGCCAACTTCATCATCCAGAGCATCGTCTCGATGAGCTGGGTGCTGATGAACCTGGGCTTCTATCTGTTGATTTTCCAGTTCACGCCTTCCATCGGGCAGGACACCGGCTGGGGACAATTCGAGTTCTTCGTGTTCCTGGCCACGACGCTGTTGGTGAACAGCACGGTGCAGGCCTTTTTCATGCCCAACGCCAACGAGTTCGGCGAGTTGATTCGCACGGGCGGCCTCGATTTCGCGCTGCTCAAGCCGATCGATACGCAGTTTCTCATTTCGCTGCGCAAGATCGAATGGGCTTCGCTGGCCAACTTTCTCTTCGGTCTCGGCCTGCTGGCGTACTCGCTGTACCGCATTGGTCATACCCCTTCGCCGCTGCAGTTTCTCTTGTACCCGTTCTATCTAGCATGCGGCGTGGCTATTCTTTACAGCCTGATGATCACGCTGGCGGCGGTGAGCGTGTGGCTGGGCCGCAATCAATCACTGTACGACTTCTGGTTCTACATCACGACGTTTTCGCGATACCCGATGGAAATCTATCGCGGGCGAATCGGCACGCCGCTGGCCGTGACGTTCACGTTTGTGATCCCTGTGCTGGTCGTGATCAACGTGCCCGCCCGGCTGTTGGCCAAACCCTTCGAGGGGCAGAACTGGCTGTTGACGCTGTTTGCCGTGGTCGCCACAGCCGGCTCGCTGGCCATTTCCCGCTGGATCTTTCAGCGCGCATTGTTGAGCTATCGCAGTGCAAGTAGCTGAGGCGCGTTGGCGCCAGTGCCGGCCTCGCGCGCTTGGGGCAACGCACATGGCGGGCAGCACCGTTTCGGCCGCCAAGCGCTCGGGCTATAATCGCCCCTCCTTCCGATTCGCAACCCACTTGCCCGACGCGCCCTAATCGCGGCGCGACTCGACCTTGAAACTCGCCTTCAGTTCCAACGCGTTCCTGCACTACGAGATCGAAGCGACCATCGAGGCGATCGCCGAGATCGGCTATGGCGGCATCGAGGTCTTGGCCGATGTGCCGCACGCCTGGCCCGCAGGCTTGTTGCCCGAGCGCGTGAAAGCCATCCGCGCTGCTTTGGACCGCGCCGGGTTGACTATATCGAACGTCAACGCCTTCATGATGAATGCGGTGGCCGATCCGCGGCAGCCGTACTGGCATCCCTCGTGGATTGAGCCCGATCCCCACTATCGTGCGATCCGCCGCGAGCACACCAAGCGGGCTCTGCGATTGGCCGCCGAGCTCGGCGCGCCGCACATCACCACGGAGCCCGGTGGGCCACTGGCGGCAGGTCAGTCGTGGGACGATGCAGCGCAAGTCTTTTACGACGAATTGATGCCCTGCATCGAAGTGGCGGAACAGGTCGGCGTGGGACTGCTGATCGAGCCGGAACCGGACCTGATGATCGAGCGGTTCGAGGAATTCACTCGGTTCATCGAGCGGATCGATTCACCCGCCGTGGGCCTGAACTTCGACATCGGCCACGCGTACTGCGTGAGCGAAGACCCGCAGGACTGGGTCGGAAAGATGGCCGCGCACACACGGCACTATCACCTGGAAGACATCGCCAGTACGCGTGTGCACAAACATTTGATCCCCGGTCACGGCGCGATCGACTTTCCCGCCACGCTCGCCGCGATAGCCGCGACCGGCTATGACGGCTGGCTGACAATCGAGCTGTATCCATACATCGACAGCCCGCACGAAGCCGCGCGCGAGGCGTTCGACTTCGTCGGCAAATTGGTCGAGAAACTCGCGCCGCCCGCATGACGCACGCGCAGGAGTCCGGATCGTGAACATAGATCCGCACGATGGCCTGCGCGATGCGCCCTCGACCGCGTCGCCCGGCCGGTTGAAGACCTATCTGCAATTGGTGCGGATCCCCAACGTCTTCACGGCTTTGGCCGATGTGACGATGGGCTACCTTCTCACCCACGAGTCGTTGGCGCCCTGGTCGGTGTTTGCCGCGCTGGCCGTAGCCAGCGCGTGTCTCTACATGGCGGGCATCGTGCTCAACGACGTTTTCGATGCCGACGTCGATGCCCGTGAGCGGCCCGAGCGGCCGATTCCCTCGGGACGTGTCTCACTGCGTCGAGCGCGCTGGCTGGGAATCGAACTGCTCGCGATCGGCGTCGCCAGCGGATGGTTGGCCAGCGCGCTGAGCGGGCAAGTTGCCTGCGGCGTGGTGGCCACACTGTTGGCCATAGCCGTCGTGGCCTACGACGCAGTGCTGAAGCGAACCTCACTCGGTCCGTTGGCCATGGGATCGTGCCGGTTTCTGAATGTGCTGTTGGGTGCCAGCGCTGCAGCGGCGATGTGGCACCAGGTGCATTGGTCGGTCGCCGCCGGATTGGGCACGTACATCGCGGGAGTGACCTGGTTTGCTCGCGGTGAGGCGGAGGTGAGTCGCCGGCCGCAGCTCGTGTTTGCGCTGATGGTCATGCTCGCAGGGATGGCGCTGTTGGCGGCGCTACCCGGTTTCGCTGACGAACAGTTGGCCGAGGTGAGCCGCTGGCGGCTGAGCACGACTAGCTGGGTGTTGCTGATCGGGCTCTTAGGCGCGAACATCGGCTGGCGATGTTTGCAGGCGATCCTTGATCCGGTGCCGGCCAAAGTTCAGACCGCCGTGAAACTATCGATCCTGTCACTGATCGTCCTCGATGGCGCAGTGACGCTGGCGGTTCGCGAGCCGGTGTGGGCCGTGGGCGTGCTCGCGCTCTTGGTTCCGGCCGCGTTGTTGGGGACCGTGATCTATTCGACGTAGGTGGTTGGACGAGGTTGCTGATCGATAATGGAAAGCGGCGAGCAAGGAGACGCACCTCGGCGACACATGCCGTCACGAGTTGGAGACAAGTACTGGCTGGCGAGCAGCCAGTGGCACCCGATTGGGATTGAGACGATCGCTGCAGGCATAATGAATCGCACGCGAGGGAGCTAAGGTTATGCCGCAACGCGTCGTGTTGATTTCGGTTCCGGCGCTGCGCGAGCAGGATCTTGGGCGGATGCCGGTGCTCGCGGAGATGGCTGCGGGGGGAAGTCGGGCGCGATTGACTCCCGGGTTCCCGGCCGTCACGTGTCCCGTGCAGGCCGATATGACGACGGGCGTCCGCGCCAATCGGCATGGCGTGGTGGGCAACGGCTTCTTCTATCGCGATCACGGCGAGTTCGAGATGTGGACGGCCTGGAACGAGTGCATTCAGGCGCCGCAGATCTGGGACGTGTTGCACGAGCGGAGGCCGGGGACGACGTCGGCCGTGTGGTTTCCCCTGCACAGCAAAGGTTGCGGCGCCGACTACATCTGCACGCCGGCCCCGATTCACAATCCCGACGGCAGCGAATCGCTGTGGTGCTACACGCGACCCGAGCCGCTGTACGCGGAGCTGATCGAAGAGCTGGATCACTTCCCGCTGCATCACTTCTGGGGTCCGCTGGCCAACATCAGTTCGAGCGAGTGGATCATCGACTCGGCCGTTCGCGCGGCCGGGCGGTATCGGCCGGACTTCTTCTACATCTACCTCCCGCATCTCGACTACTCGCCGCAGAAGTTCGGGCCCGACGATGAGATGTCGCACATCGCCACCACACAGCTCGACGAAGCATTGGGACGACTGCGCGATGGCTTCACGGGGGCCTACGATGAAGAGCCGCTGTGGCTGGTGGCCAGCGAATACGTGATCGGCGCCGTCGATCACATCGCCTATCCCAACCGCGTCCTGCGCGAGGCCGGCTTGCTCGCGATCACGCGAGAAGAGCAGGGGGGCGAAATCCTCGACGTGGCGAACAGCCCGGCGTGGGCGCTGACCGATCATCAGCTCTCGCACGTGTTCGTCAAAGATGGCGACCCGCAGGTGATTGAGCGGGCCGCGGCGTTATTTCGCGGCGCCGAAGGCATCGCCGAGGTGCTCGTCGGGGCCGAGAAGGCCCGCTACGCGCTCGATCACGCGCGCAGCGGCGACGTCGTGCTCGTCTCGGCGGCGGACAGTTGGCAGGCGTACTACTACTGGAAGGACGATGCGCAGGCGCCGTCGTTCGCGCGCACCGTCGACATTCACCGCAAGCCGGGCTACGACCCCTGCGAGATGCACATCGATCAGGCAGCCGGCGGCATCGCGCTCGACGCGGCGCTGGTGCGCGGTTCCCACGGAGCGCCGTCGAAGGAAGAGTGGCAACGCGGCATGATCGTCGCGTCGCAACCAGGCGTGCTGGCGGGATCGACGCTCGAGGTCGTCGACGTGTTTTCGACCGTGCTGCGGCAGTTTGGTCTCTGAACGAACGCGGCAGTCGCTACTGCGCATCCAACATCAGGGGCTGCGGTTGGGCAATGCGGGCGGGCGGGCGCTGACCCTTGCCGGGACGATTACCGTCACCGAGATCTTCGCGGGCTCGTCCGGCCAATGCTTTGAGACGCTCGACGATCTCTGGGTGCGAGGCAATCTCGTCCTGAGTTTCTGCCGGATCTGCTATCACGTTGTATAGGCGCGGCAAAACTTCAGCGAGGGCGGTGTGCCTGCGGCGTAGTCCTTTCTTTGGGACGTAGAGCTTCCACTCGCCCGCGCGAACGGCTTCGAGTCGTTCTCCCTGATAGTAGTAAAACGCTTCGTGCGGCGTTTTGGCGGTGGTCGGCTCTTTCAGCAGCGGCAGTATGTCGCGGCCGTCGATGATGCGGTCGCTGGGCAGTTCTGCTGCGGCCAGATGCGCGAACGTCGGCAGCCAGTCCATCATCGTCGAGAGCTCTGCGCACTCGGTTCCGGCGGGAACGTGATCGGTCCAGCGCACGATGCATGGCACGCGCATGCCGCCTTCGGCCGTCGTGTAGCCCCAGCCGCCCAACGGAGCGTTGCTGCCCTGAGGGGGCTCGCGCTTGGGGGCACCGTTGTCGGACGTCATGACGACGATCGTTTGCCGGTCGAGGTCCAGTTCTCGCACCGCGCGGACGATCTCGCCGGTCGACCAGTCGATCTCTTCGACGCTGTCGCCCCACGGACCGTTGGCCGACTTCCCTTGAAACCGTTCACTGGCAAACGGCGCTCGCGTGCTGCCCGGCATGGCGTGCGCCAGGCAGATGAAGAACGGTCGGTCTTTGTGCCGTTGAATGAACTCGATCGTGCGCTCGGTGTAACGCCGGGTGAGCGTCGTACGATCGACGGGCGCCTCAATGACGCGCTCGTTCTGCACGAGCGGCAATGGCGGCCAGGGTTTTCCTTCGCGGGGCGTCATATCGTCGCTGTAGGGAATGCCGAAGTATTCATCGAAGCCGTGTCGCGTCGGCAGGAACTTCGGCTGGTCGCCCAGGTGCCACTTGCCGACCAGTGCCGTGGCATAGCCGCGCGACTGCAGGACTTCGGCAATGGTCACTTCGTGGGGATTCAGGCCGACGGGTTCGACCGGTTGCAGCACCAGTCCACCCCGGTCGTTCTGGTGCATGCCCACGCGGCGCGGATAGCAACCCGTCATCAGACTGGCGCGGGAGGGAGTGCAGACGCCGCTGGTAGAATAGAAGTGGGTGAGCCGCACGCCGTCTGCCGCCAGGCGATCGATGTGCGGTGTGCGATGCACGGTCGAGCCGAAGCAGCCCCAGTCGCCGTAGCCGAGGTTGTCGCAAAGGATAAAGACGAAATTCGGCGGGCGTTCATCTTCGGCGGCTCGTACGCGCGTCGGCAGGCACACGTTCACGATCGCCAACAGAACCCATGCCGGGGCAAAACTGTGCGCGCAACATCGAACGACCTTCACGTCGTTGGCCCCCAAAGAAGAAGGTTGGCTGTACGTCTTACGAGCTTAACGCCCGTAGCCGCGCAGCCAACTGGAAAACGAGCGCGAGCGCGTGGGCTCGGGCGTGGGATGGGCGTATCCAGGGGGGCGAGCGCCGACGATTTCCGGACCGCTCTCAACTTCGGGGAAGGGGTCGAAGAACTCGGCCCGCCGCTGCTGCATCTGCACCGAGCCGGGCGGTTGTAGTTGCGGATAGCCCGTGCTCTGGCAGCCGGAGGTGCCGCACGCGATTACTAGTCCGACCAGGAAGGCCAGGACAGGGGAGTGGTTCATACGCGCGATCCGAGTTCATCCCGGCGAGAGCAGGAGAGCCGTAACGTGATACGACGTGGCAATCAGATGGGACGGGGATTATAGGAACGCGTGGCGGTGCGTCCCAGGCGAATCTGAGCGTCACCACCCTCAATCTTGTCGGAGACTCCAACACATCATCTCGCCTCCGGGGTGCCACTGCTGGCTTGCCCAGCAGTGCAGCAGAGCCGCACCGCAAGCCGCTGGTAAAGCGGTCTGTTACGAGAAGTGATCGAAGACCGTACGTCAAACCGGGCTGTGAGCGATAGCGAATGCTAGCGCGCACTGCTGGGCAAGCCAGCAGTGGCACCCTCGTGGGAGCTCTAAACATTAGCCAGCGGCACGGTGACATGCTCAGGGCAGATACGTGTCGAGCACCACGGTTTGGCCCGATGGTTCGATGGGGGTGGCTCCCAGCGCGGCTGGCAGAAGAATGGTTTGGCCGCGTGTGAGTGGCTCTTGTAGGGCATCGCCGGTGACGGTGAGTTGACCTTCGAGCACTGCCAGGATGTGGCAGCGGTCATCGCCGCCGATGGATATCTTCGCCTCGAGTGCCAGCCGATCTAGGACGAACTTGCCGCACTCAACCAAACGTGTGACACCAGCGCGATCGGTCAGTTGGGGCTCTTGGGGGGCGACTGGTCCGCGGTCATAGTCGATCGCCTCCAGGGCCGCGTCGATGTGTAACGGCCGCGGCCGGCCATCGGCTCCCAGGCGGTTCCAGTCGAAGAGCCGGTAGGTGGTATCGCTGGACTGCTGGATCTCGTAAACGAGCAATCCTTCACCCAGCGCATGAACGGTTCCCGCGGGCAGAAACACGCAGTCGCTCGGCTGGGGCTCGAAGCGATGCAGACAGGGCTCACAGGTGCCGCGCCGCACTTCGCGCTCCAGCGCGTGGCGGTCGAAACCGCGTTTGAGCCCGGCGTAGATCAGCGCACCGGGTTCGGCCGCCAGGACCACCCAGGCTTCGGTCTTGCCGAGGTCCGGCGGGTTGAGTAGAGCGGCACGCGCGTCATCGGGGTGGACTTGCACGGAGAGCGTGCGCTCGGCATCGAGAAACTTGAGCAGCAGCGGAAACCGCGACTGCGGATGATGCCGGCCCAATAGATCCGGCCCGCGCTCGGTGACGAGCTCGTGCAGTGTGGTATCGGCCAGCGGTCCGTGCGCGACGCGGCTTTGATCGTCGCGGCGATCGCAGACCTCCCAGCTTTCGGCGTAGTCGTCCCCTTCCCCCAGTGGCTTGCCGAGTTCGTCTCCGAGCTTTCGCCCACCCCAAATGTACTGACGGAGGATGGGCGTGAACCGCAGCGGGTAAAGATCGATTGCCATGCACCCAACTCCGGCGTGTTGCCAAACAGTGGTATCTGAAACGACGAACGCCTCGACGAGTGCTAATGATGGCCAAAGATGCCGTGTTGACAAGCGCGCCGCGGCAAGCCACAGCCGTCAGTGCTCTCGTTGTGGCTCGTCAGGGCGACTGTTATCATCGGTCGAGTAGCTTCGCTGGCCCGATCGTCACGCCTTTTGCCAGCTTGCCGACCGCTCAGGTGCCCTCATGAAACGTCAATACGACGAGGATCTGTTCAAAGATTCGACGATGACGTTCGGCGAGCACCTGGAGGAGCTGCGGACGTGTCTGTGGCGCGCGCTGTTGGGCATCATGCTGGGCTTTATCGTCGGTTTGCTGGTCAGCAAACAGGTGGTTCAGCTCATCAAGGCGCCGATGATAGCTGCGCTCGAGCGGCATATGGCGGTCGTCGATCGGCAGGAGTGGGAAGAGAAGCAAGTCGCGGCGGGCTTGCCCACCACCGACGAAGAGTACGAGGCCGACACGACCTACCACATGGCGCAAAAAGGCTACACGTCGCAGCCGGCGCTGGTGGACGCCGAGCAATTGTTGAGCGGCTTGCGAAGCTTCGCACCCGGCATCGTGCCCGACACACCCAGTGAGGCGGGCGGCGTCGATGGGACGGCTGCGCACTCCGACGAACAGGCGAGCGACGGAGAGGCTGAGACCGATGAGCAGTCGGATCTGCCAGATCTCATGCCGCTCACGGTCTACACGCCGATGTCGGACAGCCCGCAGGCACAGCTTTCCGTGTTCAACGCGCAGGAAGGCTTCGTGATCTTGATCAAGGCGGCGTTGGTGGCGGGCATCGTGCTGGCGAGTCCTTGGGTCTTCTGGCAAGCCTGGAGCTTTGTGGGCGCGGGGCTGTATCCGCACGAGAAGCACTTTGTGCACATCTTTCTGCCGTTTAGCCTGGGGCTGTTCTTGCTGGGCGCGGCGACGGCCTACATCTTTGTCTTTGAACCGGTGCTCGATTTTCTGTTCAGCGTGAGCCGTTTCTTGGGCTTTCGTCCCGAGATTCGCATCAGCGAGTGGTTGAGCCTGGTGTTGTTTCTGCCGCTGGGATTCGGCATCAGCTTCCAGTTGCCGCTGGTGATGTTGTTCCTGGAGCGGATCGGCATCTTCGACGTCGAGGCCTACACGAAGAGTTGGCGGATCGCCGTGCTGTTGATCTTTGTGATCGCCATGTTTGCCACTCCGGCCGATCCCTACAGCCTGCTGTTTCTCGCAGGTCCGCTGTGTGCGCTGTACGGCATGGGCATCCTGCTCTGCAGGTTCATGCCGCGCAGTGAGCCCGAGGAAGCCGTCGCATGACGCGGCGCCGCAGCGCAAAGCCGCGCCTTTGGACACCTGCTCAGACCGTTCAGCGATTGCGGCCCATTCACGGTCCGGTCGACGTGCCGCGGCAGCTCGATCCGCTGGAAGAGTTGATCTTCACGATCCTCAGCCAGAGCACGACGGATACGAACAGCGAACGGGCGTTCACGGCGCTGCGAAAACGCTTCCCCGATTGGGAGCAACTGCGGCGGGCGCGGGTGGCGAGCATTACTGCAGCGATTCGCCAAGCGGGACTGGCCAATCAGAAGGCGCCGCGCATCAAGCGCATCTTGAGCGAATTGCACAAGCGACACGGCATCGCATCGCTCGATCACCTGGAGGACATGAACGATGCTGAGGCGGTCGAGTACCTCACTGCCTTCGACGGTGTCGGTCCAAAGACGGCGGCCTGCGTGTTGCTTTTCGCCTGCCGGCGTCCCGTGCTGCCCGTCGATACGCACGTGCATCGGGTGAGTGGCAGGCTGGGATTGATCGGTCCGCGCGTCACGGCCCATCAGGCACACGACGAGTTGGGCGCGATGGTCGCGCCGCGACTGGTGCTCGACTTCCACGTGCTGTTGATTCGTCACGGTCGCACGACCTGCAAAGCGCAACGTCCGCGTTGTGACGACTGCGTGCTCAGGCAGCGCTGCCCAATGGGGCTGGCGATGCCCGCGCAAGTGCGAGCGAAACCGCGAGCCTCGAAGAAAGCGGCCCGTAAGCGAGCGAAGGAGCAACCGCACGTACCGCCGCGCGGATAGCGATCAGGCCAAGACTTCGCGGACGACGTCACCGCGGGCGACGGGGAAGGGGCGCCCGAGCGGATCGTGCAGCTCGGTTTCCGGCGCAATGCCCAGGCAGTGAAAGATCGTGGCCAGTAGATCGGGCGGACGCACGAGACCGTCCTGTGGCTCCCCGCCTATTTTGTCGGACGCGCCGTGCACGCAGCCGCCGCGGATGCCGCCACCGGCAAGCGCTACGCTGAACACGTTGCCCCAGTGGCCGCGGCCGCCATTGGGATCGATCTTGGGACTCCGCCCGAACTCGGACATGCAGACCACCAGTGTATCGTCGAGTATGCGGCGGTCGACGAGATCGGTGAGCAGTGCCGAGAGCGCTTGATCGAGCGGTGGCGCCAGCACCGTCTTGAGCCGCTTGGCTTCGCGAGCATGTGAATCCCAACAGGGCGCATCCGAGGGCTCGTCGGGACCGCGGAACCAGTTGACCTGTACGAGACGCACACCGGCATCGACCAATCGCCGCGCCAACAGCACACTCTGCCCAAACTGAGTGCGGCCGTAGCGATCGCGGGACGCGTCGGGCTCATCGGCCAAACGAAATGCGGCCCGCGATGCCGGCGCGGTCAACAGATCGAATGCCTGGCGGGTGGCATCGTCGTAGTGCCCTAGGACTGTCGGATTGGCTGCCGCCTCTCTGCCCAACTGTTCGATCTGACCGAGCAACGAGCGGCGTCCGGCGACGCGGCCGAGCGTGACATCGGAAGCGAGGGTGAATTCCGGAACGCGAAAATCCGGCGAGTTGGGCTCGCAGCGAAAGAGCCAGGGGGCCGAGGCACCGCCGAGGAAGCCGGCATCTTGGCCAGGCCAAACGGAACCGTCAGTGTTCCAAATATGGTGCGGAAGACGCACGGCGCCGGGCAGCGATGTCCGCCGGGCCTGCACGTGGTCGACCACGGCCGCGAAGTGAGGCCAGTTGTTCGGCGCGCCGGGATTGGCGTTCTCGGCGTTCATCGGCTGGTGCGGCACGCCGGTCATCATGTAATAGCCGCTGGATGAATGTGCGTTGTCGCCCGTGCGAACGGCCCGCAACAGCGCCAAGTGTTCGGCATGGGTGGCCGTCTGCGGCAACAGCTCGCTGAGTTGCATGCCGGGCACGGTCGTAGAGATGGGCCCGAACTCGCCGCGCACTTCGGCTGGCGCGTCGGGCTTGGGATCCCACGTCGAATGCTGCGGCGGGCCACCCATCAGAAACAGGACAATGCAGGACTTGGCCCGCGGGGCGGAGGTCGCGGCGCGCGCCGGCTGGGGACGCAACACATCGGCCAAGGACAACCCCGCCACGCCCAAACCGCCGATGCGAAGCATTTCGCGGCGGCTGAGGCGATCGCAAAGACGAACGGGGGAACTTTGAATCTTGAGCATCGGTACGAGACGCTCGGGGCAGGGGGGCGGAGGCGAGCCTCGACTGCCCAACAGCCTACTCTTCATCCACCGATGTGGCCAGCAGAATCGGCCTCGCAGCGATTCGAGGGCACGACGCCCCTCGTACCAACCGCGCGGCAATCAGATCGCCTCGTGCCCGCGTTCGCCGGTGCGAATGCGGATGCAGTCTTCCAGCGGCAGTACGAAGATCTTGCCGTCGCCGATGGTGCCGCTGGGGCCCGTGCGGCCGGCCTTGATGATCGCGCCGATGGTGGGTTCGACGAACTCTTCGTTGACGGCGATCTGCAACTGCACCTTGCGGAGCAAATTGACGGTCACCTCATGGCCGCGATATACCTCCGTCTGGCCTTTCTGGCGGCCGAAGCCCTGCACGTCCATCACCGTAAGGCGAAAGACTTCGACCTCCGTCAGGGCATCTTTGACGGCCTCCAGACAGCTCGGCTGGATGATGGCGATGATGAGCTTCATCGGGCGACGATTCGCGGAGGTGAGAGAACGACTGCGACCGTGTTCGGGCCAGAAACGCCGGGCACACTCAGTCGTGCCAAGGCGGCGAGTCACTGGCGGTCAATCGTAGCCGGCGCCGAGAAGTCCAACAAGCCGGCGACGCCCGCCGCCGCAGCGGGAGCGAGCGTCGTGCGGCTCGCGGTACTTAGTGACCTTGGTTACCCACCCATTGCGGGTAGCGAATCGTGTCGACTTGGATGTTTGTGACTCGCCAGAAATGCCCCGACTTGGGTGGGCTAGGCGGAGCACCCACCCAAGTCATGAGGGCATCCTTCTGGCTTGGGTTATGGCGCCTCCGACTCGGCGCGCGCCGGCCGCTGCAGACTGCGAGCCATCTCCAGTGCCACTAGAGTTGACCTCCTTGTTCGCGACACGCACGTCTACAGCGGATGGCCGGCGGGCGTCGGACTCCGACTACGCGCTGCCGGTGGCGGTTGTTGTCGCAGGCGAAACTGCGGGACTCGGCACGCCGGCCGGCATGGTGGGTAGATGCGTACCAGCCGTGCCCGTGGGAGTGTCGGCCACGAAACCCGGCGGGTAGGCGTACATGCCGTGCTCGATGATGTCGACGCCCTGCAGCTCTTCTTCTTCGCTGACGCGCAGACCGATCGTGTACTTCACGGCGAGGAACAAGCCGAGGCTCACCGGGAACGCCCAGGCGAACGCGGCACCGACGCCGATCAACTGGGCAATCAGTTGCGAGCTGCCGTAGCCCAACAGCAGACCGGTCTCGGCGCCGAACAGGCCCACACAGATCGTGCCCCATGCGCCGCACACGCCGTGTACGGAGATGGCACCGACCGGATCATCGACGCGGATACGGTCGAAGAAGATGACCGACAGCACGACCAACGCTCCGCCCAGCAAACCGCACAGCGCGGTGTAGGGGACCGGGATCGTATCGCAGCCGGCGGTGATGGTCACAAGACCCGCCAGGGCGCCGTTGAGCGCCAGCGATGGATCAGGCTTCTTGAACAACAACCAGGCTGTGATCATGGCACCGATGGCCCCGGCGGCGGCGGCGATGTTCGTGTTGGCCGCGATGAAGGCCAAGCCACCACCGTTCACTTGGGTCGTGCTGCCGGCGTTGAAGCCGAACCAGCCGAGCCAGAGGATGAACACACCCAGGGCACCGATCGGAATGTTGTGACCGGGAATGGGCACCGTTTTGCCGCCCACGTATTTGCCCAACCGCGGGCCGAGCACGATCGCACCGGCCAGCGCCGCCCAGCCACCGACTGAGTGCACGACCGTCGAGCCGGCGAAATCGTAGAAGCCGATGCCTTCCAGCCAGCCACCGCTGCTGTACAGGCCGTTCCAAGCCCAGCTCCCGAAGATGGGATAGACGAGGACGGTGATGAACACGGAGTAGGCCAAGTAGCCGGTGAACTTGGTCCGTTCAGCCATGGCTCCCGAGACAATCGTGGCCGCCGTGGCGGCGAACACGGTCTGGAACAGCAAGAAGGCCCAATCGAAGGACTCGACGCCTTCGAAGAAGAAGTTCGAAGTGCCGAATATCCCGGCACCGCCAAATAACCCGGTGTACGGCGCGCCGAACATGAGACCGAAACCGACCATCCAGAAGGCAAGACTGCCGATGGAGAAGTCCATCAGGTTCTTCATCATGATGTTGCAGGCGCTTTTGGCCCGCGTGAAACCGGTTTCGACCATGGCGAAGCCGGCCTGCATGAAGAATACGAGAAAGGCCGCCAGGCAGGTCCAGAGCACGTTGACGTCTGCGAACAGACCGCCGGCAGAAATCGCGCCGTCGTCGTCGAGTACGATCGACGAAGCAGCCAAGGCGTCGACCTTTTCTTCAAGCGACATGTCGGTCCATGCCGTGGCGGTTTCCTCTGTCGCCTTCACCTCGGCTACTGATTCTTCGGCCGTCGGCTCCTCCTGAGACCACGCGGGCCCAGGAGTTGCAGCACAGATCGTCACGGCAACCAGGCCCGTCGCCAGGGGCAGCCAGCCCAAACTCGTTCGGATTCGTTGCATCGTCTCTTCGCCTCATACAGAAGGAATGCTCGTTTCTTCCGCTCCGTCGTGACCGACGGTCGATGGTCGGCCTCGGATACGCAAGCGTCGTGCCAGCGGCCGGGCGACGAATTGTCGCGCCTGTCCGAAGCTCTAGTTCTTGCAAGGCTTTAGCAATTCCTCGCAAGCGACGAATGAGGCCGATCGGCGGGCCATACACCCCGGAGGTGCACGGACTGCTTGCAGGCGGCGCCGCGCTTTTGGGCAGTGGCCCAAGCACACACGCAGCGGATGAGACGACGGCCGCGACTCGAGGCCGAGCAACAGCGCCTCAGGCTTGTGTCGTGCTGTTGTCGCGCTGCCAATCGGCGAGCTCGGAGATGATGCGGTCGAGCGTGTACTGCGGCCGAAAGTCGATGGTCTCCCGCAGCCGGGTGAGGTCGGGGACGCGCACGCGGACGTCGTCGAAGTCGGCCGCGAACGCCTCCGCGTAACTCTGGTGCTCGATCGTTGCCGCCGGATTGACGGCGGCGATCACGCGCCCGGCCAACTCGCCAATCGAAACCGGCTCGTCGCTGCCCACGTTGAAGACGCGCCCGGCGGCAGCTTCGCTCTCGGCCAGTGCGATGACGGCCGAGACCACGTCGGCGACGTGTGCGAAACAGCGGACCTGCTGCCCGTCGGCGTGAACCACCAGTGGCCCGCCGGCCGCGGCCGCTTCGACGAAGCGCGGCAGCACCATTCCGTAGCGGCCGGTCTGCCGCGGCCCGACCACGTTGAAGAAGCGGCAGACGACCACGGGCAACGAGTACTGCCGCCAGTAGCCCAGCGCCAGGAACTCGTCGATGGCCTTTGAGGCTCCATAAGCCCAGCGTGGACGCGACGTCGGCCCCAGCACCAGATCGTCGTCCTCGTTCCACTGGGGCTTGGGGTTCTTGCCGTAGACCTCGCTGGAGCTGGCCAGCACGATCTTCACGTCGCGGCCGGCCTGTTGCCGTTCGCGCAGCTCGCGGAGCAACAGCTCCGTGGGATAGATGTTGGTTTCGATCGTATGGACGGGATTTTCGGCGATGAGCCGCACGCCGACGGCGGCCGCCAAATGAAACACGACGTCGGCGTCGGCGACGAGTTTGCGCACAAGAGCTGCCTCGGCGACGGAGCCGAACTCGTAGTGAAACTGCTGATGACGTTCGACCGCTTGCAGGTTCTTGCGGCTGCCGGTCGACTCGTCGTCGACGACCGTCACGCGAAAACCGCGCTCAAGTAACGACTCACAGAGGTGGCTGCCGATGAAGCCCGCGCCGCCGGTGACTAGAGCGTGTTTCACAGCGGCTGCTCGCGCATGGTCGTCGTTCTCATGGAAGTCGATCGAGTGCTGTATTTCACAACTGCGCGTTGGCTGATCCCACTGACCTGGGCATCTGGACGAAGCATCGCACGGGCACTGCTGGGCAAGCCAGCAGTGGCACCCGCCAGCGGCCAAATGTGGTTTGGGGAGTCAGGGAGTCCGGCACGTTTTCGGTTGCTGCGTCTGCTCTGAGGCAACATTCGCTGGCCGAAGGATTGGCCTGAGCGCGATGGGCCGCCTCTTCACCTGATTATACGGTGCGATGGATGGAAACCGCGCAAACGGTGACGTTGAATCGCACCCGATGGCGACGCGCACGGTTGGGCAAGCCAACCGTGGCATTCGTGCCGCACGCTAGGAGAGTCGATCGCGTGGGCCGAAGCTAGTTGCGCTGCGGCGGCTCCGGACCGGCCGGCTTGCTCGCCGTTTGAGCTGCGCCCGTGAGTAGATCCTCGGTGAACCGCGTGACGTAGTGCATCACGCTGCCGTCGCCGTGAGCGCCGTAGACGCGCTTGTCGATGTCCATCTGCTGCGAGATGACGCGGCCGCGCTGGATGTCGAAGCGCACGATGCCGCTCGATGCTCGTTGGATGAGTTGGGCTTCGATCATCGGATCGTGGATCGGCGTGAGGATCTGCGTCTCGACTTCGATCTGAGCGATGCCGTCGTCGACCTTCAGCAGCGTGAACTTCTGCTGGGTCTTCACCTCTTTCAATCGCTGCCCCTGTTTGTCGGGCACTTTGTCGACGTAGGGAATCTTCCACACGTGGCCAACCGGCACCGCTTCTTCAGGCAGCGGGATCGTAATGTCGCGCGGATTCTGCTCGCCGCTTTCACCCTGATCCTCGCGGTGTACCACCTTGCCCAACTCGTCGAGCGTGAAGACGGTCAGCGGCACGCCGACGGCCGAAGCAACCTGCTCGAAGCCCGGCGGCGGGTCTTGGTGCAACTCGCTGTCGTAGTGCACCTCTTGCTGCCCGGTGACCTTCTGCCGCATGTCGACGTGCTCGACCGAGTGCACAAAGATGAAATGTCCCGCTTCGTTGATGCTCTTGACGGTCCACAGCTTGACCGAGCGACTGGTTGTTTCGGCCGTCTGTGTGGTGCCGGCCGCCGTGTTGGTTACTTCGGCCCGATGTTCGACCTGCCAGCGCACCTGTTCGCCCGGCTTGAACTTGTAGCGGAGCAGGTAGGTTTCGGTCGCGGCGTCATCTTGGTCGTTGGAACCATCCGCTGCCATGCTCAGCAGGGGAAATGCCAGACCGAACGCCAACGCGATGGCGAGCTTGCAACCCTGCAAGATGGACGACCATCGGGTGCCACTGGCAGCTTGCCTGCCAGTGTTTGCCTCGCCATGGCAATCTGGCCGAAGAGGGACGGCCCGTGGACGGGGCACTGGCTGACGAGCAGCCAGTGGCACCCGATGTTGGGGCCGGAGAGCTGATTGAGTGTCGCTAACGGTGGGGCAAGAGCGTGTGTTCATCCTGCTCGCTTCCTTTCGAGTCGGGATGGTGCGGCGCGGGTGCGCCGTGCGATCAATGATCTTCAGGTCGCGTGAGGCGTCCGCCCCAGCCGAGTTTTTCGCGCAAAGTGCGGTAGTAGCTGTGACCGGGCACCTTCACCAGTTGGAAATTCGGTTCCGCCTTGCTGACCGAAACTTTGTCTCCAGCTTGCAGACGAGCGACGACGCCACCATCGACGACCAGCGAAGTCGATTGCTCGGGGTGGGGTACCTCGAAGCGATAGTGCCGCGCGGCAGAGTCGACCACAGGGCGGTTGGTCAGCGTGTGCGGGCTGATCGGCAAGATGACGAATGCCTGCAAATCCTTTCGCAGGATGGGCCCGCCGGCCGAAAGGCAGTGGGCCGTTGACCCCACGGGCGTGCTGATAATCAGGCCGTCGCAACTATAGGTAGTGACCCATTCTTCGTCAACGTAGAGATCAACGTCGAGAATGTTGAACGGCGTGCCGGCGCGCAGCGCGACTTCGTTAAGCCCGAGTTGCTTAGCTAGCACCTTTCCATCGCGGTGCAGACAACACTCGAACATCAAATGTTCGACCACGTAGTGCTGCCGTTTTGCAATGCAGGTTAAGACATCGGGCAGTTCCGCCGGCGAATGATCGGCAAGGAAGCCGAGCTTGCCCATGTTGACGCCGACGATGGGCCGCTGCGTATAGCCCATTTGCCCTGCCGCGCGCAGGATCGAACCGTCGCCGCCGAGAACGATGACCACATCGGCGTCGACGGCGCTGAGATCCTCGCTGAACGCAAGATCCCAAACCACGACATCGGCAAACTGCTCGATCGTCTGCCGCACGGCATCCGCCTGATCTGCCACGTTGGCCCGCGCACCGGCGCCGAGCACGATGGCGCGCAGCCGAGAATCAGTGGGTGCGGCCTGTTGCTGACTCGCAGATTGGGTCATGGACCGATCATAGACCTGTCCCGCCGAGCCTAGCAAGCTGGCGACGCACCGCTAGCACGACGCAGGCATCGAAGGGGCTGAGTCGCCGGGAGCATCGTTAGGCAGCAAGTGGTCAGCGGCGTTCAGCTCACGCGACGCTCGTTGCCGTGATAAACCGCACGACTGGCGAGTTTCTGAGCGGTTGCCACGATGCCGGCCGTATCGAGCCCGAGGGACGAAAGCAGTTCGCCGCGTTCGCCATGCTCGACGAAGGCATCGGGGATGCCGATGCGATGAACGTGGCTGGCGTCCAAACCGGCTTCGTTAGCGGCTTCAAGCAGCGCACTGCCAAAGCCTCCGTGCAGCGCCGCTTCTTCGACCGTGAGCACCAACGGCGACGACTCGACTGCTTTCAAGAGCGTCTCGCGATCGAGCGGCTTCACGAAGCGGGCGTTGATCACGCCGACGTCGAGCCCCTTGCGGGCCAACTCGCGGCTGGCGTCGCGGCACGCTTCGAGCAGAGTGCCGCACGCCACGATCGTGCCATCGCTGCCCCAGTTGAGCACTTCGGCCCGACCCAATTCGACCGGTGCAACTTCCCGTTCAATGGTGGCCGCCGTGGCCTTCGGATAGCGCATCGCACAGGGCGAGTCATGCCCGATCGCGAAACGCAGCATCTCGGGCAAATCGAGCGCGTCGCCGGGACACATGACGACGAAGTTCGGGAAGACACGCAGATAGCCCAAGTCGAACATGCCGTGATGCGTGGGACCGTCGGGGCCCGTGAGCCCGGCGCGGTCGAGCAGGAACGTGACGGGCAAGTCCTGCAGGGCGACTTCCTGGAAGAGCTGGTCGTAGCTGCGTTGCAAAAACGTGCTGTAGATATCGACGATCGGCCGGAGTCCGCTCTTGGCGTGCCCGGCGGCGAAAGCCACCGCGTGCGATTCGCAGATGCCCGTGTCGAAGAATCGGTGGGGAAACTCGTCGCGAATCCGCTCGAGTTTATTGCCCTGACACATGGCAGCCGTCATCACGGTCACCTTCGAGTCGGCCTGCATCTGCTCGTAGATGGCATCGCTGGCCACGTGGGTGTACGCCCGCGAGGAGGACTTCTTGATCGATACGACGCAACCGTCTTCATGCTCGAAGCTGGGCGGCGTGTGGAAGAAGACCGGATCTTCAGCAGCCGGCTGGAAGCCGTGTCCCTTTTCGGTCACGACGTGCAAGAGCACCGGACCGTCAGCGTCTTTGACCATCTCCAGATACTTGAGCAATTGCGGGATGCTGTGTCCGTCGACCGGGCCGATGTAGCGGACGCCCATCTCCTCGAAAAGCATGCCGCCCAGCAAACCGGCCTTTACCGCGCCTTTCATGTGCTGCAGCCAGCGCTCGACCGGATCGCCCAAAAGCGGCATGTGGTGCAGCATTTTCTGCACCTCGTGCTTCAGTCCCGTGTAAAGCGGATTGACGCGCAAGCGGTCGAGATACTCGGCCAGCCCGCCGACGCGATGGCAGATCGACATCTTGTTGTCGTTGAGCACCACGAGTAGCGGAGTCTTGAGGCCGCCGGCATTGTTGAGGGCCTCAAAGACAATGCCTGAGGGCAGCGCGCCATCGCCGATGACCGCGACGCTGCGCCGGGGACGTTCGGGATCGGCCAGATCATCTCCTACTTTGAGCCCCAGCGCGCACGAGACGCTGCAGCCGGCGTGCCCCGTCATGAACAGGTCGTAGTCGCTCTCGTTGGGGTTGGGATAGCCCATCAGCCCACCGCGAGTGCGCATGGTGCCGAACTCGTGGTAGCGGCCGGTGATCATCTTGTGGGGATAGATCTGGTGGCCGGTATCCCAAATCAGCCGGTCGTGACTGAAGTCGAAGGTTTGGTGCAGGGCCAGGCAGAGTTCGACGACTCCCAGGTTCGAGGCAAAGTGCGCCGTGCGATTGCTGACCAGATGGCACAGCGCGTCGCGCATTTCGGCGGCCAGTTGCTCGAGCTGCTCGTGCGAGAGCCCTTGCAGATCGCGTGGCGAATCAATCTGCTCCAACAGCGACGCCATCAACGGTCCCTTTCCTTAATGAAGCGAGCCAACTCGACGAGCCGATCTGCGTCGCCCCCCCACGAGGCGACCGCCGCCACTGCCTGTTCCACAGCCCGATCGGCCTGCCGCCGGCTTTCGTCGATCCCCAGCACAGCGGGAAAGGTCAGTTTCCCGTGCTGGGCGTCTTTGCCGACGCGTTTGCCGACGACCGATTCTTCCCCCTGCACGTCCAAAAGGTCGTCGGTGATCTGAAAAGCCAGTCCCAGCGCGTCGCCATAGCGTCGCAGAGCCTCGCGGCGCTGGTCATCCGCTCCCGCCATAATCCCACCGAGTTCGAGACTTGCGCGAATCAAGGCTCCGGTCTTGCGGCGGTGAATGGATTCTAACAGGCTGCGGCCTGCGGTGAGTGCATTCCCGGCGAGATCGTCCGCCTGTCCCCCGACCATACCCGACGCTCCGGCCGCCTGGGCAAGCTGTAGCGTGCACTCGGCTGCCAGCTCTGCTGGTTTGACTTCCCGGGCGATTACCTCGAATGCCAACGTCAGCAGTCCATCCCCGGCGAGAATGGCCATCGCTTCGCCAAAAACCTTGTGGTTGGTCGGTTGACCCCGCCTCAGGTCGTCGTCGTCCATGGCGGGCAAGTCGTCGTGAATCAGCGAGTACGCATGCACCATCTCCAGGGCGCACGCGGCTGGCATGGCTTGCTGGCGGGTGCCGCCGCACCCCTCGTGAGCCAGCAGCACAAGCAGCGCTCGGAGCCGTTTACCGCCTCCGAGCAGGCTGTAGCGGATGGCCTCGATCAGGCGAGGGGGAGCGCCCGGAATCTCGCGGGTGGCGAGATCGAGGGCCTCCTCGACTTGAGACCGCGCTGCGGCCCAATACTCGCTCAGATGCACGGCCGCCTGAACCATTTACCGCCCAACACCTTCGATGCGCAACGGGCCGAATTGGCCGAGGCTCGATTTTAGAAGAGCTCCTCGGGCCCGTCCACGTTG
>CALKYM010000184.1 GCA_938003525.1 uncultured Planctomycetales bacterium | reverse complement strand
GTGACGAACGAGTAACTGAGCCGCCGTAGGGGCGGGGGGAGAACCATGTCCAGTAGAGTGGTCACCCGCGCCGGGATCTTGATTTCGGTGGTCCCTTCCAGCCCGTCACATTCCAAACTGGCGGAGTTGATCTCCAGGGTGACCGGATCCAGTGGGCGCTCTTCGACCGGCGGACCGACCAGAAAGATTTCGAGCTCGCCGGCGCGGTTCTTCGTGGTTGGTTGCGGCTCGTCCGATCCAACTTGAATCCAGCCGCGCTCGATGTGTCGGTAGGGCGTTTTGCCCTGGCCCAGATGCGCCTCGGGAATCAGGAGCTTGATGACGCTGGTCGCTTCGACGGTGGCGTTCAGCTCCCAGGTGGCGTCGAACTCCAGCCAGCGACACGGCTGGCCATCGACCATCTGGGTGCCCACCGATGCAATCCGCATCCGGCCGGTCATCCGCCGCTTGGAGCCGTCGGTTTTTTCGGTCGTGATCTCAGCGTCGAACGTCGCCCAGGCCCTGTCGTCGGGCAGTGTGTAAATGATGCCGTCGGCACCAGCAGCACTCCAAGAGACAATCGCCAGGCCCAGTGTGATGCATGTCACAACAGCGCGCATGGTTCCTGCCCTCCGAAGGGATGTCGGATTCGCAGAGTCAGAGGCTGGCTCACCCGGCAATCGTATTCGCCGGTAGCAGACAGACTTCTTTCGCCGATAAACACGATTTCTCGGGGGATCATCCTACTTGGTCGTGCGCGGCCGAATGCCTGCAAGCGGGTGCTCGACGCCGATTCTACGCCAGGGATTTTTTCTGTCATCCGTCGGCGGCAGGGTTAAGATGACGGGTGAGCGGCGGGCTGCGGTCACCGCCGCCCGGCGGGATTCAGTCGGATCGGAACAGATGGGTGCGCTATGAGCGTCGACCAGAGAGGCTCGCCGCCTGCGCCGGCGATCGTCGAGTTCATCGATCAGGTGCGGCGACGCGTGGCCGAAGTTGTCGTGGGCCAGGACGTCGTCGTCGAACGACTGCTGATCGCTCTGTTGACCAGCGGGCATGTGCTCTTGCAGGGCGTCCCGGGCTTGGCCAAAACGCTGCTCGTCTCCGCGCTGGCGCGAACCATTGCCCTGGACTTCAAGCGCATCCAGTTCACGGTCGACTTGCTGCCTTCCGACATACTCGGTTCGGAAATCCTTGACCAAAAGACGCACGAATTTCGTACGCACCAAGGTCCGATCTTCACCAACCTGCTGTTGGCCGACGAGATCAACCGCGCCGCGCCGAAAGTGCAAAGCGCGCTGTTGGAAGCCATGCAGGAACGCAAGGTCACGATCGGCAACACCACCTACACGTTGCCCGCACCGTTTCTCGTCATCGCCACGCAAAACCCTGTCGAACAGAGCGGAACGTTCGAGTTGCCCGAGGCGCAGCTCGATCGCTTCATGCTCTGCCACCGGCTGAAGTACCCTTCGCGCGATGAAGAAAAGGAAGTCCTGCGCCGCAACTCACTGCTGGGCATTCACCGCGAAGGCAGCGGGGCCGTGGCCCGAACCGAGTTCGATGCGGTGACACACGAACCAGTGGCTCAGCCGGAAGACCTCGTGGCGGCCATGGAAGCGGTGCAGCAGATTCACGTCAGCGATACGTTTACCGATCATGTAGTGGCGCTGGTCGATCGTACGCGGCACCATCCGCACATCGATCTCGGCTGCAGTCCCCGGGCGGGCATAGCGTTGATCAAGGCGGCGCGGGCCAGAGCCTTGATTCACCATCGCAACTATGTCGTGCCCGAGGATCTGTTCGCCCTGGCTGAAGACACGATGCTGCACCGCATGCGTTTGACATACGAAGCGCTGGCCGAAGGATTGACGGGCGAGCTGGTCTTGCGATCACTGCTCAACGACTTCGGCGGTGCGAAGAGCAACGGCGAGTTGGTGCGCTAGCCCACGGCGGGATGCAGCTCCGTTCGTCAAATCATGGCGGCCAGCCAACACGCAACGGTAAGACTGTGGACGGTTACATCGCAGACAACCGTGTGCTCGACTCGCGGCAATTCTATCTTGCCGTGCGGCGACTGGCCGACAGCCTGGGCTATGGCACCGATCGCTCGGCCATGGTCGGCACGGGCATCGAGTTTGTGCAGTCGCGGCCCTATCAGGCGGGCGACCCGATTCGCGCAATCGACTGGCGCGTCACGGCTCGGACTCACGAGGTGTACGTCAAAGAGTACGAGGCTCCCAGACGCATGCCGGTGTACTTGCTCGTCGACACGTCGGCTTCGATGACCGTCCGCTCGACCGCGCGGAGCAAGTACGAGCTGGCGGTGTTCGTAGCCGGAGGGATCGCGCTGGCCTGCCTCGACCGCATCAGCCCTGTGGGCGTGTTGTCCGTGGGAGCGCGAAGCCTGCACGTGCGGCCGTCGCTGTCGCGTGACGAAGTGATGCAATGGATTTACGCCCTGCGGAGCTACGATCACGAACAGGCCACGCATCTGGCTGCGCGCGTGGCGCAGCTCGATCCACAACTGGCCCAGCGGACATTGGTGATCGTGCTCAGCGATCTGCACGACGTCGGTGCTGTCTCGCGGCTCAAACGGCTGGGCCAACGCCACGACTGCGTCGTACTCCAACTTCAGGACCCCGCCGAGGTGAGCCCGCACCGCGCAGGCTTCTTGCGCGCGCGGGAGGCCGAGACGGGCCGGATGGCGGTGCTGCGCAGTCGGACGCAATGGTACGACCCGGCCGCAGTGGCCGATGAATTGAAACGGGCGGCCATCGATCATTTCGTGATCGATACCGAGCGGCCTTTCGTCTCGCGGCTGCGACACTTCATGCGCTCGCGCGGCCTGTTGGGCCGAGGAGCGCGCTAGTCATGCGAGGCTGGTTGGCTGCCATCGTTGTTGCCGGATGCGCTGGTGCCGGTGTCGCGCTCGCAACTGCTGACGATCAGGCGGCAGACACTCAAGCAAGCCCGCGCACCTCGTCGGTAGGCATGCCGGTCCGCATCGAACAACTGATGCTGCCCGGCAGCGAACTGGAAGCCAGGCCGATCGCCGACCGTGAAACGCCCATCGTGTTGCGCGTGGTCGACGCCTTTCGCCACGGCAGCGGCTTTCGCTACGACCTGGAGTACTACGGGCTCGAGCCGGGCACGTATGATTTGCGCGACTATTTCAGACGCAAGGATGGATCGGGCACCGAGGAGTTGCCGGCAATCGTGGTCGAAATCACATCGCTGCTGCCGCCCGGCCAGGTGTTGCCGCACGCGCTCGAGCCGCGCCCCACACCGCGTTTGGGAGGCTATCGCGCACTGCTCGTGGCCGCGGGCGTGTTGTGGATCGCCGGTCTGATTGCCATTCGCATGGTCGGTCGACAGCGCCGCCGCGCGCAGGCCGCCGCCAGTGTCGCTCGCATTTCGTTGGCCGAGCGGCTCGAGCCGCTCGTGCGCCGGGCCATCGATGGAGAGCTAACACCCAAAGAGGAAGCCGAACTCGAACGGTTGCTACTCGACTACTGGCGGCAACGATTGCAGCTCGACGATTCCGATCCCGCGTTGGCGCTCGCGGAGTTGCGCGAGCATCCCGAGGCCGGTGAGCTGCTGCGGAATGTCGAGACCTGGCTGCACAGTCCCGAGGGCGCCGGCCAGGTGAACATCGCGGAAGTGATGCAACCCTACCGCGACTTGCCGCATGAACCCGAGCAGCAAAGTGCATCGACCGTCAAGGCGTGAGCGATGACGTTTCTCTATCCCGCCGTGCTGCTGTTGCTCGTCGTGCCGATGGCGCTGTTGATGTGGGTCTGGCGCGGGGCGCGGACGCCGGTCGTGTTTCCCATCGACCACGCACCGTGGCGGTTCAATCGCTGGGCTTACGTTTCGATCAGCCTGGCTGAGTCGCTGCCGGCGCTGTTGCTCGCCGTCGTGATTGTGATCCTCGCAGGCCCCCAGCGCTTGGGCGAGCCGACCAGCAAGCGGGTGATGACGAACATCGAATTCTGCGTCGACGTTTCCGGCAGCATGACGGCCGAGTTTGGCGATGGCTCGCGGTACGACGGCTCGATGGCGGCCATCAACGACTTTCTCGACTATCGCCAGGGCGACGCTTTCGGGCTGACGTTCTTCGGCAACAGTGTCCTGCACTGGGTCCCGCTGACCAGCGACGCGTCGGCGATTCGCTGCAGCCCGCCCTTCATGCGCCCGGAGATGATTCCCGGCTGGTTCGGCGGCACGGAAATCGGCAAGGCGCTGATGGCCTGTCAGGATGTTCTCACCAGTCGACAAGAGGGCGATCGCATGATCATCCTCATCTCCGATGGTTGGAGCTCCGACTTATCGCGCGGTAATGACGTCGAGCTGGGCAAGCGGCTGGCCGCCGATGGCATCGTCGTCTACGCCATTCACGTCGCCGACGGCAATGCTCCCGACGAGATTGCGAACATCGTCGGCTTCACCGGCGGCGAAGTGTTCGAAGCGGGCGACCCCGAAGCGGTCCGCGCCGTGTTCCGCCGCATCGACAGCATGCAGGAGACGCGGCTGGAGCAAATCGCGCCGGAGCCGCAAGACAACTTCTGGCCGTACTGCCTGGCCGGCTTGAGCCTGGTGGCCGGCTCGACGTTGAGTCTGTTCGGATTGAGGTACACACCTTGGTAGCCGAACTCGCAGCCCTGACGGTCGTCGCGATCGCCATCGTGACCGAAGCCCTGCATCAGCGGCGCGTACGGCGCGTGGCGCGGTTGGCGTTTGGTCCAACGGGGCATCCGCAACTTTGGGCCCGTGTCGCGCCCGCGCTGCGCGTGGCGGCTCTCGGCGCGGTCACCTGGGGGCTCGTCACGTTGTTGATCCTGCCGCCCAAGACCCATCGCGGTGAAACGCTCGACAAGAACAAGCTGCGACACTTGCTGCTGGTGCTCGACGTGTCGCCCAGCATGCGGTTGGAAGACGCCGGCACGACCAAACAACAGTCGCGCCTCTCGCGCGTCTCCGATCTGTTGGAATCGTTCTTCAAGCGCTCGCCCGAGCCGATGAAGATCAGCGTCGTGGCGGTTTACAACGGCGCGAAGCCGGTCGTTCAAGAGACACTCGACATGGACGTCGTGCGAAACATTCTCAACGAGTTGCCGATGCACTACGCGTTCGAAGTCGGTGAGACGAAACTCTTCGACGGACTTGAAGAGGCAGCCCGCATGGCCCGCGGCTGGAAGCCGCGCGATGCGACGCTCGTTTTACTGAGCGATGGCGACACCGTGCCGGCCACGGGCATGCCGCGTCTGCCGGCTGCGATCGGCCACGTGGTGGTGATCGGCGTCGGCGACCCGCGCTCGGGCGGCTTTGTCGACGGCCGGCACTCGCGCCAGGACGTGGCCACGCTGCGGCAAATCGCCGTGCGGCTGGGCGGCACCTACCACAATGGGAACGAGAAGCAGATTCCCACTGACACGCTCCGCGCCGTCACGCGGCGCAGCGAAGCCGGCGTCTTGGAACAGCTCACGCGTCGCGAATATGCATTGATAGCCTGTGCTTGCGGCGCAGCGGTGTTCGCCGCCCTGCCGTGGCTGCTCACCCGCTTTGGCACGGGTTGGCAACCTGGGCCGCGGGCGCAAGAAGCCGCGCCAGCAAACGGTCAGCCGAGGCCAGAGGGCCGGGCGGGCGAAATTCGTGGCCGCGAGGCGGTTGTATCGCTACCATGAGTGAATCGAGTGGGCGGTTATATTTCACGTCCTGATTGCATCGTGAAAAGAGGAGCTGGCCATGCGCGGCATATTCTTTTGCCTCTGGCTTCTGTTTCCCGCAGCGGTCCTCGCCTACCACTATGGCCCGGGACAAGAGCGGCTGGCGCTGGACGACGCGGCCGGCCAGTTGAGCGCTGCCCGCGATCATGTGAATGCCGAAGAGTGGGCCGACGCAGTCGCTCAATTCGACGCGGCCTTGGCCTTTCTGCCTGAAGAGGAAGTCGACGCCGTACGGCGAGTCCGTGTCGAGCGCGCGAAAGCGCAAATGAACAACGGTCAACTGCCGGCTGCGTACGACGATCTCACGCTGCTGGTGGAAGAGCTGGCGGCCGACGGGCAGGTTGCGCCGGATCTGGAACGCGACGCCCGGCTGGCACTGGGCAACGCTCAGTATTTCATGACGTGGCTCATGCGGCTGGAGGGATTACCGCGCAGCGAATGGGAACCGCAAATTGAAGCCGCGCGGCAAAACTTCCGCCTGCTGGCTGAGGCGGCCAGCAAGGAGGCTGACGAAGCCGTCGCGGCAGCGCGGCAAGAAGATCTCGAATCGGCCGTCCGGTTGGCGCGAATGGATCTCTCCGACCTGCAAGCGCTACCGCTACCGTCGCAATGCAAAGGCTGCAAGAGCGGCCAGTGCAAGTGCAAAGGCAAGTGCAAATCGAAACGCACCGGCGAGAAGGACGCCCGCGGTGCAGGCTCCGGACCGCCGCCCGACGGGCGCGGGTCGTAAGCCGCCGCGGCCTTCGTCGAGAGCCCGCGCGTCATCATCGATTCGAAAAAAGCGACTCTCGGGCACGGTCGCCTGGCCGTCGATTCGCCGCGGGGCGAATCGCACGTCTGTCATTTCACGAACAGTGAGGGGCCAGCCGATGAACTTCATCGCGCGCTGCTTGATTGCCGTAACCTTGCTCGGGATTACTTCATCCGCGAGCGCACAGGCTGTTTTACAGGTCACACCGGCGCCGACTGCACGGCGAGTGACGGCCACCCTGCAAATGAATATGGCGACCGCCGCGGCTCAAGCAGCCGCGACCGCAAGTGCCGGCGGCAGCTCGGCATCCGGCGAGAACCCCGAGTTGCAATCGCAGCGAATGCAGAAGATCAACGAGTTGATCTTCGATCGTCGCCCGTCGTCGATCCTCAAAGCCTGGAACGAACCGCCGCCCGAGGAAGAGCCTGTCGACGAATCGGCAACAGACTCCACAGATGCAAACGCTGCAGAGGACGAGCCGAGCGAGACGGAGGCAGAATCGGACGTCGATGATGCGGACACGCCGGACGATGCGAGCACCGACACAGCGAACGGTGCATCGACGGACGGCGATGCGGAATCCGACGCGACCTCTGAATCGGCAGACGCCGACGAAGCTGATAGCAGCGAAGAACCTGCTGACGAAGACCCGGCCGGTGAAGCAGCAGCGGCCGAGACAGACCCTGCTGAGGAGGCCGCCGAAAAGCAGCGTCAAACACAGGAGGCGCTGGCAGCCTTTGATCGTCAGCTCGAGCGCCTCAAGCGCAACGTCACGCTCGGCGTCTGGCCCGAGGTGCAGGAGTTCCTCGCCACGCTCAGCGAAGAGGAGGGCCGCGCCGCCTACGATCGACTGTTGCAATCGCTGCTCAACGATCCGCAGAATACCCCGGCCGATCCCAACATGCTGCAACAGTTGGTGTTGCAAGGTGCAGATGCTGCCTCGCTGCAACAGGCCCTCTCTATCGCCGGGCAGGGTGCCGGCGCCGCGTTTGCCGAACAGCACCTGATCGCCATGACGGACGTGGCCGGGCTGTTCGACGCCTGTCCGCACGAGAAGGACGATGCCACGTTCACCAAACTGGGCTCGATCCTCCTGCGGTCGATCAGCGCCGGTCACGATCTGAATCGCCTGCTGGCCATGTTTCAAGATCGGACTGGCGATGAGGAGCGCGCGGTCGAACCGCGGCAGATCGCGCGGCTGCTGGCTGCGGCCGGACAGACGGAGCGCAGCGGCGAGTTTCTTCCGACACTCCATGAAGCCCGCGCAAATGGCGATGCCCAGGGCTTGAATCTGCTGGCCGAGTTGTACCTGGCCCTGCACCAGAACGATCGCAAGCCTGCTTACCTGGAAGACGCCTGGACAGCGACGCAAGCCGTCCTGGAAATCCCAACGCCGGAATTGCCCGAAGTGACGGCTGCAGCAGAAAGTGCTTCAGCGCCCGACGAAGCCGCGGAAAGTGAATCGAAACCGCCTGATGGCGACTCTGAAGACGGCGATTCTGCACAAGTCGATCGCGACCGCGCAGCAGAAAGCGAAACGGTTGCTGAGTCCGCCGACGACGAAGTCGAACCGGGCGACGGCGACGCCGACGCAGATGAGCCGGACCCGGTGGAAGAAGCCAAGCAGGCCATCGAGCGACTCGAAAAAGAAAAGGCCGCGGCGCTGCGGCGTGCCGTGCAGTTGGCCGTCCGCGTGCGCGACGAGTTGGGGCAAGCGTGGCTCGACCAAAGCTTCACCGGCCAGCCCGAGCGCGGTCGCGAGATACTGGCCGCTATCGGCGATGTCGTGTCGAACAACTTGCTGTCGCACCCGTTCGATCCGGACTTTCGCCTCAAGAGCCTCCAGTTGCAAAAGTCGGCCGTCGAGGCCTTGTTGCGCGCGGCACCGGAGCAGGCCGCCGAGTGGCAACACATCACCACCGTGCTCGCGGCCGGCTGGCTGAAAGAGGCTCAAGCCAGCTACCACATCTCCCAAAACTCTTATCAGCGTCCCGGCTGGCAGCGCGATCAGTACGGCAACTACTACTACGCGGGTGATCAAGTTGACAACCCCTTGGCCCAGTATCAAAGCGGTCAGGCGCGGGCCGTCGACATCACCGACATATTAGAGGTGCGGCCCACTCCCGAGTGGCTCGAGTTGGTGGCCATCGATCTGCGACCGCGCTTCGAGACCATGTGTGCCCAGTTGCACTTGAAGGCCGGCGAAGAAGCCGAGGCGTTCCCCTACATCGAGCAGCTTGCCACGACGCACCCCGAGCAAGCCCACGACCTGGCCGAAGAGTTCGTCCGCGTCTGGACCACCAACCACAATCCCAACGAATCGCGCGATCGCAATCCGTATATGTACTACTGGGGCTACGTGCAGCGGGCCGATCGTATCCCGCTCACGCGCTCGAAACAGGAGCGGAATCTCGAAGAGCTGGCTGAATGGATCGCGCGCTTGCGGGCGCTGCCCATCGAACCGGTTAACGAGCGGCTGCTCACGCGGGCTTTCACCACGGCTCACAGTCGGGCCGAGGTCTATCGCTTAGAAGTCCTCGAAGAGGTGTTCGGCTCCTTGGAGAATCTCGAACCGGTCACCCTGTCTGAGCTCGTGCAGCAGATGCGGGGCAATCTCGCCACCGTCTGGCAGATGCCGGACGTGCAGGAACAGAACAACACCAACCGCAAACAGCGCGACATGCAGGCCGAAGTGCTGCGCGGTTACGAGTTAGCGCGCAGCGTGTTGGAAAACGGTCTCGAACAATACCCCGATCACTGGGCGCTGGTGCTGGCTCAGGCGGCCGTGATGCACGACGAGAACGACTACTACCGCCAACTGGAAGAGAGCCCCGAGTTCGCGCCGCGTCGAGAAGCGGCGCTGGCGCGCTTTCAAGAGGCTGCCGCACTCTACGTGCAGGCGGTGCCGGACTTGCCCGAAGATGAACAGTCGACGCAGGTCTTCCAACAATGGTTCTACGCCAGCCTCGGTGCCGTCGACCTGGGCCGGGTGACGGCCGATCACGTGCCCGACCTGCGGCAACCGGAGCTCATCCGCCAGAGCATCATGAGTCTGCCGGCAGAAACGGCCGAAGAACATCTTTCGAAGTTCGCCAACCGGCTCTTCACCGGCGCCAATGACGCCAAGCCCGAACTGAAGTTCC
The DNA here is from genome assembly GCA_938003525.1 of uncultured Planctomycetales bacterium. Lineage (GTDB taxonomy): Bacteria > Planctomycetota > Planctomycetia > Pirellulales > JAEUIK01 > CALKYM01. The sequence goes on along the minus strand of CALKYM010000184.1, from coordinate 5,092 downwards.
GCTACTTACGGACCGGCTTCGAGATCGTCGGCGATCATCCCATGGCTCGCGAGGCTCGCAAGCTGCTCGACTACTACGCCGACCTGGTCACCGAGATCAAGCTCGATGTGCAGATCGACGGCTCGTCGGACGTGGGCCACGACGAACCGTTTGGGATCTTCGTCAATCTCGTTCACACCAAGGAAATCGAGCGCGAGTCGGGCGGGTTCGGCAAGTATCTGCAGAACCAGAACACGCCCGGCTATTACTACTACAACTTTGGCCGCCCGCTGGAAGACTATCGCGACAAGTTTCAGGCCACCGCCGACCAGGCGCTGGGCGAACACTTCGAGGTCATCTCGGTCACGTTTCAGGATCCCAAGGTCAACTCTCGGGCGTTGCCCGAGTACGGCTGGCGGATGACGCCCTACGCCTACATCGTGTTGCGGGCCAAAGGACCGGAGATCGACAAGATCGCCCCGCTGCGCATCGATCTCGACTTCCTCGACACCTCGGGCTACGTCGTGCTCCCCGTCGAGTCACCCACCCTGCCAATCGACGCGGCAACCGAGTCGGCGGCGCCGCGTCCGGCTGAAAGTATCACGGTCGTGCAGACGCTGGATGAGCGACAGGCCGACGAAGGCAAACTGCTGTTGGAGATTCGCGCCACCGCCCGCGGTCTCGTCCCGCCGCTCGACGAACTGCTGGACGTTTCGCCCGAGGGTTTCGAGATCGCCGAACTGGAAGACGGCGGCGCCCTGGTGAGCGAATTCGACGACGCGGCCGCCGGCAACGCTGTGTCTTCCGAGCGGCTGTGGACCATCTCCCTCCAGTCGACCGTGCCCGAGAATAGGTTGCCCGAGACGTTTCAGTTTGCGGCGGCCAAGTTGCCCGTCGACGAAATCCTCTACCAGCGGTACGACGACGCCGACCTGGTTCCCGTCGAAGCAGAGATCGCACTGCGAGAGCGGTACGGCGCGACGAGCTACGCCTGGCTCCGTTGGCTGCCCGTCGGGCTGGTGCTGTTGCTCGTGGCCGGCTTCGGGCTCCGCCTGCTCACCCGTCGCCGACCCGAACAGGAGGACTCGCGCTACCAACTCCCCGAACCGCTCACGCCCTTCACCGTGCTCGCGCTATTGGACAACATCCAGCGCACCAACGGCCTCGACGCCGCGCAGCAGAGCGAGCTGACCGCCTGCATCCACCAGCTCGAACAACACTACTTCGCCGACCACACCACCGCCCAACCCGACCTCCAAAACATCGCCACCCGCTGGGTCACACTGGCGCGGTGAGGTGCCACTGTCGCGATAGCATTGGCGCGTGTCTGCACCGAGGCTCATTCAAGGAACTCTCAATGTCTCGTATCGCCACTGTGCAGTTGTTTCGGACGACGAACTTTATCGCGTTCATCACGCTGTCGTGCTTCGGCGCGCGTTGCCTTGCGGGAGAGAGCGAGCCGGAGCTTATCGCCAAGTTCGAGTTCGACCGTGAGGCCGAACCTGCGAGATACCAATTCCGGGAGATCACCGCCAGCGGTGATCTCCGGATGCGCCCGGTTGCGGCGCAGAGGAACGGTGCGGATGCAAAGCCTATGCAAGTGTCCGCAGGATACTATCTAGGCATAGTTCTGCAGCAGCATCGAAAACCGGACGGGGCACTTGCCACGCCAATCCGAGTCGACGCGGTCGATGGTCAGGGCCGGGCCAACGCGCGCCTGAAGCCAGCCGCCGCCAAGCGATTAGCCGGCGGACAGTATGCGTATGTAGTGCTCGTCCAGCCTCAGGATGTCAAGCCCGAACAATTGCAGGCGCTACCCGATCTGATGCCGGTGATGCGAGGCAAGCCGCCCATCGCCAGCGACTCAGGAGCGGATGACCTGATGATGGAACGCATGTTGGCCCAGTCGAGCAACAACCTGAAGCAGTTGGCGCTCGGGTTTCACAACTATCAGGCCGTGCACTCAACGTTTCCTCCGGCAGTCATCATCGGTCCAGATGGTAAACCGTGGCATAGCTGGCGCGTGTTGCTGCTGCCGTGGCTGGAACTCTCGCTTGGAGGCCAGGAACTCTACGAGCAGTACCGTTTCGATGAACCGTGGGACGGTCCAAACAACAAGCGACTGCTCAACCGCATGCCCGCCTTCTACGCTGACCCCATCTACGGCGAGGGCAATCGGCGCTACACCAACTACGCAGCCATCACAGGGCCGGGGACGATGTTTTCCACCGAAGGCGCCAAGCTGGTTGACGGCGAACCGATGTTTGGTGGTGGTGTCTCAGAGAGACAAGTCTCGGACAACGTGGCCAACACATTGATGCTGGGTCCGGTGGCGACCGAAGCCAAAATCCCCTGGACCAAGCCGCAAGACATACCGCTGGCCAATCCTTTTCCGGCATTGGGCGCCAAGGGCAGCTTCGCGCTGCCCTACGAGGCCAACCAAACGAAGTTCGGCCCGTTCCTCATGGGCGATGGCATGGTAGTGAGACTCACTCAGTTCACACGCCATGAGCTGCTGCAAAGCCTTTTCACGATCGCCGGCGGGGAAGTGATTGATCGATCAGACCTCCTTACCCCCAGCGGCCCGATGTCGCGCGCCGCGCCGGCAATCTACATTGTGCGGCAGGGTGGGCAGATTACCGCCTGGATCGAATAACGTTGATTCGCATGCGCGAAACCGTTCGTCGCGTTGCGCACCAAGTCACGTTACTCTGTTCGGCGACATTCCGTCTCAGCGTGTGGAACGATGGCAAAGACGACGCCATACGATGCCCTCATCAAAGCTGCGTCGTCGCTAACCGGCACAGAGATTCTTTCATCGGAGTCTGATCCGGGTATTGAGGCCGTAGCGGCGTTTGTTGATGCCAATCAGCGCTCGCTGTGCTTGGCTCGTGCAGCCTTGAGTGCGCAGTGCTCGGTTCCGCTTAAATTCGAGCTCTCGTTCATTGAATCGCACTCTGACGTAATCACATATTTCCGGGATCTGGCGCGAGCCTTCGCTTTGGTAATGCGACTTGCCGAATCCCAGCGAGATCTTGGGCGTGTCGTGTCCATCGGCGTGGACATGCTCGAATTGGCGAACGCTGCCCGCAGGGGAGGCATCACAATCAGCCTCCTCGTTTCTGCGGCGATAGGCTGCATGGCAATCGATCACCTACGCAGACTGCGAACACGGTTCGATCAGGCACAGCAGACGGAGTTGTTGCGACACCTCGAACGCCTACATCGCGAACGCGAACCAGCGCAAGTAATACTCGCGCGGGATCGACGCTGGGAGCTAGAGGTTGGATGTGCCGATGAACCGTGCGACTTCGTGAATGGTGATCTCTCCGGGTCGGCAGAGCCCGACGTCCCCGAAGAGGTTCAGAAGGCTGTGCTAGAATGCCTTCAGACCATAGCTGACTCACCGATAGAAGAACGCCAATCCCTATTTCGTGAACAGGACAACCGTGCTCTTGCGCTACTGCGCATGCTGGCCATCGACTTGTCCCTTCGAACACATCGCGGCGCGAATTCCTCCTATCCAGACGACCTCTCATGTCTCACTCCCAGCATCTTGTCGCGCGTGCCACTGGACCCGTTCACCGATCAAAGCTTCGTCTATCGGCGGCTTGCTGCCGATTCCTTTCATCTCTACGGCCGAGGCCCTTGCAACCTCGATCACGGCGGAGTTTTCGGTTCTTGGCCGGCAGTTGCCGCGGGCTACGCAGACCTCTGCCTCGACGAGAGTGACTATTCGCATTGCTGCTCAATCACACCCAGCCGGCTGGGACTGGTGTCTCGCTTTGGCACGGCCATGCGTACGGCGTGGACACGGTGGAGAAACTCCTTCGCGAAGAACCGCGAAGTGAATGTCCAGTGATCACAGACCCGCACACGATTGCCTCAAAGCTGTACAATCACCGACAGAATCCGTTCTGCCTCCGTGAGGGAGCGCGTTCATGTTGGGTCGGGTGCTTTGGGGCGTCTTGAATCGCCGCTATTGCGGGCTTGCGGTCTGCTTGGCCGCCGTCCTGATTGGGCTGGCGTCTCCTGCGGCGGGTCAGGTTCGGGCGGATCTGCGGTGGGTGGAGGTGGAGGCTGCTCTGTCGCCGGATGGGAAGGCGATGGTGCGGTACAAGGTGCGCTGGCAGGTCGAACGCGGCACGATGGGAGGCTTCTATTTCCAGGGGGAGCGGGCCCGCATCGATTGGCACCAGCCGGGTTGTGGGGCGGTGGTCGATGGCCGGCGGCGGTACGACTTGGACCTCCGCGATCTGGGCAATCGCTGGGATGTGCTGCTCGCCGGCGGTCAGCGGTACGGTGCCGGCGATATCACCTATGTGCTGACCTACTTCACCGACTACGCGGCGGTCGGGCATCTCGATACGACCAACTCTCCGGAACTGGGCGATCTGGTCGTCTTCAATTGGGCGCCTGTCGAGTGGGATGAGCCGCTTGAGCACATGACAGTGCTGGTCCGCTTCCCGGTCACGGTCGAAAAGGAAGAGCTGAGCCTCGACGAGGCGACCGAGTTGGGGTTGCGGACTGAGCCCTTCGTCAACGAGCGCTACAAGCTCTCGTATCTCGGCCGCCGCGGGACGGCAGTCACCATGCCCGAGGAGCCGCCCGAGGAAGATCGCTACCTCGTCGTCCGCGCGCACAAGGATGACGTGCGTGCGCAGGAGAAGATGCAACTCACCTATTACTTACCGGCGGCCGTATTCGAGACGGGCGAGTTCAGGCCGCAGGCGCGAGCGGCGGCTCCGCGCCCCGCGCAACCGGCGGTGGTCGCGCCTCCGCCACCGCAGCGCCGCATCGGCCGCAGCCGGATCGTGATGTTGGTGCTGGTGGGCGCGCTGGTGGTGATCGGCTTCGGCATCGTGACGATGAAGCACAGTTCGCTGATTCACGCGGCCGACCGGCTCGATGAATTGCAGTGGGACCGCGACGACTGGATCGTGCCGACCATCGAGCTCAAGAGCTTTCGCCGCAACGGCAAGGTGGCCAAGCTCAACGCCATCGAGGCCGGCTACCTCTGCGAAGTGCCGCTCAAGACGCTGGTCGGCCTGATGATTCTGGAAATGGAGCGGCGCGGTTTTCTCAAGGTGCTCAGTCAGGATCCGCTGCGGCT
>CALKYM010000183.1 GCA_938003525.1 uncultured Planctomycetales bacterium | reverse complement strand
GTCGTCGATCGCAAGAAGGTGAGCTACGTTCAGACCGACGATGAGATGAGCCGCTGGCTCTTGGAACTGGGCTTGGCCGATGCCGTCTTCGAGCCGGGCGATGGACGCACCATCAAAGGCAAAGAGCTCCAGCGGCTGTGCAGCCTGTTGGTGCCGCTGGAAGATGCGCTGGTCGCACTCGAACGTCGCGGCATTCCCGTCAAAATGCACGCCGGGCGGATCGATGCCGAAACAGGTAAGCTCCCGGTGTTCCACGTCTTCCTCGGCGTCGATGAGCGGTGGTTCCCCAGTCGCAAAGATCTGGATGAGTTCGTCGCCGAGCAGGAGCGTCAGCGCGGCGAACAGGTGCGGCTGAGCGACGCGCCGCCAGAAGAGGCCGAAGGCAACGGGCAACAGGGCGTCCGCCTGCACGTCACCGAGCTGCACGAGGTGCGGACGATCAACAAGCACCTGGCCGAACTCCGCGAACTGGGGTTCGACGTCGCAGCGCTGTTCCCCGAAGAGCGCACGGGGACCGAAGAACCCCGCTACCTGCTAAGCCGCGGCGAGTCCTCTGTGGGGCTCGAAGACTTGCGCGGGTTGCTCGCCGCGATTCACAAAGCGGGCGAGCGTGGCCTGACGATCACGCGCTTCAAGGGGCTCGGCGAAATGAACGCCGAAGAACTGCGCGAGACGACGCTCGATCCGGAGAATCGCGTCTTGATGCAGGTCACCATGGCCGACGCCAGCGCGGCCGACGACATGTTTCGCGTCTTGATGGGCGACAAAGTCGAGCCGCGCCGCGAATTCATCGAGAAACACGCCCTCGAAGTCCGCAACCTCGACGTCTGACGCGTGCAAGAGCGCAGCGAACCTTCATAGAAGGTCAGCGTTCACCCCGACCTACCGCTAGAGATCGAAATTGAATGTCCGCGCCATGAAGCGCCAGGCGCGTTGCCACAGCGTTTGCGGGGCGACGTGGATCTTGGCGCGTCCTCTTAATCCGGGACGCAGCAGGCCGACTTGTTCGACTTCCAGCGGGGCGCGGGCCTGGTAAGTCGGGCGTTGCGGTCGCTCTCGGCCCGATTCATCGGTGGTCGTGGCCAGGTCGCCGCCGGCCTTGTTCGAAAGACTCTTGGGGCTGACCTTCAGGTCCACGTGCGAGATGTCTTCGATCTTCGATTCGCGTGGAGCGAACGGCAACTCGTCGAGCAACAGTTCCACCGGCTGGTTGCGCGCGACCAGCAGCATGTCGGCCTGATCGATGACCAGCATGGCTTCCATCTGTCGTGGATCGCCAACCTGGCAAAACAGCGTACTCTTTTGCAGCATGCAGCCGAGATTGCGCTTGTCCAGCGGACTACCCGACCAGGAGGGCAGTTGACCCTCGTCCTCGGGTGGCGGAGACACATTCGGCGGTGGGAGTACCGTGCCCGACGCCCGGCTCAAGAGCCGCAGTGCGTCAATCTCAGCTTGTTTTTCTGCGATCTGTCGCTTGACGCCGTCCAGCAGCCGCTGGCGTCCCGGGATTTGGTCGTCGGCAGCGGGATCGTCGAAACGCTGTCGCTCGAGCGTTTCAAGTTCGACATGGTAACGATTGCGCTCGCGGACGAGCTCGGCCAGGCCGAACTCGACGTCAGGATTCGAGAGTAGCGCGAGCTCGGTTCCCGGGCTGACTTGATCGCCCGGTTCGACGTAAACCTCTTCGAGAATACCGTCGACGTCGACGTAAACCGGCGAGGCCTTGCGCGGCTGCACCTCGAACGAGCAGAGCACGCTGTAGGGCAGCGGCACCCACACGACGAACGCGACAATCGCGGCTAGCACACCGAGCGTGGCGTAGAAGCGCGGCTTCTTCACTTTGGCCAACCTCCCCGGGACGTAGAAGAACTTGCCCAACTTCCAAAGCGGCGCGACGACCAAGCTCACCAGCGCCATGGCGGCGATCATCTGGCCGATGATCTGCAAGCGATACGGTTCAAACACCTTGTTCAGAAACAGCAAGATCGACAGCACCACGACCCAGCGATAGACGGCCGCCGCGACCGCATAAATTGGCAAGAAGAACTTGCCCCGTCCCTCGGGCATGAACGGATCGTCGGGCTGCTCGAGTCCCAGGCAAACTTCGCCCAGCGTGCGGCTGAGCAGGCTGGTGGCCTTTTGCCGCAAGTTGGGGATCTCGGTGATGTCCGAGAGGATGTAGTAGCCATCGTACTTCAACAGTGGGTTGCCGTTGAAGATGATCGTGCTCACTGAGCAAACGAACATCGTGCTCAAGCAAAGGTGATTCAACAGCCCCGGCTCGGAGAACCACCAGATGAACGTGGCGATAGTGGCCAGCACCACCTCAACGTACATCCCGGCGGCGCCGATAGCGGCGCGATGCCACTTGTTGGGCAGCATCCACGAGTCCGAAACATTGCAATACAGGCACGGCGTGAGCACCAGGATCATCACGCCCATCTCGTGGCACTCACCGCCAAAGTGCTTACACGCCAGCCCATGGCCGAACTCGTGCAGCACCTTCGTCACGGCCAACGTGACCGAAAGCAGAAACACGTTGGAAAGCGAGAAGAACTGGTGAAAGGCCGGCAGTCGTGACTGGAATTCCTCGAACTGCACGCCCACCAACAACAGTGCCGCCAGACCTGCGGCCATGACCACCATCACGAACTGCCGTGCAAAGGCCCACCACACCCAAGGGTAGAGTCGATTGAGCAGCCGCTCGGGATCGATGCCTTTGAAGCGAATGGCCAGCACGTTGGTCAGCGTGCCAAGCAACTCTTTGCGCCGTCGTTCGTCGCGCCGCTCGTGCAGTCGCTGACCTTGCCCGGGTACGTCGGCAATCACCAATCCGCTGCGGTGCAACGTGCCGAGGAACTGCTGAATATCCTCGACGGTGATCTTTTGCGGTGGGAACTCGGCCTCGTATTGAGCTTTGAGCCCGTCGAGGCTCACCTCGCCATCGAGCATCTGCAGGATGGCGAACTCTTCTTCTTGAAAGCGAAAGTAGTTGAGCCCCACCGGTTCTTTGACGACCCAGTATGAGCGACCCTGATACCGCTGCCGCCGCGCCGAGAGATCAGGCCGCTTGCGCAACGAGAGCTTGCGCGCCGAACTGGAAACCAAACTGTCAGCGAGGGTCGCCATGAAGCCGCATCGGGTAGTGGGCTATCGGCGCTGACTAACGAAGTTCGAGCGCATCGCTGCCCGGTTGTTGACCGACTGCCGGTCGAGCGCCATCGGCGGCCGCGTTGCCGACATCGATGGTCAACAGGCCTTCACGGCCCGGCTCCAGCAGCCAGTGTCCGTTCTCCATCCGATTGTCGACTTCGGCCCACACCTCGAACGTCAGGCTGTCGTTGATTTGCGGGTTGGCGAAGACGATCTTGCCGGTGAACTGCTCGCGGCGGCCACGGGCCAGCTCCAACTCAGCAGTCACGGGTCGATCGATCAACTCGCTATAGGAATAGGCCCGCGAGTCGATGCGGCCCTTCACCAACAGCCGCTCGAGAAACACGATGTGCATCACCGGCTCGCCCTGCTCGACCCAATCGCCGTTCTTGTTGAAGACAGTGACGATCATGCCGGAGATGGGCGCCGTGATCTGGCGGCGTTCGATGGCCAGTTCTGCCTGCTTCAACCGGGCTTGGCCGGCGCGGGCGGTGAGCTTGGCGACTTCCAGCTCATGCTCGGCCTGTTCGATCTGCAGTTTGGCTCGCGAGTGTTGGAAGTAGAGCTGGGCCAGTTCGCTGTCCGAGACGGCGCCAGGCGCTTTCTTGTTGGCGTTGTAGGCCCTCAGGTACTCAAACTTGGCGACGTTGCGAGACTCGCGCGCGAAGCGAATGTTGACGTCGTTGTCGGCCTCGGCCTGGGCGGCGTCTAACTCGAACTGGACGACGTCGCGCTGGGCCTGCGCGTCGCGGTCGTCGATGGTGCCCAGCAGCGTCCCTTTGTCGACGTAATCACCTTCGCGGAACTCGACAGAGAGCAACTGCCCGGGCTCCGGCGCCGGCACTTCGCGTTCTTCCAGGATGTAGACGATGCCGCGCACGACGTTGGGTTGCTGTGCCGCCGCGCGATCCTGTCCATCGAATTGCCCGGCGAGCGCGAGAGCGGAAGTCAGGTAAACGGCTGCGGCGTGCATCGTCAGGAATCCTTGCGATTGGCGAAGTGCGGTATCAGAACCACGAGAAGATGATCCGCGAATTGATCCAGGCGCCCAGGTCGTGGAACAGCACGTAGCCTAATGAGCGCTTCCCGCAGCCGACCTTGGCCGTGATGCCGGCGCCGGGTCGCAGATCTTGGATGTCTTCTTTGTCGATGGCCACGACGACCATCACGGTGTTGCCCGATTCGCCGCGCACGTCGGCCGCCAGATCGACGTCCTCGATCGTGCCATTGAGCGTTCGGCCCGGGTCGCTGGCCAGGATGTATTCGACGTCCAGGTTCTCGCCGAATTCGTTCTGCGCCGCGACGATGTGGCCCATACGATCCTCGGGCATCAACACTTCCAACTCCCAGGGGCCGGACGGATCGGCAATCGTGAGCAGCGTCTGGCCGGTCTGAATGGGACGGCTGCGCAGCCGGTCTTGCAGGTTCCAGGTGATGATCTGGCCGTCGGTCGGGGCGCGGACGATGAGCTGCTGCGCTTTGCTGTTCAGCAGGTTCAACTGGTTCTCGTAACTTTGCCTGTCGACTC
>CALKYM010000182.1 GCA_938003525.1 uncultured Planctomycetales bacterium | reverse complement strand
AGATGTTCCTGGAGCTGGGCTACCCCTGGGTGAGCAGCATGTACCCGGCTCACAAGCTCAGTCCCGCCGGCGAAACACCCGGTGAAGACGTCTTCGCCAGCATTGTAGAGGCCCAGGCCGCCGCGCAACCGTTCGTGTATAAGAGCGGCCTGATCGAAGTGCCCATGAGCCCGATCAGCGACATCACCGCTTTCCGTGGCGGAAGGTGGCAACTCGAAGACTTCTTGACGGCCCTCGATCGCGCACTCGACTGGGTGATCGCCCACCGCGCGGCGTTCGACTTCCTCGGCCACCCCTCATGTCTCTACGTCGTCGACCCCGAGCTCAAAGCCATCGACCTCATCTGCCGACGCGTGGAACAATCAGACGGAGCAGCCGTCATCACCGATCTATCAGCACTCGCCCGCCGAGCAGGATCAACAACCTGAAGCTGAGCTCGCTGCCGAGCCGCCGACTTATTCTGTGATGACTGGGCGCCAGCGCGTTCGAAATCGGCTGCCGCTGGCTGCTTGCCAGCCAGTGCCCGCCGCAAGCAATCAGCATCGAAGCAAGAACGGCCTCGCTCACAAAAAGCACTGGCCGACCAGCGGCCAGTGGCACCCGCGGTGAGCGGGCAAATGCCGAGTCAAGTTAGGACGGTTTGCTTGTTGCATCGTGCACGTACACCGGATTCGAGAGAATCCACAGTCGTGGTTCGCCGGCGATGGTGAGCCAGAGTTCGACGCGATAGACGCCGGGTTCGTCGACGGGAAACTCGAGTGTTCGGCCGTCCGACTGCTGCACCCGCTCGCCGTTTCGGATCACGCGCCACTCGCCCGATAGCGGAGCTTCGGCTAGCAACTTCAACTCCTCAACCAGCGGCATCCCGCTTCCCATATCCCACCGCCGCGCCTCGCCATCGGCCTTGCTTTCCGCCAGGTAGGCGAAACCTGTCGGGTCGGCCATCCAGTCGAATGCCACGTACGCCCGGCCCGATGAGAGCGCGTCCCAGACGGCCTCCTGCGTCAGCTCGTTCATCAGCAGGTGCGTGCTCACGTGGCGAAAGCTGCGATCGTAGGGATCGAGATCGAGGTTGAAGACTTCTTCGCCCGGCTTGCGCTGGCCGATGAAGAGTTTGACCGGCGCGATTTTCTCGGGATCGAGATCGGCGACCTCGTCGCCCAGCGCGTCTTCGATCAACAAATGTCCCTCTTCGGTCACGGTGCCGCGATAAGCCTGGTTGTGATGGGAGTCGTTCGCGGCTACTCCGGTGTGCGGTGCCCGCTGGCACCAGCGGTCCCAGGCGGCCAGATAGTCGGCCGGATAGTCCTGAATGCAGGCGAACGTCTCCTGCGGGAATTGCTCCAGCGCAGGCAGCATCCGCAACAAACCGAGCGGCGATCGCAGCAGACCCAGCAGCCGGCGTTCGTCCATCAGGTCGGCGTGCGTGTTGTAGATCTCGTTGCCGGTGAGCTGTTCGAGCTCCCAGTCGAGCCGCTCTTCCAGGTGCGAGACGAAACTCAGGCCGCCCGACTCGCGGATCACTTCGACAAACGGCTGCGGCGGAGTCGAAGCGTGCGACTGTAGGCTCCGGGTCGGATAGACCAACAAGCCGCCTGTTTCCGCGCCCGCCACCAGCAGCACGCCGTCGCGCATGCCCTTGTCGGTGTCTTCGTAGTAGTCGTACCAGTCCGCCGGGTGATTGGAGAACATGATCACGCGCACCTCGGTTGCGTGGGCGGCGGCAAGAATCTCTTCGATGGTACCCACGCTGTCGTGCGAATAGTGTGAGTGGGCATGCACGATGGCGCGATAGTCGCCGTAGCCGGTCTCGAGTTCGACCGGCTCGACGGCTTTTGCCAAGGCTTGCACTTGCTCGTGTGTCGCGCGGAGCCGTTCCAGGTTCAGCCGCTCGACCGCGTCGGCGTAGGCGACTACAGCAGGAAACGTCGCACCCCAGAACAACAAGAGAAACCGCCATGGCATGGCAACACGCTCCGCAACAAAACTGCCCACGCTCTCTCAAGTCCAACGAAAAAACCGCAGCGCCACCACAAAGCTCAGGACCATCCAACCGGTCATCACGATGATCTCTGGCAACAGCGAAGTGGCGAGTGCTCCTTCGATGGAAACGGCCCGCAGCGCGTCGTTCAGCGCAGTGAGGGGTAGCAGCCGAATCAACGGGTGGGCCACCTCGGGAAAACGCTCGTACGAAAAGAACACGCCGGACAACAGCCACATCGGCAGCATGGCCAGGTTCACCAGCCCCGATACTGTTTCCAGGGTCTTTGCCCGGCAGGCGACAAGCAAGCCCATCCCCGAAAATGTCAGCGCGCCGAGCACCAAGAGCCCGATCATGGACAGCCAACTGCCGGTGACCCGCACATCGAAAAAGTACCGGGCGAACACCAGCAGCAGCACAACTTCCGTAATGGCGAACATGAAGCGGCTGATCATCAGCGACGCCAGGAAGTGCGTCTTCTTCATGGGCGTGGTAATGAACCGCTTGAGCAGATGCCGCACCCGCATGTCGACCGTGACGAAGCCGATGCCGAACAGCCCGCCACCCAGCAAGCTCATGCCCAGCAGACCTGGGATCAGGAAGTCGATATAGCGACCGCCCGGTTCGCTCACTTCCCGATCAACCGTGGCCAGCGTATCGGCTCTGCCGGCGGCGCGTTCGAGTCGATCGTTGACGGCCGCCCGCGCACTGCGACTGTCGGGCCGCGTGGGATCGTAGATGTACTCGAACTCCAGCACGTCGAGCTGCTCGGATTCCTCGCCCGACGGGACAACGATCAGCGCCGTCTTGCCGCTCCGCAACCGACGGCGCCCCTCTTCGGCCGTCACGATACGGACCTCGAACTGCGGCGAATGGTCGAACTCTGCATCGGCCGCAATACTGTCGCCTTCGTCAGGTTTCAGCGCATCGGCGACCCTGTGGGCCGACGGCGACTGTTGGATGTCGACGATGATCTGTTCGACTGGCTGATTGCGAAACGCGATACCCAGGGCCACGGCCATCAACAGTGGAAAACCGTAAACCCAGAAGATGACTTCCGGCTCGCGATAGAACTCCCGGGTCCGCGCGATTATCAGCTCGAGCATCGGGTGGGGCCGGCGCTCTTCCTCGCGCAGGCGCGCAATCGGCGACTCGGTTTTTTCGGCCTGCTCAATGGGAGCCGCTGTCGGGGATTGCGGTTCGGTCGTCATCCGTTGGCTACCGTCTGGGGCATTTCAACGGATTCGCGACTCTCATCATCCAGGTGGCGGCCGGTGAGCGAGACGAATACGTCTTCCAGGCTGGCATGGCGCGTGGTGAGCGATTCCAGATCCAGCTCGTCGTGCGCCAGCCGGTTCAGCACCTCGGGCAAGACGCGATGTGGCCGATGTACCGTGAGCGCGACGCGACCGTTCTCGCGGCGAACGGAGGTGACGTCGTCCAACGAGCGAATCGCGTCGATGGCCCGTTCTTCGGTGTTTGCCTCAGCGTGCGGGGCGCACGAAAACTCGATCACGTGCTCGCCGCCGAGTTGCTCGATCAGCTCCCGCGGCGAACCCAACGCGATGACCTGGCCGCGATCGACAATCGCCACGCGATCGCAGAGCCGCTCGGCTTCGTCCATGTAGTGTGTTGTCAGCAATACCGTTCGCCCCTCGGAGCGAAAGCGGCGAATGATCTCCCACAACTGCCGCCGCGACTGGGGGTCGAGGCCCGTCGTCGGTTCGTCCAGCAACAGCAACTCCGGCGCTCCCACAAGAGCACAGGCCACCGCCAGCCGCTGCTTCTGACCGCCGGAGAGTTTGCGTACCCAGGCGTTCGCTTTCTCGGTGAGTCCGACGACTTCCATCACGTCGTCGGGCCGGTAGCCGCGGCGGTAGAAGCTGCGAAACAATCCCAACGTTTCGCGCACCGTCAGCTTCTCGGGCAGCCGCGTCTCTTGCAGCGAGATGCCTAGCCGCTGCTTGATCTGCTCATCGTCCCGGCCCCAGCGATGGCCGAGGATTTCGACGTGTCCGCTCGTCGGCGCGAATAACCCTTCGACGATCTCGATGGTCGTCGTCTTGCCGGCTCCGTTGGGCCCCAACAGCCCGAAGCACTCGCCGCGCTCGACGACCAGATCAATGCCCCGCACGGCATCCACGGGCGGTCGCCCCGGATAGCGCTTGAACAAGCGATCGCAACGAATGGCGGCGGACATTTTGAGTTCAATGAATCCTGGCGGCAGTTGCAAGACGAGGAAGGTTTGATCCCGAGGCGCCATCGGACGCCAGGGCAGCATCGATTTGTTATAGACAAGCGACCTCGCCGCGGCCATTCGCACTGATCGCGTGATATCACTTGTCCGCAAGTCGCGACGAGCAGGGCATGGAATGAAGCGCGAGTACAAAAGAACGCATCGCAGCCGGGCTCTACGCGCTATGCGATGCAGTGGCCGAGCAGCAAGTTTTGCGCCGCGCCCAGTCTCTAGCTCTACTCCTCGCCACTTGCCCGCCCGTCAGAACCGACAACAACGGCAGCGTCGAGTTCGCAGCCGGAGACACGATTCAAACGTGGCCCCGGGGCGCGCAAGATTGGTTGTCGTAACTCGTTGCGTGGGCCGTCGCGGGCCGCGTGATTCCCGTCGGCAAAAGTTTGACAGGGCCGCTTGACAACCGCTATACTGGCGACCACTTAGTTGTTGTCGACAAACAACTTGCGCTGCCCCGCCAGTTTGCGTCTCTCGCTCGGCGTTTGTTTGCGCTCGGAGCGCGGATGCGCTGCACGTTCCCGCCTTGACTGCGGAGGATTGGCCGATGCTCGTCGTTCCTGGTCGCTCGAACAAAGACACGTGCGATGGTGTGACGCGTCGCGAGATGTTGCGCGTGGGTGGCTCGGCCATGATGGGCCTCAGCTTGGCCAACATGCTCAAGCTGAAAGCCGCGCAGGGCTCAGAGTCCGTCGGCGGCGGGCCGGGCTGGAACAAGGCCAAGAGCGTGATCCTGCTCTATCTGCAGGGTGGTCCCAGCCATTTGGATCTGTGGGATCCGAAGCCCGATGTGCCGGACAACGTCAAGAGCGTCTTCAAGCCGATCGCCACGAAGATGCCCGGCGTCAACGTCACGGAATTGATGCCGAACTTTGCGCAGGTCGTGGACAAGACCACGCTCATCCGCTCGATGAGCTACACGCCCATCGGCCTGTTCAATCACACGGCGGCCATCTACCAGATGCTCACCGGCTACACGGCCGACAAAGTGAGCCCCTCCGGGCAACTCGAACCGCCTAGCCCGAAAGACTTCCCCAACGTGGGCTCGAACATCGCGCGGCTGAAACCGCCGGAAGAGCCGATGCTGCCGTTCGTGATGATGCCCCGCCCGTTGCAGGAGAGCAACGTGGTGAACAAGGCCGGCACGGCCGGCTTCCTGGGTCGAGCCTACGATCCTTACTATCTCTTCCCGCCGGGCGACGACCTGGACATGGACAAGATGGAGAAGATCAAGGTCGACGACTTGCAGTTGCGGCCCGAAGTAACCACGGCGCGGCTCGAACGTCGGGCTCGTCTGCGGGACTTGATCGTCGAGGGCATGCCGGCCGTCGAGAAAGCCGTCGCCAAGTACGATGTCGATGCGTACTACCAGCAGGCGCTTAACCTCATTGCCTCGGGTCGGGCCCGCGAAGCGTTTGACCTCTCGCAGGAGAGCGACGCCACGCGCGACCGCTATGGGCTGAACCCCTATTCCGGGACCGGTCGCAACACGTTCGGTCAGTGCTGCCTGCTGGCGAGGCGCTTGGTCGAGGCGGGTTGCCGGTTCGTCGAGGTCAACTGGCCGAAGGTGGCCAATAGCGACAAGCATTCGTTCGACGTCCACACGGGGCTTTCCGAGCGAATGAAAAAGTGGTCGGCCCCCATGCTCGACTCGGCATTGGCGGCGTTGATTGGCGATCTCGACGAACGCGGCCTGCTCGACGAGACGCTCGTCATTGCCGTCGGCGAGTTCGGCCGCAGCCCCAAGCGCGGCGTGAGCACCTCGGGCAACAGCAACAGCGACGACGGACGCGATCACTGGCCCTACTGCTACACGGCCGTGTTGGCAGGTGCGGGCGTCAAGCGAGGCTTCGTCTACGGTGCTTCGGACGCGACGGCCTCCGGGCCGCTCGACTCGCCCGTGCATCCCTGCGATGTGCTGGCGACCGTGTACCACAGCGTGGGCATCGTGCCGGACACGATCGTCTACAACCACCTCAACCAGCCGCGCGAGTTGGTCAAAGGCACGCTGCTATCGGGCCTGCTGAGCTGAGCAGCGGCACGCCGGCTTCGGTACCATTGTTGCGCGCTCCAGCGTGCTGATCGCTTCCTGACTTGAGGGCCTAACCCAGTCCCTCTTCCCCGTGGCGGGTGCTTGCGGCCTGGGCTTAGAGGTCAGCCCCCACCGACCACCGCCGAGCAGCTTGCGGCGCGATCTGGCGGTGGCCAAAATGGCGACTTGCGCCAGCAGGAATTGCATACGTCCGGGGAGAACAATTATGTCCAGGTTTCGAGTGATCTGGCTGGGACTCGCGTGCACGGGACTCATCAGCGCGGTGACGCTGTTGCCTCGATCTGCAGTGTCTGCCGATGGTGGAGTCACCGACATTGCCGAAGCCGGACCGGACTACGCGCTGCAGGGCGAGTACGTCGGCGAGTTCGAGTTCGAAGGACAGGCCAGCCGCGTCGGGCTGCAGGTTATCGCCCTGGGCGATGGGAAGTTTCACGGCGTTGGCTATCTGGGCGGTCTCCCGGGCGATGGGTGGGATGGCGTGACCAAGCTTGAAGCCGACGGCGAAGTACAGGACGGCGTGCTGGTGTTCGATACGGGCGACGGCCGCGCGACGATCGAAGACGGGCGCGTGCTCGTCGAAACGAACGACGGCACCGAGCTGGGCACGATGGAGCGGACCGAGCGCAAGAGTCCCACGCTCGGCAAGCCCCCGACCGAAGACGCCATCGTGCTGTTCGACGGCACGACCAGTGAAAACTTCGAGGGCGGCCGCATTATCGAAGACAAGCTGCTGGGCGTGGGTTGCAAGAGCAAGCAGAAGTTCGGCGACTTCCAACTGCACATGGAGTTCCGCACACCCTTCATGCCCGAGGCTCGCAGCCAGGGACGGGGCAACAGCGGCGTCTACCTCCAGGACCGCTACGAAGTGCAGATACTCGACAGTTTCGGTCTCGCAGGACTGCACAACGAATGCGGCGGCATTTACTCACTGCACGACCCGCAGGTGAACATGTGCTTCCCGCCTTTGGTCTGGCAAACCTACGACATCGACTTCACCGCCCCGCGGTTCGACGACGAGGGTAATAAGACGGCCTCAGCGCGCGTTACCGTGCGCCACAACGGTGTCGTCGTGCACGAAGACTACGAAGTGACGGAGATCACGCCCGGCGGTCAGCCCGAGGGTCCCGAGCCGGGGCCAATCATGCTGCAGAATCACGGCAATCCCGTGGCCTTCCGCAACATCTGGGTGATTCCCAAGGCGGGCGACGAGTAACGCCGGGCCCGACAACGGCCCTGCGACAGATCCGGCGACTCGCTAATCGCCGATGCAGTACAGGTGCTCTTCACCGCGGATGAAGAGTTGCCCCTGGCTAATTGCCGCAGAGGCATAGGTCGCTTCGCCGAGCTCGTTCACGGCGACTGCGTCGAACTCCTCCCCGGGCCGTACGACGGTCGTTACGCCGTCGTCGGAGAGGAAGTACACCAGTCCGGCTGCCGATACGAGTGAAGCGCTGTAGCGGCGCCCGATGCGCTCGATCCAATGCCGCTGGCCCGTCTCCGCGTCGAAACAACTGGCCAGGCCATTGTCCGCGGCGACCAGAAAGTAGTCGCCGGCGGCAATCGGAGATGGGACATACGACGCGGCGCGCGTCGTTCGCCAAACGACGTGGGTGTCCGTCACGTTGCCGCGCCCGTCGGGCCGGATGGCGAGCATGTGCCGGTCCGGAAAGCCACACGTCATGAACAGCAGCTCGCCGTTATAGATAATCGAGGCCACGAACTGATCGGTCGGCCCGTCGATGACCCAATGCTGCGAGCCGTCGCGTGGATCGTAGCTGGCCACGCTCTGGCTGCCGGAGAGGATCATTTGTGTCCGCCCGTCGATGTTCCGGATGATGGGCGTCGAATAGCTGCGGATGCGGTTGGGCCGAATGGTCTGCCAGCGGACGCTGCCGGACTCCTGGTCGAGCGCGACCAGATACGCTTCACCGTCGTGGTCGCCGTTGACGATCACGAGATCTTCGTAGAGCACCGGCGAGCTGCAATAGCCGTGCTTGCTGGAAAAGCCGCCCGGCCGCGCCCGCCAGAGCTGGTCGCCATCGAACGTGTACGCCGCCACGAACATCTCGTCGCGATCGAGAAAGCTGACAAAGACGCGCTGCCCGTCGGTGACGGGTGTCCCCGAGGCGTAACTATTGAGCGGGTGTTTACCTTCCAGCGGCGCCTCGAGCACATCCACGTGCCAAATCACGCCACCGTCGTCGCGGGCGCGGCACGTCAGCGTGCGGGCTTCGCGCTGCTCGTCGCAGCCAACCAGGAAAATGCGATCCTCCCAGATGATCGGCGAGGCGTGTCCTGCGGCGCGCACGGGCACTTTCCAGCGGATGTTTTCATCCGGTCCCCAGCGGACCGGCACCTCCTGCTCCTGACTGGTCCCATCGCCACGCGGTCCGCGCCAGGCGGGCCAGTTCTCGGCGAGCGTCTCGGACGAAACCTGCAACAGCGCTATCAGAGCGATGCCTGCGACGGTCAGGGTGCGGTACGAGCGATGCACGCGGCTGAATCCTCCCAATCGATACTTTTGAGATGGCCGGAAGAATGGCCGGACGGCGCGAAGCCGTCAAGCGTTGGCCAACGTTTCCGCCGGGACGCGCAGTGGCGGAGGTTTACGCTCGACGCCGCGGTCCTGGCCCGCATTCAACCCTCCAACCTATGGTTTTGGAGGGATGCACGTTCGGGAAACGGCGCGCCTCGGATTCGGGCCGCTGGCCAGGCTGCCCGAATCGCGCCTAACCTCCGCTCACGCCGCGCGTGGGGTCCGCGATGTTTTTGGTGTTCACCGTCGCCGTCTTGAATCTCGGGCTGGGCTTTGCGCTGGGTGTGTGGCTGCGCCGAATGGCTCCAGCGCCAGGTTCGGCGCCGATTTTGGCCAGCGCCGGTCCGATCTTCGAGCCAGCGCCTGATGCAGCGCCTGTCGAAGAAGAGCCAGAAACGGAGTTGATTATCGCGGCGCCAGAACACAGCGACGACATCCCAGCCGAGTGGCTCGATATGCTGGAGGGTGTGGAAGCCACGGTGTCGTTTGTCGAGGCCGCCGTGCACGTGTTCCGGCTGGAGCTGGGTCGCTATCGCGACGAGCTGATCGCCGTCGATCTCAAGGCGCGTAACAGTGGCGACGATCCCGAGCAGGCAGCCATGGAAGAATGCCTGGCTGAGCTCAAGCAATCCAATGAATCGTACCTCGCGCGCCAAGCCGGCGCGGCTTCGCACCTGGGCGACAAGACGGGCGGCGAGTTGGGCGAAATGAGCGCAGTCGCTCAGGAGCTCACCACGGTGCTCATGGATCAGGGGGCGCAGATTGAAACCACCGTCAACAACATCGCCATCCTCGATTTCTCCAGCGATCGCGCGGAGGGCTGCCACCGCCTGACCGTCGAGATCACCAAGCTACTCGACACCTGCCACAGCGTGCGCGACGAAATGCACACAGCCCTGCTGAAGGTCATGCAGGCCGAGGGACGTCTGGCGGGACTCGAACGCAACCTGAGGATCGATGCGCTCACGGATCTCACCAACCGCACGGGACTCGAAGCCACGATTGCAGACTTCGTCAGCGGCGATCCCCAGCGGCAGCGCATCGTCAGCATGGCCCTGGCCGACATCGACGATTTGGACCAGGTGAATCGTCGCTATGGTGCCTTGGTGGGCGACGAGGTCATCGCCGCGGTCGGTCGAATTGTCGACGACTGTCTGCGCAAGAGTCGTGGCTACGACTTTACCGCCCGCTTTGATGGTCAGCGGTTCTTGATCTTTTTGGCCGATACGGGGCCGCGCAATGCCACCAGCTTGGCCGAGCGCATTCGGCAGACCGTCGAACAGAGCACGATGGAGTACCAGGGTGCCCTGTTGCCGGTGACCGTGACGTTCGGCGTTGCCGAGTTCCTCAGCAACGACTCCAGCGAGTCGATCTACGCGCGGCTCTTCAAAGCGGTTCGCGAGGCCAAACGCGCGGGCGGCAATTGCACGATGCTGGACGACGGCGAGGGGCCTCAAGCGATCACGCCCCCCGAATACAAAGTCAAAGGCCGCGCCATCACGCTACAGCCTCCCGTGTAGACGTCCGCCGCATCGACAGTGGCGTCCAGCAGCTACAGACACAGCAGGAACGCGACGAGGTCTGCCTTCTCGGCGTCCGTCAGATCGAGTTCGAGCACGATGTTGAAGAACTCGACCGTGTCGTGCAGTGTCGGGCAGCGACCATCGTGCAGATAGGGCGGCGAGTCCTTGATGCCCCGCAGCGCGAACGTCTTGATGGGGCCTTCAGGCCGCCCTACGTAGAATCGCTCAACTTGCAGGTCGTGCATGTAGTCGTCGGTGAACGCTGGACCGTAGTGGCACACGGCGCACTTCGCCCGCCCGTGAAACAGCTCTTCGCCGCGAAGCTCTTGTTCGCTGGCCAGCGCCGGATCGAGCCGCATCATCGGCGTCAGCTTCGGCGCCGGCGGGTAGTCGATGATCGAGTTGAAGTCGCCCATGCGGTTGGTGACTTCTCGTTTCACGGCGCGCGGGCCAATCGCCTGCTGCATGCCCGGGTCGCCGTCGAAGTACTCTTCGACTTCGGAAAAGTGATCCATACTGCGGATCGAACGCTTGGAGGAAAGTTGCATCAGATTGAAATTGCCGCGCATCGTCGGCGTATCGACGCGGAGGCGAGCCATGTTGGGACGCGAGTCGGGGCCTAACTCGAACGCTCCGTTGGTGTGCCCGTTGACATGGCAATCAAAGCAGGCCACCCCACGCGAAGGGCGCTCGGTCACCCGGTGATCGGTCTGATTGAACCATGTCGTCGGCGACGGGCGTAGCAACTCTTTAAGGCCTTCCATTTGTTCCGGGCTCAACAGCCCGTCGAAGATCTCGTAGTAGTTGTCGAGCGTGATTTCCACGCCACCGCTCACGTCGCCGAGTTCTTTGTGTGTGGTCAGGAACAAGGGCGGCGGAAACTCGGGCAAATAGGCCGTCGGGAAATCCATATCCACGTCGATCCGCGCATGATCGGGATGCACTTTGATCCACTCCGGAGGAAACACCATGTGTGCCGTCGACTGCAGCGGGTGGGCCAGCGGCTTGTACGGGAACAGATCGCGGCGCTTGATCTCGGCTGGTGCCAGTCCCGCAAGCTCTGCGAACGAATCGACCTCTGAAGGCAAGCGAGCGACGGGACCGCGCATGATGGGCTTGCCGCCGGACATGAAGTGACCAGCCACGGATTTTTCGCCGAAGTCATAGCGACGGTTCATATACTCTCGCACATCGCGCATCAGGTCCGGCTTCTGCTTGCGATGGAAGGAACGCCATTGATCGAACCGCATAGGCAGCACGGGCGTGCCAAACGAGGTCACGCCGCGTCCGTAATAGCGCCAGAGATCGAAGGGCGTCCGCATACCCTTTTCAATCGTGGGGTAGATTCGCAGGCCGTCGATTCTCGGTTCTACTGCCGCGCTGTCCGTCGTCCGCTCACCCACGTTCAGCGCCAACAAATCATCATCGTAGGTGTGTGAGCCCGCCACACGGTGTGCATCGTCCACCGCTGCGACGCCGCGCGCCGTCGAGCGGCGGTCGAACTGCGGTACGCGGCTGAGATCGGTGCCGCGATACTTCTCGTACGTGGCGCTGATACCGATCACCATCCCTACGACGCCGATTGTCACACAGGCGTGATTCCAATACTTCGACATGCTGTTGTTCCTCGGTGATTCCCTGAGCATCGAGCCTGCGGGCAGATGCGATGGCTGACACTGCCACGTCTGGCCACGCGCAAGACCACTAGTGATCCGCGAGGCCAGTTGCGGATGCATGAGCGACAAGATCGGGGATGGGCGCGGCGGGCCGTGCCGGCGGCCGCGTTTCTTGTCGCGACGAACGCCCTAGCCGTGCAGCCTCACTGGGCGAGGCAAACGCGATGACGTTCGGGCCGTGCTGCGTGCGAAATCGGATCCGTTCGAGCGTCCGTTTCCAGTGCGCGCGAACGGCCGGCAGCAATACCGTCCAGCCGGCCGCGACGAAGACGACGTTTTTGAAGATGTACTGTCCTTCGGTCGTCGGAGCGAACGGCGCGATTTTGAACGTCAACTCCGGCAGAATGAACAGCGGGGCAAAGGTGCCGGCCATGTGCGCCAAGAACAGAAAGAAGACATACTGCAGGCCGCAATTGAACAGGAAGGCCAGCCCGATCGTGCATTCCATGACGCCCAACCACCACAAAGCCGTCGATGCATCGAGCAATCCGGATGACATCCGGACGATCGTCTGGCTGGCGAGCAGTTCGGCGGGGCTCAAGTCGGGAAAGAACTTGAGAAACCCGAAATAGAAGTAGACGAATCCGACCGCCAGTCGCAGAAGCGTCGACGACTGCGTGGGGTTGTTCTGCTTTTTTCGCATCGGTGTACCTCATCGAAGCTTGTGGCAGGCGTGCCACTGCGCACAAAAAAAGGCCCTTTCCGCGCACAGAACTCGCGCGGAAAGGGCCTTGCTCGACCTTCGTGCTGGGTGAACGGGCCAGCATCGGCCCGAATCCACACAGCCTTCTGCCTGACGGCGGCAGGAGTATCGACGAGCATATTTTGCGATCGCCGCCGCGTCAAACGGTTTCCAGCGGTTTCTCGATGTTCGCGGCTTTCGCCCGACGGGTCGCGACTCGAAGCCCTTTTGTGGGCCCGAGTCGCCGCGAATTGGAGCCCCGTTGGTGTCCGTCTACGATCAATCGGATGGAGTCGCCCATGGGGCGCAGGCGGCTATGGTTGGCGATGTGAGCGTCGTTTGTACTGTACTCGCCCCACGGAACCCTACCGTAGAGAATCATGTCGCCGACCGAGAATCTCTACCGCCCCAGTATCACGCGGCGGGCCATCGTGCTCCGCGGCCTGACGATCTTTGCTCCGCTGGCCATCGCCGCCGCTGCGGTACTCTTGGGCGTTTACCTGATGCGCGTGCGAAATGAAACGCGCATTGTGCGGGTCGAAGAGATGAACCGTGTAGCCGCCCAGAGCGAGATTATCGTCTCTGATTTCCAGGCCGTTGCAGGCGACCTGATGATTCTCGCTGGCGGTCGCACCCTGGCCCGCATGCTCGTCGACGGAACGCTCCAGACGCGGGACGCGGTGACTGAGGAGTATCTTCTCTTTGCCCAGCAGCGAGCACTCTACGATCAGTTGCGTTACGTCGATGTTGCAGGCCAGGAAATCATCCGGGTCAACTATCGAGGAGAAAAGGCCAGGGCCGTTCCGGAAGCAGAACTCCAATCCAAAAGTAATCGGTACTATCACATCGCGACGAATCAACTGCCCGAAGGCGCGATCTTCGTCTCTCCGCTCGATCTCAACGTAGAGCGTGGTCAAATTGAAAGGCCAGCCAAGCCGGTGATCCGTTTCGCGACGCCGGTCTTCGACGAGCGTGGCGACCGGCGCGGGATGGTGATTCTGAACTATCTTGGCGCGGTTCTCTTAGACAAGCTCCGGCGTGCGGCTGCGACGGTGCCCGGCGAGATGATGCTCATCAATTCCGACGGCTATTGGCTGCTCGGGCGCACGCCGGAAGAAGAATGGGGGTTCATGTTCCCAGATCGCAAGGAGCGAACATTTGGTCACGCGTTTCCGGATGCCTGGCAGACGGTTTCCACACTCTCTCAGGGGCAACTGCTCACGACCAGCGGTCTGTTCACGTTCACAACAGTTGATCCGCACGTCCGCACACTCGCCCAGCGGCGGGCCGACGATCTGAATCGTCGCTCTGCGTCGGCGCGCGACGCCTGGAAGGTCGTCTCCTACGTGCCTCGTCGAGAGCTTGAGGCGCGTGCGCGGGATCTTGTGCCTTTGCTTGTGGGGATACAGATCGGGTTGAGCTTTGTGCTTGGTGTGCTCTGTTGGTGGCTCGCGCGCTCGTCGCTCTTGCATCAGGCTGATCGCGCGCGTGTGCTCCAATCCGAACGATTGGCGGCGATCGGCGAGGCCATGGCCGGGTTGGCGCACGAAAGCCGAAACGCGTTGCAGCGCAGTCAAGCGGGCCTGGAGATGTTGGCTCGACGGGTGGGCGATCGACCTGAGTCGCTGGCCATCGTGGATGAAGTACAAAGCGCACACGAACACTTGCGAGATCTTTACGAGGAGGTGCAAAGTTATGCCGCCCCGCTTCAACTCAATCCCGAAACCGTCGATCTGCGGGCACTGATCGAGGAAGTTTGGTTGCATCTGGCCGGCGAGCGCGAAGGCAGCGCGATCGAATTCGTCGCGGTACCCAGCGAGTGCGACCCGAGTTGCATGGTCGACCGGCGGGCCATCGGACAAGTGGTGCGCAATATCCTGGAGAACGCCATCGCCGCCTGTAAGCCTCGGGGGAAGATCGCAGTGGCCATCTCGCCAGCGGTGATCGACGGGCGTCCCGCTATTGACGTCACGATTCGCGATTCCGGACCGGGCCTCTCGACCGAACAGCGCCGCCACCTGTTCGACGCCTTTTTCACGACCAAAGAGCACGGCACGGGCTTGGGGCTGGCGATCGCCAAGCGAATTGTCGATGGTCATGGTGGTACGATCTCGGCGGGAGACATCGGACCTGGAGCCGTCATTCGTATGACGCTGCCGCGAGGATCAAGGTGAACCGCAAGCTGCGCATCATCATCGCCGACGACGAACCGTTCCTGCTCAGCTACATGCAGGAGACGCTGATCGAACTCGGTCACGATGTTGTCGCGCAGGCGGCCAATGGCCGCGAGTTGATCGATGCCTGTCGTGAGCACCAGCCCGATCTCGTCGTTACCGATATCCGCATGCCCGAGGTCGACGGCATCGAGGCCGTGCTGGCGATCACCGCCCAGCAGCAACTCCCCATCATTCTCGTGTCGGCCTACCACGATGCGGACTTGCTTGGGCGCGCACGGTCAGCAGGCACGATGGCCTATCTGGTCAAGCCTATTCAGAAGGCCGACCTGGAAACGGCCATTGCTATTGCCTGGCAGCGGTACGAAGAGATCTCCGACTTGCGCGAAGAAGCAGCCCAGCTGCGGCAGACTTTGGCTGACCGCAAGGTGATCGAACGGGCCAAAGGCATCGTGATGCGCGAACGTGGCTTGAGCGAGGAAGAGGCATATCAACTGCTGCAAAAGACCTCTTGGGATACGAACCGTCGCCTGGCCGAAGTTGCCGAGATGATTGTCGTCGCGCAGTCGGCGCTCCGCGGCGGCGAGAAGCCTGGCGACTGAACTTCATCGCGCGCATCACCTTTGGTCACTCGGGCGCTAGCTCTGCGCGCAGCCAGCAGTTCCTGATGGCACTTTCCTCTCGCGCGATGGGGTGATGCGTCGCAAGCTCAGCCTCATCCGCAAGGTCGCCTCAAGTTTCGCGACGACCGTCACGACCCTTACAGAAGGAGCCCCAGTCGTCGTCGGGTGGCGCAGGCACCGTCGACGTGTAGGACGTCGGCGCGGGCGATCGCTTTGGCGAGCGGTCGTACTTCGAGCGATCCCATTTCCGTTGAGGATGAGACCGTGGACTATCACATTTTCAAGTCGATGGTGAACGGTTGCTTCGCGCCCTACATCGGTGGCAAGCGGCGACCGGTGTTCTTCAACGTTGCCCAAACGTATCCCAGCCTCGATTGTGTCACCCGGGCCTACCCTGCCATTCGCGCCGAGTTCGACAGCCTGTTGGCGACAGACCCTTGCCTGCCCGAGTATCACGACATCGACAAAGGCGAACGCGAAATCTCGGACACCACGCCCAGCAAGTGGAACGTCTGTATGCTCGAACTGCTGGGGCATCGACTGGAGACCAACCGTGCGCTGTTCCCGCGCACCTGCGGAGCTTTGGACCAGGTGCCGAACCTGATTCAGGCGTTCTTTTCGGTGCTCGAACCGGGCAAGTCCGTCCCCGAGCACGAGGGGCCCTACTACGGCTACTTGCGCTACCACCTGGGATTGCGCGTTCCGCGCGAGAACCCGCCGAAGATCGTCGTCAACGGCCTGTCGTATACCTGGCGGGAAGGCGAAGCGGTGCTGTTCGACGATTCCTGGCCGCACGAAGTGATCAATCACAGTGCGGAGATGCGAGCCGTGCTGATCGTCGACGTGGCCCGCCCGATGCCGTATCTTCCCACGCTCGTCAATCGGGCCACCCAACTCGTCGCCCGCCACACCTACGGCAAAAGCGTCGCCGAAAAAGCGCGCCAGTTCTCCGCCAAAGCGGCGTAGCGTACGCGCACACAGTGCGCGCGTGATTCACTTGGCATCACAACGGATGCCGCTGGCCGCTTGTCGGCCAGTGCTCTCTTGCTGTCTCAGATGATGACGGGGCTGAATAGAACGCCGTTGAAGCGCAAGACCCCGTAGACGGCAAACACCACGAGCATCCCAGCAACCGAACCCCAATAGAACGGGCCGAATCGCGTGTTCCGGCCGGCGACTCCCGCTATTGCACCCAAGGTGCTTCCCCACAGCCAAGCCGGCCACAGGTAGACGGACATTACGATCGAGCCCGTCACAATCAGATTTGTACCCGCTGCGGCCAGTAGGCCTCCCGAAGCTCCTTGAAACAGGAGAACACCGGGAGAGCTTTCGTTCGCACTTGGTCGTTTTCGGTCTCGATACTTCGCAAGAACCCTCGCTACCAGAGGTCCGGCAACCACTCCCCACGGTGCTGCGAAGGTCGCTCCGAGGATGGCGAGCGCCACTAGAAAATACATGTCGTGGTGAACGTGGACGCTCTCTGAACTCGCCGATCTGACGACGGAGGTGAAGATTGCGTAGAGCGCTCCGGCAGCGGTGGAAGTACAGAGCGCGCCGACGGCAATCGATTCACGACGTCGATCGGCCCACAGCGCGCCGGCGGCGCCCGCGAAGCTCGCGAGCACGGGAATGATCAGCGGGTACGTCGCGCGAAACTGCCCCAGCGCCCACAAGAGGCTGAAAGTAGCCGGCACCGCCAAGAGTGCCGTTAGGCTGAATTGCAGGGCCGGGTGCGGAGAACCAGTGTGTGTGTTGCTCGCTTCCATGCCTTGCTAACCGCAAGGATTCAGGAAGCGCAACCGACGATTGATCACGGGTACGGCAAGTAGAGTAAGCACTGGCTGACGAGCAGCCAGTGGCACCCGATTTGATGATCCCTAAGAGATCCCGAGCGGTTCGAGCAGCGTAGGGAACGGCCCACTGCGGGTACCATTTGCTGCCGAACGACGCGGCGGTGCAATCGACCAGAGAAGGTACGCACGGGGTGCGATGCCCTACGTTCGATTTCGTTTCTCGCCGGCAATCGCTAGAAGATGCCGAGCGATTCGAGGCTGTAGCGGACGATCACGCCGGCGACGATGACGGCCACCATACTCATCAGTTTGATGAGGATGTTGAGGCTCGGGCCGCTGGTGTCTTTGAAGGGGTCGCCGACCGTATCGCCGACGACGGCCGCCTTGTGGGCATCGGTGCCTTTGCCGCCGTGGGCGCCTTTCTCGATGAACTTCTTGGCGTTGTCCCAGGAACCGCCCGCGTTGGCCATGAAGATCGCCACGCAGACGCCCGACGACAACGCGCCGACGAGCAGCCCCATCGTGCCCGCCACACCGAGCAACAATCCCACGACGACGGGCATCAACAATGCCAAGAGCGAGGGCACGAGCATCTCACGCTGGGCGCCGCGGGTGCTGATTTCGACGGGCAGTGCATAGTCGGGCTTGTCGGTGCCATCCATGATGCCCGGCTTCTCGCGGAATTGCCGCCGCACCTCTTCGACCATCTCTTTGGCGGCGCGGCCAACGGCCCGCATGGTGAGCGCGCAGAACACGAACGTCGCCATGGCCCCGGTCAACATGCCGACCAGCGTCTTGGGATTCATCACGGTGATGTCGAAGAATCGCGTGAAGTCGGGCAGCGAGGCCGTCTTCACGTTCAGTAGCTCCCGACCGGTGCGCGTGAACACCAGCGTGCGGTCGGTGGCCGTTATCAGCCCTTCGGGAATCTGGCTCGTCCCGTCCGAGAGCGGTACTTCATCCCACCCTTCGTCCAGCGCGTCGCGCGACGCGACGAGCCATTCCTCAGCCTCGCGAAGCGGCGCATCCTGACCGTGGACTTCGACGTCGACCACCTGCACGACGAACTGTGGTCCGACCTTGTAGAGGCCCGGCTCCGTCTCGCTGGCGACGATGGCCGAGTTGCCCCAGCGATCGAATCCGTGGCGAACCTCTTCCACGTAAGCGGCCAACAGGGCCAACGCCGTGAGCGCGGCCGAGCCGATGGCGAATCCTTTGCCGGTTGCCGCCGTGGTGTTCCCCAGGCTGTCCAGCGCATCGGTCCGCTCGCGGACGACCGGCTCCAGCTCGGACATCTCGGCGTTGCCGCCGGCGTTGTCGGCGATGGGGCCATACGCGTCTGTGGCCAGCGTGATCCCCAGCGTGCTGAGCATCCCAACTGCCGCGATGCCCACGCCGAACAAGCCCAGTCCGAAGGCGGCCGGATCGCTGAAGTCGCCGCCGTTGGCCGCGGCGAAGGCGATCAGTGTCGCGGCACAGATGATGAGGATCGGCACCCAGACGCTGTACATCCCGTCGGCGATGCCGCCGATAATGATCGTCGCCGGTCCGGTCTCGGCCTGGTCGGCCAAATCCTTGGTCGGTTTGAACTCGTCGCTGGTCGAGTACTCGGTCCACTTGCCAATCAGCCAGCCGGAGACGAGACCCACCACAACGCTCGCGCCCAGCAGCGGTGCCTCGGGCAGCAACAAGTAACAGGCCGCGATCGAAAGCACGGCCACCAGCAACGTCGAGGTATCGATCCCGCGCCCCAGCGCTGTTAGCAGCGCCTTCTGGGTCGCGTTCTCTTCGGTTCGCACCAGATAGATCCCGGCAATCGAGAGAAAGATACCCAAGGCCGCGATGATCATCGGCAGGAACACGGCACGGAGCTGAATCTCGGGCTGCCCGATGTAGGCCGCAGCGCCCAGCGTCATGGCGGCCAGCATCGAACCGGCGTACGACTCGAACAAGTCGGCACCCATGCCCGCCACGTCGCCCACGTTGTCGCCCACATTGTCGGCGATCGTGGCCGGGTTGCGGGGATCGTCCTCGGGAATGCTCTGCTCGACTTTGCCCACCAGGTCGGCGCCGACGTCGGCCGCCTTAGTGAAGATGCCGCCGCCAACGCGGGCGAAGAGCGCCTGCGCGCTGGCGCCCATGCCGAAGCACAGCATCGTGACCGTGATCTGCTCCAGTTCCAGTGTGGGAAAGCCCAGCGCCGGCACCAGCCAGTAGAGAATGGCGAACCAGATGGTCGTGTGAATCAGCGCCAGCCCGACGGTCACCAGGCCCATCACCGCGCCGGAGCGAAACGCCACCTGGAGCCCGCGATTCAACGAGTTGCGGGCCGCCGCCGCCGTGCGATTGCTGGCCGCCGTGGCCGTTCGCATGCCGAACCAACCAGCCAGCCCGGAGAAGAAACCCCCGGTCACAAACGCAAACGGCACGAACCGATCCTGCGCGCCGAGCACGAACGCCGCAATGGCGAGCAAGCCGAAGATGACCAGAAAGACGAGCGCGACGATCTTATATTGCTGGTTGAGATAGGCCCGCGCGCCGGTCTGCACGTGGCCGGCGATTTCAATCATCATCGGCGTGCCAGTTTCTGCACCGAGCATCTGCCGGTAGAAACCGGCCGCCCACACCAGCGCCGCAATCGCGGCCACCGTCGCAAAGATCCACAGCAGTTGCGGGATGTGTAGCACGTTCCTGACGGCTGCAGCATCTCCAGCCGGTGCGGTGGCGGCTTGCTCCGCATCATCTGCTTCGTCAGCGGCGGCTGCATCGGCAGGCGGATCCTGCGCCTGCGCAAAACGTCCATCCATTGGCAGCGCTAGAACAACGCCCAACAAACACAACGGCAACCAACAGCGCGCTCGACTGAGTAATGGATGCGATGTCATGCGTCGCTGATCTCCCGACAAAATGAGCGTAAACCTGGCGCCAGTTGCGGTCGCCACGGCGGGCAGGCGGCCCCAGCTTGCTGGACCGCGATCGGCATTCGGCGGCGTGGCACGATGCGGGCTGCGGGCACCGTCGTCGTCGCTCACGCACGCCAAAGCGGGGAAACGGCCCGCCTCCGGCGCCCCCAAAAGACGACTTTGTGCGCGTACCGACCGCTCGTACAAGTGAAACCGCAGAGTGTAGTCCAGCCGCGCGCAGAGTGTCAATTGACTACGGTCGCCCCTTCGGCACCGTGGATCACGCGCGATAGCCCGCCGCGCCCGCCATCTACAGCCATGAACTGTGGCCGCACCGATCGCGATCAACTTCGCCCTGCGAGGTGCGACGTTCTGCCGCATGATGCAGTTGGCCCGCGGTCGATGGGGCCCAGCTCTACCGGGCCGATTTGCGAGCTTCGCTGCCGATGTCGAGTATGATTGCGGCCGTCGAACGCGCACTTCAGGAGTGACCGTGTGCAGGCGTGTCCAGCTCCCACAGATCATGTCGCCCATGCCTAGCGAGCCGTTCCCAGTACGTGGACTCATCGGCGGCCTCTACCGCTTCCGAAGGCTTAGCCGCGCCGTTTGGGTGGTTTCGCTGCTCGTGGTCTGGTTACTCGCGGCCATGGCTGCGACCTCCAACTGTTGCCGGGCGGAAGACTGGCCGCGTTGGCGTGGTCCCCGGGCAGACGGCACCTGGTCGGGGCCGGCCGTACCTGCCTCCTGGCCGGAGAATGGTCTGCCCGAACTGTGGCGAAGGCCCGTCGGCGGTGGTTACTCAGGGGTGATCGTCGCTAGCGGTCGCGTCTACGTTACCGATCACTTGCCGGCCGATTCCGAAGCGGACCAGCCGGAAGTCGAGCGCGTGCTCTGTTTCGACGCTGCGACGGGCGATGACCTATGGACCCACGCCTATCAGGTCGCGTACGGCGAGCTCGACTATGGCAGCGGTCCCCGCGCTGCACCCACCTACCACGGCGGCCTGCTCTACACTCTTGGTGCGATGGGCCACGTGTTCTGCCTCAATGTCCGCTCGGGCGAGACCGTATGGTCGCATGACCTCGTGGCCGAAAACCGGGCCACGATTCCCGAGTGGGGGCTCGCCGCATCGCCGGTCATTTGCGGAGATCGGGTCGTCATTCACAGCGGTGGGCCTTCCGGCGCCTGCTACATGGCGCTCGATCGCCACACCGGCGAGGAACTCTGGCGGGCCGGCGACGACCCCGCCGGTTATGCCACGCCCATTTTGATCGATCGTAGCGAATCGCCGCTGCTAGTTGCCTGGTCGCCACTGCGCGTGCTGGGCATCGATCCGGCCGACGGCGCCGTCCACTGGCGCGTTCCCTACGAAGTGACCTACGGCGTCTCCATCGCTACACCCATCTATCACGAAGGGCTCGTGTTCGTCTCCGGCTACTGGGAGGGTTCCAAGGCCATTCGACTTGCGGACGACGGGCGCCGTGCCGAGCTGGCTTGGGAGGAGAACCGCAACCTGCGCGGGCTGATGTCGCAGCCACTCTATCGCGAGGGCCACGTGTACCTGCTCGACAAGCACCACGGCCTGACCTGTTTCGAATTGACGACAGGCCGAAAGCTATGGGACGACGAGAATCAGGCCACGCCCCGAGGTCGCAATCCGCAAGCGAGCCTAGTTTGGTGGGGTAGCGAAGGTCACACGCTAATCTTCAATTCCGAGGGCCAACTGATCCTCGCGCGCTTGTCGCCCCAGGGCTACGAAGAGCTCTCCCGGGCCGACATCATCGGCCCCTCCTGGGCCCACCCCGCCTACGCTGGCCGAGCCGCCTTCGCCCGCGACGATACCGAGCTGGTCGCCGTCGAGCTAGTGCCAGAGTCGCAAGCCGCGAGCGCCGGCCGTTGAATGTGTACGAGAAGGCTCGATTTGACGACTGATGATTGTCGGGCCGGGCGAAATACCGCGTTTTTCTTGGCCGCGGCCGCTGGCGGGATTACTGTAGAGCTTGAGGCGACGGCTCGGCGGGGTGGCGGTGTGCCTCCGCGTGACCGAGTCGTGGGCGACGGAACAAGAAGAACACGAGAGGATCGGGAACATGATCGCTTCGCAACGCGGCGGACTCTGGACGTGGGGCGTCTCGGCAGTGGCTGTGCTCGCGCTCAGCTTCTTGGGCGTCGCGCCCGCCGTTGCTGAAGAGGCGCCGTCGTCTGCGGCGCCCGAAGACGAAGCGGTCGACCTGTTCGACGCGATCGAAGCCGGTCAGGTCGAAGCCCGCTTCATCCCGCGCGACGAGCGGCAGGCCCGACTGTTCGTGAAGAACGTCAGCGACCAGCCGATCAACGTGCGTCTCCCCGACGCCTTTGCCGGCGTGCCGGTACTGCAACAGGGTGGCTTCGGTGGCGGTGGCGGCGGATTCGGCGGCGGTGGCGGCGGCGGTGGTTCGCAAGGCGTCGGCGGCGGCGGCGGCGGCGGGCGGAACAACTTCAATATCGCGCCGGAGGAAGTTGCCGAGGCCAAGCTCACCACGGTGTGCCTTGAGTACGGCAAGCCCGAACCGCGCGCCAACATGCCTTACGAGATTCGTCCCATCGAAGAATTCACCACGGCCCCCGGCGTGCGTGAGTTGGTCAAAGGTTTGGGCTACGGCGAGATCGATCAGCGCGTCGCCCAGGCCGCCGCCTGGCACCTGAACAACGGCATGGAGTTCGAACGCATGGCGGCGCTCCGCACCCGGCACGCCAACGGGCTGCAATCGCGCTACTTCTCCCGGCAGGAGCTGCAGGCCGCCTACGCGGTGGTGCAGCGGGCTTTGGAGCTGGCCGAACAGAACGACGAGAACTCCCAATCTCCCGTCTCGGGCCGAGTGCCACAGGGGCTGTAACGCGACTCACACGGCAGCCCTACTGACTGCGGTTTGCTGACGTAGCGCACTTTGCAGCCGCCGCGCTTGATCGCGCAGCGCCAGCCGCTCTTCGCGCCAGGCGTCTTCATTGGCTTGCTGGGCGTCCGCCTCGCGGTCGACTTCATCGCGGCGCAGCGTGACCTGTCGGGCGAGTTCTTCCAGCTCATCGCGGCGTTTGGCGACCCAGGTCTGCACGCGCGATCGTTCGTCGCGTAGCCGCGCGTGCTGCTCGGTCAATTCCCCACGACAGGCCTCAAGCCGCTCGCGCTCCTCGAGCAGCTCTTCACGGGCCAGGCGATAGTGGTCGTCCAGTCGCCGCCGCACGTCCGCCAGAGCGGCGATGAGCTTCTCGCCCGGAATGCGTCGAACCAGCCGCGACCAGAGCTCGTCGGTGGCCAATCGCAACTCCAGCGCCTCGCGGTGCGTGCGTTCGAGCTGCTCGCGGGTCTGGTCCAGGGCTTGCTGGCGCGCGTCGAGTTCGTTCGCTTTGGCGCGGAGCTTCTTGGTCTGTCGCTCGATTTCCTGATCCGCGCGTCGCCGGCTCTCGGCCAGCTCTTCGGCGGCCCGCTGTTCGCGGCGCAACAGCTCGTCGACGCGCCGCTGGCATCGCTGGCGCTCCTCGTCGAGCACGCGACGGTCGGCTTCGAGCTGTGTTTCGGCTTCGGCCAACAACTGCTCGCGGCGGGCGAGCATGACGGTCATCTGCGACGCGTCGCTTTCCTCGTCGCTGGCGCTCATGTCCGGGTTCTCAGCGCCAACTTCGCACTGCATTGCCTGGTTTTCGATGGCGGCCCGGCGGCGTTCGACGCCGTCGAGTGCCAGGCGCGTCATCTGCAGCGACGCGGTGCGCCGCGTCTCGAGTTGTTGTATTACGCGCTGCTGCTCATCGGCCAGTTCTTGCCGACGGCGTTCCATGTCGGCCAGCGCTGATTCCAGCGCGCGTTCGCGCTGAACGAGTTCGACCTCGCGCGCTTCGACGGCCGCCTCGCGCTGGAGCAGCTCCCCTTCGTCCTCAGCGATCTGCCGCTGCGTATCGGCTTGATGCGAGGCTTGATACCGCTCGGCGGCTGAGAGCTGCGAGAGGCGGTCTTCCACGACTCGCTCGCGCGCGGCAAGCTGCTTCGCGCGCTCTTCGAGTTCATAGTGCCGCTCGCCCAACCACAGCCGCGCCGCGCGCGTCTGAGCATCCAGTTCGGCCATGCCGCTGTGCAGTTCCGCTTCGCGACGGTCGAGATCCTCCTGGCGGCGGCGCAGGTGCACAGCCAACTGTTCTGATTGGAGCCGCAGCCGCTCACCGCCATCAGCGTCGTGTTCCGCAGACCGGCTACCGGGCTCGCCGGGACTCGAAACGAGATCGGCATCCGCGCGTGCGGCGCTGGAATCTGCCGGCTGATCGCCCAATGTGTGCGCCCCATCCAATCGCGCGCCATCAGCCAGCGCGCGGTCGGACTTTGCCGAACGCGACGAAGCAGATTGCCGGTTGGTCTTGGGCATAGCTGGCCGCAGAGCACTTGAGTTTGCGATGTGCACGCCGACGGCAGACTCGGCGCAGGCCGCAGAGTCTTCCCAGATCACTAGATCGGCAACCGGCCGCATTCAGTTCAATGCGAACGACTTCGAGACGCTGCAATCGCCCGGCGCCACTAGCAATGCCACCAACGCGCGCTTGATGGCAGTTCACCCAGTTCACACGGCGGGCACTGCACACAATGAAAACAGGGCCGCCGAGATCGAGCCCGGCCGCCCTGAGCGATGCGTTGAGTTGAGTTGTGACTGACGACGGCGCGACAGTGCCCGGCTTACGCCTTGACCAGGTCGAGCTCCTGCTGCAGCTCGCGCTTGTCCTTCAAGCCCACGATCGACTTCTTGACCTGTCCGCCCTGGAAGATCATCAGCGTGGGGATGCTGTTCACGCCGTATTGCTGGGCCGTCTGCGGACTGTCGTCGATGTTCAGCTTGCCGATCTTCACGCTGCCCGCGTTATCCTGGGCGAGCTCTTCGACCACCGGTGCAATCATGCGGCAGGGGCCGCACCAGGGTGCCCAGAAATCGACCAGCACCGGCTCGTTGGACGTGAGCACTTCGTTCTCAAAATTCTTGTCGGTGAACTCTGCAACATTGGCCATGAGGGGCATCTCCCGTTTTCGTGGTGCCTCGGAGCACGACCGTTCAGGCGCCATCCTCTCGCCCAGACGCCGTTCCGCAAGCTTGGTAGACAGGGTAACTTGCGCAATCTTTGTGCGAAAAGTCTCCGGAATTATAGGTAGCCTTCAAAGGGTGTCAACGTGGATCGGCGCGG
>CALKYM010000181.1 GCA_938003525.1 uncultured Planctomycetales bacterium | reverse complement strand
AAACCCTGAAAACCCGAACCACCGCCGATTCGCCCCAGCGGCCGCGGCGCGCAAAAATTTGGCTCGCGATTATTCGAGGAGTGCAAAAACTGCCTCGGCGTGCGCGCACAGCTCACCGTAGTCAGGACTAAGTCCTGACAAGGACCCACCAGCCACGCCGGAGTTGTCAGGGTGAACCCTGACTTACGCGCGGGGTAACTCAGATCGTGAAGCCTTCGCGGTACTCGTGGCGAATCAGCGGTTCGAGCTCGGGGGCGTTCTTGGCGACGAGGTTTTCGGCGTCCCAGTCAACCCGTTTACCGGCCCACAGGGCCAGGTTGCCCAACAGCACCGTCTCGGTGAGCGGTCCGGCGTAACCGGCGAAGTTGGACCTCGCTTCGGGACCACCCTGGATGGCGCGGACCCACTCGTCGAAGTGACCCGGCGAGCGTTCGAACTCGATGTCGTCCGGCACGTTCACGTCGCCCAGGATTTCGAACTCGGCGCCGTAGTCGTTGGGCGAGAACAGCTTGGCCTTCTCGCCGACCAACAGGGCACCGCTGCTGGAAGGCGTTTTGCCATCGAGCAATTCGGCCGTGGGCAGCTTGCCGCCGTCGTACCAGGTAAGGCTCACCGGCGGACGCGAATCGGTGGCGGCGAACTCGTAGCGAATCACCGACCACTTCGGATAGCTCTCGCCATTGTGACCGGCGTGCTCCGCCTCGACAGAAATCGGATTCCGCAGATCGAGCGCCATGAACGGCATGTTCATCGTGTGGCAGGCCATGTCGCCCAAGGCGCCCGTGCCGAAGTCCCACCAACCGCGCCACTTGAAGGGGTGCACGTTGGGCGAATAGGGACGCATCTTTGCCGGGCCAAGGAACAGATCCCAGTGGACGTGCGCCGGCTTGTCGGCTGCCGGAGGAAACGAACCACCCTGCGGCCACACCGGACGATTCGTCCACACGTGGGCTTCGGTCACCGTGCCCAGGGTGCCGGCTTGCACCAACGCCGCTGCGCGGCGGACGCCCGGTTCGGCGGTTCCCTGGTTGCCCATCATCGTCTTCACGCCTTGCTCGCCAGCGACCTGACCCATCAGCCGCGCCTCTTGGATCGAGTGCGTCATGGGTTTTTGGGTGAAGCAGTGCTTGCCCATCCGCATGGCGGCCAGCGAGGCAACGGCGTGCGTATGGTCGGGCGTGCTGACGGTCACCGCGTCGACGTTGTCGCCGAGCTCTTCAAGCATCTTGCGGTAGTCGACAAACTTCTTGGCGTTGGGGAACTTCTTGGCGGCACTGTCCAGCCGCTTCTCATCGATATCGCAGATGCCCACCACGTCGCCGCGGCGTCCGCAGTCTTCCGAATCGCTGGAACCTTTGCCTCCCACGCCGACGCACGCGAAGCGAATGCGTTCGTTGGGCGAGTCGCTGTCGGCGGCACGGCTGCTGCCCGAAACCCAGAAACCGACGCCCGTCACCGCCGAAGTCTGCAAAAACCGACGACGATTGGTTCTGTGTGCCATGGAAAGGGCTCCTTCACTCTGTGTACGTGGGGAGGGATAAGTGGGTCGCGGCGCCCTCATTGGCAGCCGGAGTGGATTGCCGGGGTCCCTGGTAGGCCTCTCGCGGTGTACACGATAACTCCCTGGCCCGCTGGCCGCAAATACCCGCTGGCATTGGGCCTACGTGCCCGCGCACCCCTCCGCGCAGTCGCCCCTGCCGGGTATGCTCGCGGTGCGGCGGCAGGCCCTCAGTGCGACTCGTTGCCGCCGATCTTGTACTCGCTTTTGACGCCTGAATTCGCATCCAGTTTGCCCGTGGTCCAGCAGCCGTGCAGCCGACCAGAAACGGAAGCTCCGGGGGAGCGACAACACCTCATGCGACACGTAACGATTGCCACCGTACTAGCAGTGTTCCTGCTGGGGACAATCCCTAGCTGCCAACCGGGCGGGTCAGACTCCGGTCAATCCGAGAGCGAGACCGCGAACGAGGCAGCCAATACTGCGGACAACGGCAGCCCGGCTGTCGGCGAGGCGACGCCCGAGCTGCCTGCCGACGATCCCGACGCGATTGCGGCTCTGGAAGAAAAGCTGTTCACCCTCAAGCGCGACGATTCAGGCCGCGTGGTGGCGTTCGACAACGCCCGCCGCGAGGTGACCGATGCCGACGTGCAGTTGCTCGTCAAGCTGCCGAACCTGACGTCCGTGCAGCTTTACGGTCCCGAGATCACCAACGCCTCGATCGACTACGTGAAAGAGCTCCCCCACTTGGCTGATCTTTCGCTGGAAAACAGCGCCGTCGACGACAGCGGCGCCGAACAGTTGGCCACCGTCACGACCTTGCACAAGCTCAACCTGCGGCGCACCAACATCATGGACGCGGCACTGGAACATCTCACGGAGCTGCCAAACCTGACGCACCTGATTCTGATGTACACCAACATCAGCGACGAGGGACTGCGGCACGTCGCCGAGATGCCGCGGCTGGTGGCGCTCGACTTGCGGGGCTGCTTCATCATGGACATAGGCCTGGAGTACCTGACGCCCATGACGCAGCTTCGCTCGCTCAAGCTCCGTTCGAGCGAAATCTACGACGAAGGCGTGGCCCATCTGGCGACGCTCGAAAACCTCGAAGCCCTGACCATCGAAGACACGCAGCTCAGTGGTGAGGGGGTCGCCGCCTTGGCCGGACTCACGAAGCTGCGGGAGCTGATCCTGTTCCGCAACACGTCGCTCCAAAGCGATGGCGTTGCGCATCTGGCAGGACTCACCAACCTCGTGCGGCTCTCGCTACGTGATACCCGCGTTGACGATGCCAGCCTGGCCAATCTGGCAGGCCTGACAAGCCTCGCTTTCCTCGATCTCAGCGAAACGCCGATTGGCGACGAGGGGCTTGCTCAACTTTCTGGGCTCACTGGCCTCCAGTCGTTGCGGCTGTGGAACACGCAAGTCACCGACGCCGGACTCGCGCACCTCAGCGGCATGAGTCAACTGCGCGAGTTGGTACTCGAGAACTGTCAAATAACAGACGAAGGTATGCCCCACATCGCGGCGCTCAAATCACTTGAGAACCTGGTGCTCAAGACCACGCAGGTTAGCGACGAGGGACTCAAACACCTTGAGCAACTCGCGGGGCTTAAACAACTCGACCTCACGCAAACTTCGTGCAGCAGCGAAGGCGTCGCTCTGCTAAGGCACGCGCTACCCGGCGCGGAGATCACGTTCTAAGTTGCCTGGGTTGCCATGCCGGTCGCGCTCAGCAACATCTCAGCGCGTCACGTCTACCTCTGCTCTATGGGCGGCCCACCCATGCGCAGGGATCGACTGAGACGATAGGGCGAATCCGACAGATAGCGCATTGACGATCGCCACAACAGCAGTAGACTCAGCGGCACGTTTCGCAAAATGAAACGTCACTGCGGAGGCAAACCTCCTCTTTCTGGAGCCGCTAGTGACAGCGCGTTGAGCACGTAGCAGGTCGATCGTCACGACCGCCGCGCCGTCACCTTTCCAGCGGACCTCTTCCCATCTCTTGATGCGCTGCTGCACGCGCAGTTGTCGCATCAGGTCTCTCCGCGCTGATCGACGCGAGCTAGTCGCAACACCATCCGGCAACCCTGTCACGTGCCTATTGAGGACAACGGCGGGCAACAAATCGGCCCGCACACTACAGCAGCCTTACGAACAACCCCCTTGCACGCTGGAGGGACAGCCACATGCAGACACTACGATCGATTCCTTTTCTCGCAGGCGCAATGACCAGCGTCTGCCTTCTCATGGCCCCCGTTCGTGCGGCCGATCCTCAGGTGCTGGAAGAATTCCGGTTCTATGAGGACGAGTTCGGCGCCTTTGTCACAGAGCTCGAATACACCGTCGTCAATCCCAGCGATAGCGGCGTCGGCGACATCGTCGGCCTGGCCGTTTCGCTCGGCGATAACGGGGGCGACATGTTCGCCGTGACCGAAAACGGCTGGGCCGCGCAGAATCTCTTCGGTCCTTCAGACTGGGACGAAGACATGTTCGTCGAAGAGCCCGAAGGCGTCATCATCGGCGAGCTGCCCACCTGGCGCGAGTTCTTTGGCGGCATCGACTATCCGTTCGGTTTCGACGAGGCCGTCGGATTCTTCGTGCCGTTCAGCGATATCGGCGACGGATTTTTCCTCTTCGACGACGCCAGCCCGGCCGTATCGCAGGATGAATCGCTGGGCGACTTCTTCGCCCGCAACATCGAGTTTCCCGCATCCGAGTTCGCCCTGGCTCACACCAGTGACGCCAGCAACTCGTTCGAGCCGGGCGATTTTTCCACCACGCAAGGTGAAACGCAGATCGTTCCCGAACCGTCGACCGTGACCTTGGCCACCATCGGCATGGCACTGGCGATCGTTGCCGGTGTACGTCGCCGTCGGCGCTAAGCGACGGCGCGCTCGCTCGACAATCGACGGATACACGGCGCGGTGGGGGAAAACGCGCATGAGCGCGCTTCCCCCGCCGCGCGTTTTCTTGCACCGCCCGGCGTGCCCTCTTGCAAGAGATGGCTACGGCGCGGCAAGCGGATCGTTACCGTCTGCCTGCCAGTCCGTCAGGAGCCCTCTCAAGCGCACGACTCTCTCGGCATGTGACGGGTTGCCCATCAGGTCCACTCGCTCGTGCGGGTCGCCAGCGAGATCGAACAGTTGCGCGCGCGACACCTGAGGATAGACGATCAACTTCCAGCGTTCGCTCCGCACCATCCGCTGCACATCGCGAAAATACCCGAACACCGCCGCGTGATGTCTGTCGGCTTCGCCGCGAAGGACGTCCGCGAAGCTCTTTGCGCAGACCGTCTGGGGCACCTCTGTTCCTGCCAACTCGCAGATCGTCGGATACAAGTCGCGCAAGTAAACTTGCGCTGCGCTTGACTGTGATGCGGATATACCGGGCCCCGCCATCACCAGCGGCACGCCGATCGTGTGCTCGTACATGTTCTGCTTGCCACGCAATCCGTGACTGCCGATGGCCAGCCCGTGATCGCTGGTGAAGATCACGATCGTCCGCTCGCGCTGCCCAGCATCGTCCAGTGCCGCGAGAATCCGGCCGATCTGAGCATCCATGTGCGAGATGACCGCGTAGTACACGGCCAGGTGCCGACGGACCAGTTGCTCATCGCGCTCTTGTGGCCACAACCTCTCATCGCGCCCGCCTAGGTTTCCGTGGTCGAACGGGTGATGTGACAGGTAGTTCTCGGGCAGCGGTAGCGCGGCAGAATCGTAGAGCGATTCATAGCCGGTGGGCCACAACAGCGGATCGTGCGGCGCTGTGAAGTTCACGTGCAGGAAGTAGGGCTCATCGCCCGCTGTTTCGATCACCTCGATCGCTGCATCCGCAAACGCCGCGCTGATGTCGGGCGTCAACCCTCCACCGCGCTCTCGCTGAACACGTCCTCGCTCGTCGTGAAACCCCCAGCCGCGATAGCCCGTGACGGCCACCCCCAGGGCATCAACTGCGATCGTGGTCTCCAATCCTGCGCCGCGAAAGAGTCCCCGCGTGGCCGCATACCCGCGCTGCTGCGGCTGGCCCTGGGTATGCCACTTGCCGACGTACCAAGTCCGATAGCCGGCCGCCGCCAGCTCTTGGGGCAACGTGACGAGC
The DNA here is from genome assembly GCA_938003525.1 of uncultured Planctomycetales bacterium. Taxonomy (GTDB): domain Bacteria; phylum Planctomycetota; class Planctomycetia; order Pirellulales; family JAEUIK01; genus CALKYM01. Next base: position 19,893 of record CALKYM010000181.1, on the reverse strand, counting down.
GACTCGTCAAGGCGATTCGTATACCCGGGCAAGATGCCATTTCGAAAGCCGCTGCAACCGGTCAGCAGTTCCGCGCGGCTGGGAACGCACAGCGGGTTGGGACACACGGCCCGCGTGAAAGCCATGCCATCGGCGACCAGCCGATCGAGATGTGGCGTGCGAATGTGTGAGTTGCCCAAGGCCGCAATCGTGTCCGGACGCTGATCGTCGCTGACCAGCAACACGATGTTCGGACGCGTCTCTTCGCCGCGAACTACCGGGCAGCCCACGAGAATGGCGATCCAGCAAACTGCTATCCGCGACGCGCGTGGTGCCACAATCCATCACCTGCCACAACCGTCAATCGACGACCGACCGATTCTATCACACAAGGTCCGACAGCCGGCTTGCCCTGAAGTGGGAATGATCAGGCGGTTCAACTACCCACAACCAGCCCTCGCGACGCGTCGCACTAAGATGGCGTCGCACGATTGGACAGGCCGGCACTGGCTGCCAAGCTGCCAGTGGCACCCGATTCACGAGATGCCGTAGGACTCAGCCAACTTGCCGTGAGTGACTTTGGTCGGCGGTGTGGATGCGCGGCGCAAGCAGTGTCGGCGAGGGGATCCCTGTCGCGCTGAGATTGTCCCACGCTTTGTGTAGTTGCGCAGCGGCCTGCTCAAGCGGAACTGCGTACACGGCGCCGTCGCCTGACTGGACGTCTTCGACCAGCTTGAGGCGTCTGAGCTTGTCGAGTGCATCGGCGACTTCGAAGTCGACGGGTCGGCCGGTCACTTCTTCCAGGAACGCTTCGACCTGCCGATCGAGCTCTTCTCGCGTGAAGCCTGTTTCGGGCGCGCGCTTCCAGAGGAAGTAGTAGGCCAACATCATTTCGCGGCATTCCTGCTCTTCGGCCTCGTCGAGCAGATGCGCCAGCACGCCCGCGTTGTGCCCCAGGTTCTGAAAATACAGGCTCTGCGAAAGCTGAAGCTGGTAGCGCTGCAGGGCCTTTTGGTAACCGTGGAACGAGCGCAGCCCGTAGCCGATCGTACCGACAACCAGCGCTCCAAAGGCCAACATGCCGTAGATGCCGGCAAACACTGCCACGGCTCCGAGCTTCAGTAACTTGGTCACCGTCACGCCAACGCCCGAAGCGATGGGCACAATCACCTTGCCGCGATCGTGCCAGCGCATCTTGGGACGCGTGCCTGGCAGCAGCATCTCCAGATCGGTGTGCGGAATATTCTTGAACAGTTTGAGGTACACCGCCTGGGGATCGCTGAACAACTGCAGGCGCTTGTGATCGCGGACGCGAAACACGACGACCAGCCGCTGAAACGTCGGCGTCTGCACTTCTTCAGGGCGATAGTAGTTCCACAAGCGGCGCCGCGTACGGACCGTAGTCACGCTGCCCCGGGCGTAGACCTCCAGCCGATCCAGCACGTCGAGGTCGACGTCGACACGCACGCCCCAATCGCTGGCCACATGCAAGACATCTTCGATATCCTGGCGATCGAGACGGTTGTAGTTGGCACGTTCCAACAACCAACCCAACTCGGACCACAACTCCGTCAGCTTCTCGTCGCGCTGTTGTTCATCCAGCTTCGCAGCCGCGGTGACGGTGTCGCGATCGGGCTCGAAGGGAGCGTAGGCGTCCTTCACATGCTCCAAAGAGGCGTGGTACTCCAGGTGCACGAATCGCGCAAGTTGCTCACAGAGTCCGCGCAGCGCCTGGGATTCGTCGGCATCAAGCTCCGGGCGACCGCACAACAGATCGACGACATCGGCACGGCGCAGTGGCACATAGTTCTCGCGCTCGGCCGAAATGATGGCTGCCGGTTCGGCAAACACCGGGCGTCGTCGTTTTCGTTTGCGACCAGATTCCTGCTGAGGCGTGCTCATCGTGCGGTGACCCCGACCGTTGATTCGTCTCTGTCGGCCGAATCTTAGCAAGAATCACTGCCGCAGGACGACGCCAGTCCCGCCGGTTTACGATTGAAAACGAGTTACTCCTGCCTGCGCCACGAGTGGACCGGCGGCGACCCCAGCACAGCTCACGCCAACCGGGTGGATCGTTTCGCCGGTCCACGAGCCGCGTAGGTAGGAGTAGCACACCGCGAAACGGCGTTCGCAATCTGCTATCGCGCAACGTTTGCAGCACACGCGTGCTGACTTCACGCGACGGGCAGCGGTGGGTCGGCGACCTTGAGCAGTTGCTTGCCCAGATTCGCACCCGTGAAGAGTCGCACCAGCGCCTGCGGCGTATTCTCGAAGCCTTCGACGATGTCTTCGGCGTCGCGCAGGCGGCCTTCCGCCATCCAGGCAGCCATCTGCGCGATCGCTTCGCCAAAACGCGGCAGATAGTCGAAGACCACGAAGCCCTCCATCCGCGCCCGCTTCACGAGCAGGTTCATGTAGTTGCGCGGACCGCCCGAACCACCCTGCGCGTTGTAGTTCGAGATTGCGCCACAAATGACGATCCGCGCGTGCATGGCGAGATGATCGAGCGCCGCTTCCAACGTCGGACCGCCGACGTTATCGAAGTAGACGTCGATGCCCTGCGGACAGAGCTCTCGCAAACGTGTCCGCACGTTTTCATTCTTGTAGTCGATGGCCGCGTCGAACCCGGCTTCCTCTTGAATCCAGCGGCACTTCGCTTCACCGCCGGCAATGCCCACGACCCGCGCGCCACGCGTCTTGGCAATCTGACCAGCGACCGAACCGACGGCTCCGGCGGCGCCGCTGATCACCACGGTTTGCCCCGCTTCCGGACGCCCGAGATCGAGGATGCCGAAGTACGCGGTCAGTCCCGTCACGCCCAGCACGCCCAACATGGCTGTCGGTCGCACACCGGGCGGAACCTTATGGACTCCCATGGGCCCTTCGTCCTGCACCAGCGCATAGTCCTGCCAACCAAACGTGCCAACGACCAGCTCGCCGGGAGCAAAGTCGTCCCGCCGGGATTCGACGACTTGCCCCAGCGCCAGACTGCGCATCACCTGGCCAATCTCAAGCGGCGCGATGTACGTCTCGCGCGGCCACATCCAGGCCCGCATGGCCGGATCGAGCGAGAAGTAGAGGTTGCGAACCAACATCGTTCCGTCGACCACGTCCGGACGCGGCACTTCGCGATACTCAAAATGCTCGGGCCCCACCATCTGCAATGGCCGCGACGCAAACAGCCACTGGCGGTTGACTTGGTCGCTGGTCGAATCGCTGGTCATGGCTTCCCCGGCTGACTACGCCCACGGTGACTCATCGACGGGCCGCCATCATAACGTGAAAGATGTATGCATGATGCGCGCCGCATGCTTCAATCATCACTGGTCCGGTCGGCATGTTGCGCGGCATACCGTAAAGCGATCGTCGCCGCCGTGCGCGTGCCGGCCGTGAGGCTTTCTCCATCTGCCGGCGCACATCGGGCTGCGTTGTCGCTTGCGACCAATAAAGCACACGCCTGAACGTCACGTAGTCGAGCCAACGTGAAGAGCGCGCCGGTCTCCATGTCCACGCCCAGCGCCCCGCGTTGCGACCACTCTCGTACCGCCTGACTCGATTCCAGCAGTACGGCATCGGTGCTCCACACGGGGCCGCAATGATACGCGTGCCCCGACTCGTCCAACATCTTGCGAAGCAGGCTGTGCGCCTCCTCATCGGCTGGCACGGGATGCGTACCGTTGACGTAGCGCGCGGTCGTCCCGTCGTCGAGCATGCTGGCGCTCGGCACGACGAAGTCGCCGCAGGTGATGCTGGCCTCCAGCCCGCCGCAGTAGCCGACACCGACGATGTGCCTCACGCCCAAATCGGCCAGCACTTCGATCGTCATCGCGACGGCCGGTGCACCTAGCTTTGGCGTCAACACTCCGATTCGGGCGCCCTCATAGTCGCCCAGCGCGATGCAGCGGAAGCGCTGTACGTTGTCCAACGCGTCGAGCAGTGGACCGTCGTCGTGCAGATCAGGATTCTCCAGCGGCATCACCACCGAGCGCGGACAGGGAGCGCCGCCGGCGACGAGGTCTGCGAACAGCCAATCGCGCGCGATGCCGCGAATCACGTCGCGCCATTCGTCGTGAGGCATGGCGTTACCCGTTTCGTGCGCTAGTCGCCGCCTTGAATCCAAGCTTCGGTAAACGTGGCCAGCGTGATGTGCCGATAGTCGTCGCGTTCGAAAAGGCACGCGATGCGGCCATCGGGAAGTCGGGCGAGACACGAATAGGCTGCGCCGCCGGAATAGAGCAGGCGGCTGTACTGCCACGACTCGCCCGCATCATCGCTCAAGCGAACGGTGAGTTGATGCCGCTTGGACTTCGACGCCGGGTTCGCGAACACGAGCAGCGGTTCAGCCGCCGACTTGTCTGGCAGTGTGATCAGACTCGCCTGGCAGACCGGCTCGATCAACGTCTCGTCGAACCGCAACTCCGACCAACTGTGTCCGCCGTCGCTGCTGGTCGCGATCGCGCGCTTGTTACCGAGCTCGGGTTTGCCACCGTCGCGGGCCCAGTAGTTGCGCATATTGATCAGCAGTCGGCCATCCGCCAGCTCGACAACCTGGCATTCGTCGGTGTGCGGGGCCACGCTTTCGCCGAGCTGCCACGACCGGCCGGCATCGTCGCTGTAGAAACAATGTGAGAACTTGGCGGACCCGCCCGCGAACGGCTCGCGGTGATCGCAGGGAATCACCATCCGGCCGGCGTGTTCGCCCGCCGCGAGCTGAATGCCGACGCCGGGTCCGGTGGCGTACCAACCCCAGTCGGGCCGCTTGACGTCGGCCGTAATATCAGCCGGCTCAGACCACGTCGCTCCCTGGTCGTCGCTGTAGGCGACCAGCACATCGTCGTTGTTGCGACAGAATGGCAGCCAGATGCGCCCGGTCGCGCGGTCTTCAACCGGGCACGGATTGCCGATAGTGATCTCAGCGTCGCCGCCTTCTTCGTAGACAAGCTCAAGCGGCCCCCACGTTTCGCCGTAGTGTTTGCTGCGTCGCAGTACCAGGTCGAGATCGCCATGATCGCCACGGCCCGTCTTGCGCCCCTCGCAGAAAGCCAACAGCGTGCCCTGCGAAGTTACCAACAGCGACGGGATGCGATAGGTGTGGTAACCCTCGCTGCCACTGTCAAACACGTCGACGAATGTCGGCTCACCGGCCTGCGAAGATGCGGCAACGATCAAGGACGACACCGCAACGAGAAGCGCTGCCCACATTGTTCGCCGGGTGCCACTGCTGGCTTGCCCAGCAGTGTCTTCGAATGGACAGGCGGGCAAGCTAGTCGAGAACCGTCTTCCGCGAGCTGACCGTGCACGCTTGATCGTTGCCATGAAGTTCTGCTTCTTTTCTTGTGATCGCCCGTCAGAATGTTGAACGCAACCTTAAACGAGTGGGCAACACGATGCCACTGCCGACTGGTGCCTCCATTGCCCCACAAGAGACTCGACCTCTAACCTGACTTTCAATGGAAGTCGTTGCAAGCCAAGCACAACGCCGAGCCACAATCGTGAAGACCAACTCGCTCACAACACTGCCCGGCGAGCCAACAGTGGCACACTGCCGCACGGCACGGTTGCTATGGCAAACGCAACAGCGGCTACGCTTCCCGCATCACGATAGCCGGATCTTGCGTCACGGCGGAGAGAGCCGGGAGGTAGCTGGCCAGCGCGCAGACGACCGGCGCGCCGAGAAGGCTCCAAAGCAACATCTCCGACGGCAGGCTGTAGTGTGCAGCCGAGACATCCATGCCGCGCGTGAGCACCAGCCAGCCGAGAAGTGCTCCCAATCCAAAGCCCACCGCGCCGCCGATCGCGCCAAGCACGACCGCCTTGCCGAGGAACAAACCGGCAATGCGAGCGGAGCTCTTTCCCAACGCGCGTAAGAGGCCGATCTCGTTGCGACGCTCCCGAACATTCGCCAGCGTGAGCAGCCCGACCCACACAGCCGCCACCAGCACGGCGGCGGGAATGACCATGCCTGCGAACGACTCCATCCGCTGCTGCCGCTGTTGTCGATGGGCGGCAACTTGGGCGAGCATAGTCTTCTTTTCCTCAGCCACAACCGCCCGCTGCTCGACGCGGGCCAGCGCCTGCGGTCCGACTTCATAAATCTTCGTCTCGGGCAACACCTCTTCGAGCTGTGCGCGAACTTTGGGCAACAGCGCCCCCTGGCACTTGCAGCCGATGGCCAGAATTTGGTTGATCTTCTCGGGCTTGTCGAGCAGCTCCTGAGCGTCGTTGAGGTGGACGGCCAGCATCACGTCTTCGACATTGCCGCGCTCGGGCAGAACCTTCGCGATGCGGAACTCGCGGCCCTCCAGCTCGAGCGTGTCGCCCTCTTTTCGGTCGGCGGCGAGCTCGTGACCCACGTAGACCGTTCCGGGCTCGATGTTGTAGCCCATCGGCTTTTTGGGATTTGCCCGCTCGTGTGCGCGGGGCGTCTCAGGCAGATAACCGACCAGCAGCACCTTGCGACCCTCCCAGGTCATGCGGTGCTGCAGCGTGGCGACCAAATGCGTGACCAATGTGAGCTGATCGGAGTTGGCCAGCCGGTGGACATACTCCTGCGGCATGTCGTGTTCGATGTAGCCCTCGGACCAGAAGTCGTCCATTCGCGTGTCGCGGTGCAGAATCTTGAGATTGAAACCCAGCTTGAGCATGATCTTGCGGGTTTCGTCCTCCAGCCGCGCCAGCTCTTGTTCCGCTTCTTGTTCCAGTCGCGCGATCTCGTCGGTTCCGTCGCGATGATATCCCTCGACGACCGTTGCGCCGGCCACATAGAGCCCCACCGCCATCGTCACGCCAAGCAACATCAAGGCGAAGTTCAACTTGCGGTACCGGATCTCCTGAAAGATCAGCCCCAGTGCGCTCATCGTCGTCAATCTCCCCGTGCACGAGACGCCGAAGGACTAGTGCTCCGTCAACGTTCAGTTTTCGAGTTGCAGCCGTTCGGCAGAGCACTAGGTTGTTGTTTGCGCCAAAGCACTTGCGTCTTTGGCGATCGTTGCGCGTCGCCCGAATGAATCGGGCTGACGCTCCACTAGCCGCAATCGGCAGTGCCTCAGCAGCGTGGCACGCTGCGCCGCGTCCAGGTTCATCTTAACGAATGACCGTCTAGCGGACGACCAGCGGCTTGCTGGCGACGTCGCGAGCAAGTCATCAGGCTATTCGACAACCTGCCGCGTCGTGCACAGTGTCGGTTTGGCGAGGATGGCGCGGAGCTCGTTTTCGGCCCGCTGGAAGGAAAAATAGCGGGCCGCCACGGCATAGTTGTGCTCGGTCATCTGCTTGCGCAGCTCGGCGTCGTCGAGCACGCGGCGGACCTGCTCCACGAGCGCATCGGTCAAGTAGCCATCCATCAACAACACCTGAAAGCCGCAGGGTTCGATATCGGTGCGATAGATGGCATAGCGATTGCAAAGCACAGGCTTTTTGAAGTAGATCGCCTCTAGGAATGCATTGCCGAAGCCTTCGTACGTTGAAGGGTAGGTGACCAGGTCGGCGTGGCGATAGGCATCTTCGAAGGAGTACTGCTTGCTTCCGTCGGGGCTTTCTCCGCGCTTCTCATCGAATCGATCGGCGGCGAACACGACGTCGACGCCCATCAGCGCTGCGTACTTCTGCACCCGCTGCAGGTACTCGTCTCCTTCGTCACCGGCAGCGTGCGTCAACAGCAGCTTGCAGCGGGGATCGTTCAGATGACGCACCAGTTCGATTGAGTGCTCGATGCCCTTGCGCGCCACGATCCGCGTCGGCTGCAGGATGATGATGTCGTCGTCGCGCAAACCGAGCGACGGGCGAAAGTCTCGGTCGAACCCGTCGCCCGGTGCCGCCGGCTCATCAAAGTCCATGATGTTGGGAATCACGCGGCATGAAAGACTGGTGCGACGGGCGAATTCGCGGGCGGCCATGGTGCTGATCACCACGTGCTGCATCTGCGGCAAATGCGGCGGAAAAGCCGTGTGCAAAAAGTCATCGACCGAGTTGACCAGAAATCGCTCCCGCTCCCAGGCGAAGTCGTGATGATGCGCGATGCAGCCGAACTCCCCTTCCATGAAGGCTTCGACGATCGCCAGCCCCAGCGGGATGTTCATCGGAATTGCCAGGCTGTTCTCGGCAATGACCACGTCCAACTCAAACCGCGCGATGGCCGATTGCAACTTCTGCTTGATGACCCACCGCAGCTCGTGAATTTGCGAAGTCAACTCAGGCGTCCGCCGGACTTCACGAAAGGCCTGGAGATTGATCGCATCGACGAGCGCGTGTTTGAAGTGCGCTTCGGGAATGACCGACGAACGCTCGGCCGGGCGATCTGATTGACCGGCGATGTAAAAGCACGTGTGCCCCATTCGCTCCAGAATGCGAGCCCACTTGGCGATCTCCAAACTTACCCCATCGGTGCCCGCAATCCGCGTGGCGACAAAACCGATGCGTTTGCCGGTGTCAGGCGTCATGGACATCGCAGGGGGACTCCAAGTCATTCATCGGATTTCAAAAGGCGCGGGATTATAGCGGCGAGACGACTTCGCGAGACAGGGCATTGTTGCACCGCTACCATAGGCGGCGCCGAGCGGGGAGCGCGCGTCTCGAGTTCAGGCAGGAACACGAGTCTCAACGAGCCGTTTGTTCTGCGGAGAAGCGTCGATGGCCGGGGGCAATGATGTTGGCAGAACTGGGATTCTGATGGCGGCTCTCGCCTGCATGGCCGGCTGCAGTGGGTCGGCAATCGTGCCCGAGTGGCGGGAATTCTCCTCGGACGAATTCGGCGTTTCCGTGACGATGCCCGGAGAGTACGCGATCAAGTCCGGCGGCGGTGATGGGGCAGGCGGAAACGGGCAGATGCTGGAAGTGGAGGCCGTCGACGAGTCATCGAGGACGTCGTACAGCCTGAAAGTGCTTCGACAGGATGTGGAACTCAACGAGGCCGGCATCTTGCGGGCGCTCGATAACCTGACCGAACGAACCGAGGTGACGAGTACCGAGCTCATCACCGACGAACGCATTGATCGCGACGGCGCTCTCGGGCGGCGACTGGTGTACGTCAGCCCGTCGCAAGCCATCTGGCTGGAAAACTACTGGATCGACAACCGCAACATCTACGTCGAAGTTTACAGCCGAACTCGCGAAGGCGTTCTCGATCCCCACGTGGCAGAGTTTTGCAACTCGTTGAAGATTTCCGCAAGCCACTGAACCTATGACGTTCGCTAAGCGACACAAACTCGTCGCCTCACGGTTTCAGACACTGTGCAGGTGCGGGCAGTAAGCGCGCTGCGCAGAGAGATGCTGCAATCGCCGGTATGAGGGAAAGAACGATGCCACATCGGTTTGCCGTAGGTGCACTCGCCAACCTGCTGCTACTTGCGGGCGGCGCCGCTGGCTTCGGCGACGAAGAAGGGCGCGTGGGCATCGCTACCGCCGGAACGCTTGTGCGGCGGCACGTCATGCAGGCCAATCCCAAGATGAACCCCGCTGTCGAGATTCCGCTCCTGGAGGTCACTCCCGATGCAACTTGGGAAACGCTGCGGATTCAGATTTTCCGAGTCACTGATGGCCTCTTGGAAAGCGCTGCGTTTGCCGTAGCTGCAAATGATGTGATCCCGCTCACGGAACGTTGGGGCGGTGACGGCATCCTTTCGTTACTGGTCGCGGACATCGACGGTGACCGGCAGGACGACCTCGTGTACACGTACTCCTGGGGATCGGGCGTTGACCGCACGGAACTCGCCGCGCTGGTGCGCACCACCACTGGTTGGCGGCGGCTCGGAAGTCGCTTTGCCTACCGCGGTGAAATGATCGTCCAGCGCCAGGGCCAAGGGGCGATCGTCGTGCGCGCGGCCGACTGGAAAGACCGGCGCGCACCATTGTACGACCGTGAGTTTATCGCGCGCGAGGAACTCGGTATCGTGACGTTTCAAGACACACCCGAAGGTGGGGAGCTCCAGGTGCGCATGCACGACGATCTCCCGGCAGCCATCGAGGACAAGGTTTGGAATTACTCTAAAGAACGCTGAGCAGTTGTTTGACTTGGGTGCGTGAACGACGGTGAATCGTTCGCGACGCGTTATCCACCGGTATCGCGGAATGCAGCATCGTCCAATTCTGATGTACAGATGGCGGCTGTTCACCATGATCGCAGCGATCGCTGGCGCGCTAGTACTGTTGGTTTTGGCCGGCTTCACATCCATCGAGAAGCGTTTGCGCACGAGAGCCACCCCACCAGCGCAAGTCACCACCTTGGCCAATTGGATGAAGTGGCAAGCAACGGCCGAGGACTTTTACCTAGGCCCTAGCGAGACGCACCTCACAGCTCTGGGCCGGTCCGCGACCCTTCTGCCCTCAGGCCCATCAGCATATGTCTTCGACGCATCGGGCCAACTGGTGGACTGGACGGCTGACATTGGTGATGACTTGACATTCGGTACGAAATGGCCGCAAAAAAAGCCGATCCGTTTCTTGAATCGCACGGAAGCCGTCGCGTGGGCCACACGAATGCAGGAATCCCCAGAGTAGTCTCAGGCTGGAGCAACACAGTGGGTCGTGGTGATGTTTGAAGAACACTACCCGCCTCTTGTGGCCGGCTATCTAGTTGCTCTGTGCGGTTGGCTGGTCGTCCATCGCCTGTTGCCGCAGGTGTGGCCGCAGGGACCGGTGGTGGACTTTCGGCGACCTTGGAGAGAGTTTGCGATCGCCTTGGTTGGCGGTCTCGGCATTTTGGCGATGGGGCAACTGTGGAGCGCAGGAATTCGCTTGCCCGAGCACGGTTTCTTCGGTCCGATCGCGGGCGCGATCAATCAAGGCCTGATCTTCCTACCAATCCTGCTGGTCGTCATTCTCCGCCGGCAGCCGTGGACGACAGCATGGCTTTCGTCGGAACGATTCGCCATGCGACTCCTGGTGGGTCTGGTGTTGGCGTTTCTCAGCCTCACCGCGTACTCATTGCTGCGAACGGGAACTGATCCGCCGTGGGTCCTGATGACCCGCATCTGGCAGTACGAGCACATTGATAAGATGGCGCAAGTGTTTCTCGAAGACGTCACGATCGCCATCTTGTTCGTCCGTCTGGCCGCCGCGATCGGCAGTCGCTCGGCCACGGTGATCGTTGCCTGTCTGTTCGCCGCCGGCCACATCCCTGCCATGCTCTCGGCGGGGGCGACAGGGATTGAGCTCCTCGGCCTGATTCGCGATGCGGGTCTGGGCGTCGGCGTGATCTTGGTCCTACAACGTGCGCGCGATGTGCTCTGGTTTTGGTGCGTTCACTACTGCCTCGACATGACACAATTCGCCGAGGTAAGCGGTGTCGGATGACATGCGAACCGCCACCGGTGGGGCGCCGTGCGCCGTTATCCCCCGTAGAGCTCTCCCGTCAGGTGATCGAGCAGCACTCGTAGTCGGCGGCGGAGCGTCGTGTAGGAGTAGTGGCGTTTCGCGGTTTGGTAGTTGTGTTCGGTCATCGCCGCGGCGCGCGAACGGTTGCTTAGAATGGCCTGGGCCTTCTCCACGGTGCGGTCGTCGATGAAGTCTGAGAACTCAATGACCTCGAATCCCTTCGGCCGAATGTCCATGCGATAGATCTCGTAGGCGCTCATCAGGAGCGGACAGCGGTAGTAGATGGCCTCGAGGAAAGCGTTGCCAAAGCCTTCCAGGGACGACGGGTAGGTCACCAGATCGGCCTGTTGGTAGCCGTCGGCCAGCGAGTAGATGGGACGTCCATCGGGCGTGGTGCCGCGGTGCAGATTAAAACGGTCGGCAGCCAGGATCATCCGCACTTCGAGCCGCGCAGCCAGGTCGCGCAGATACGACAAGTACTGATCGCCCTCGTCGCCCGAACTGTGCGAGATCACGACGACGCAGGGCAAGTCCAAGCGACACGCGAGCTCAAGAGTCCGTTCGATTCGCTTGCGGGGCACGATGCGCGTGGGCTGCAGCAACAGCGCCTCGCTGGCGTCGATGCCCAATTCGTCGCGAAGCGTCAGCGCGTACTCGTCCGGCTCATCGGGCGGGCAGTCGAAGTCCATCACGTTGGGAATCGTGGTGGAACGCATGCCGGTCCGCCGCGCAAGTTCTGTGGCGGCGTACGAGTTGATCACGACGTTGTAGATGTGATGCATCGACGGAGGAAAGGCCGCCTGGAGATAGTCTTCAGCGGCGTTGATCGCGAATCGCGGCCGCTCCCAGGCGAAGTCGTGGTGATGGGCGATGGTGGGGATGTTCGTCTGCGCGATGAGGTCGGTCAGCGCCAGACCCAGCGGCACGTTCATGGGCATCGCCAACGCGTTTTCGACGACGAGCACGTCGATCTCGAAATCGGCTACGAAAGCGTCCAGCTCACGTTTCAGGCTCCGCCACAACTCTTGCACGGCCTCCGAGGTGGCCGACGAGCGGCGGTAGTCGTCGAACAAGTCGCGACTGATTTTCACGACTTCCGGATGTTCGAAGTGCGCCTCGGCCACGACGCGCGAGCGCGCTGCCCGGCGGTCGCTGGTGCCGGCAAAGTAGAAGCACTCGTGCCCGAACTCTTCGAGTGCCTGCGCCCACTTGAACGCTTCGAGTGAAACGCCGTCCGTGCCTTCCAGCCGGGTGGCGACAAAACCGATGCGCAGGCAAGACGAGTTCACGTGGCGTACTCGAAGATGGGGCCGGACGAGCCTTGACGAACGTGTGCCGGATCACGGCTTGCGCAGGACGTGCCGGCGGCGTAAGAGCGAGAGTGGTCGGTCGAGCGCCTGCTCGAAGGACGCGTGTTGCGCGGCGGACATCGAACCACGGGCAATGCGGACCGTGTACTTGAAACGCACGCCGTGGTCTTCATCCGCGGCGGACGCATTCCAGTTCACCAGGTGCTCGTTGCCAGCGTCGTTCCAGGGCGTCAAATCATCGAACTGCCAATCCGGCGGGGGACGTACGAATACATCGGCCACGAGATTGATCGGCATCCGCAGTTCCATCGGCGTCTGGCGCGGCGCCGTCTGACTGATGTCGAGATACCAGTCGTCCCAGGCGCACGGCACACGACCCACGAGCGCGTCACCGGTGACGAGAAACTGAGCGGGGATTCGATAAACGGCCCGCAACGTCACCCCCTGCTGCTTATCCTCAAGCCCTTCGATGGCCAGCGCCGTGACGACGGCCTGCGTGCCATCGGGCGCAACAAAGTCCGCCAGCGACGTCTTCTGTGTAGATGCATCGAGGGCTTTGAAGTGAGATCGCAAGACGGCCGCGTGGTAGCCGTGAAAGGAGATCGCCTCGCGGACCGTCACATCACCCGATTCGGCAATTGCGATTTCACGGCGACAGTCCGTATAGTCGGCGTTGGCGGGCACCGTCGGCACCTCGACGAGTCCCCCTTCATCGCCCGGTGCGAGACGCAGAATCTTTTGGCCGGCCAGCGACACCGGCGTCAGTCGCAAGTCGTTCTCTTTGCCCGTGCAGTCAAACACGTGCCCGTTCTGGTACTGCGGCACGTAGACAACCATGTGATTGAATTGATCGAGGTCGGGCAACGTTTCGGCGATCGGGCCATCGGTGCGGGCCAGGGCCAATTGCGATTCGATGCCGATGGCCGTGAGAAGTTGGTGCAGCAGCACGGAGTGGTCTTTGCAGTCGCCATAGCGGTTGTGCAGCGTGGTCAGGCCGTCGTTGGGCCGGCGGCCGCGCACGCCAAATTCGATGGCTCGATACTGGAGATGCTCTTGGACGTAGTCGGCCGCGGCCAGGATTCGCGCGGCCTGGTCTGCATCTTCACCGGCCAAGCGCCGCGCCAGCTCGGTTAGCTCTGGCTGAGACGATAGGCGGTCGGCGACGGCGCTGTAGTACTCGGCCGCTATCTCCTCCCAAGCAGCATCCGCGCCCGCCAACCACACCGTCGGCAAGAAGTCCGGCAGATCCGGCTGGTATTGTTCGTATTGGTAGACGGGCGGTTCTTGCACGAGCCAGTAAATCCCGCCTGCGACGGTCTCTGGCTTTATGCCCTCGGAATGGTCGTAGGCCAGCGTCTCCAGCGGAGCCTGCACATACAGCAGGCGTGAGCGAATCGGAAAGCCGTCGGAGAAGACGCGTTCGATAAACGGGAAGCGATCAGGCGGCGAAATGTCTTCGCGTGTGACCTGGTATTCGATCCGGTAACCAACCTCGAGACCCGGTACCGGGACGTGCAGTATCCGGTCGTTGGTGGCTTCTTCCGACGCAGAACTGTCCAGCACGTAATAGGTCGAGGGATCGCCCTGCACGACCACGTTGCCCTGGGCGTCCCGCACCGTGAGATGGTTCACGTAGATCCGCTCAGCGACACCGTCGAAGACTTCCTCGAACGTGCTGAAGTATTCCAGGCCCGCGCGGCGGACGATCTCGACGGTGCTGTCCTGAGTCGTCCTGTAGCGCTCGCCGGGTACAAACTCGATGGCCGTCGAACGCTCGACGTAGAACGCATCGCACTCCTCCGGTGGAGTCGAGGCTTCGGAACGCAAGACCTGGCGAATCGCCGCGGGGGTTTCGACGGCCGCGATGGGCGTTTTGACCGCCGAGTTGTCCCCTTCGCCCAACTGTGCCGAAACGACTTCGATGGCCTCCATTATTCCTTCGTCGCCCGGCGCGGCCTTGAGCGCCAGCTCCAAAGATGCTTTGGCTGCGGCGAGCCGGTCGAGCCCATGTTCCGCGCGTCCTTTCAACCAGTACACGTCCGCCGTGCGGTAGCCGCGCTCTACAAGGCGGTTCGCTTCGGCCAGCATGTCGTCGAATCGCTCCACGTCGTGATAGACCTCGCCCAATTGCAGCGCGAGATCGAGATTGAATTCCACACGCTGCTGTTCGGCCAGCAACAGTTCGAGTGCCTCGTCAAATCGCTGTTGATGTCGATAGCCGCTGGCCAACAACACGTGCAGGTCCGTCGCGCCGCCCTCTTCGAGATACGCCTCGACCCGTGCGATCGCATCGTCGAGGCGATCCTCGTAAACCAACAAGCTGGCAAAGGCGTAGAAGGCCCCGTCGTTGCGATAGCCCGAGTTGAATACCGCCTCGTAGGTTTCAATAGCCCTCAAATAGTCGTCGACCGCGATCTGCAAATCGGCTCGTTCGAGTTGGAGATCGGTGTTGTTGGAAAACTTGCCGCCTTGTTGATCCAAGTACGCGAGCGCTTCTTCGAGCTGTCCCAGCTCTCGGTGGGCAGCGAGAACGTGCCTGAGATACGCGGGATTCTTGTGCTCAAACTCAAATGCGCGGATGAAGTGTCGTAGCGCAGCAGCATGATCACCCGAGGCAAAAGCGATCAGGCCGGCACTATCAAAGAACTCCGCGTGACTTCTCAGTTCGTCGCCGCTCAGATTGACAAGCGGAGGAGCGCGGATGAGACGCACCAAGGACAGCGATTCATCCAGGGCTTGGGGAACTTTTTGCAGTGCTCCGGGAGCAGCGAATGCAGCCATCAAGTAAGCGAACCCGTCATGCTTGACGACGCGCAGGCGTACGTCCCTCGGTCCAGACTCCGTCTGGCGCTGCCCGTGGTAAATGTACTCTGGTGGATTGGCATCGCCACGTTTGTCAACCGACTGGAGTTCGTCGCCGGGATAGACGAAATTCATCCGCGCCAGGAGCACCTGGGCGACGTCCTCCAAGCTCAGATCTTCTTCGAACAGATAGACGGGCAGCAGGTAAAAGGAGGCGTCGACCAACTTCGAGCCAGCCGACAGCGTGCCGCCAACGACGTACTTCCCAAAGTGTTCTTCGGAGAAGACCCAGTCACCTCGCTGCTGATCGACGGCGTAACCATAACGCGAATGGTCGATTTGCACGAGATTCGGCGCATCGTCGACGGGTGCATGCCTCGACGGATCGAGCAATCGAAATCTCGCAAACAGTTCGTCGCTCGCTGAACGAAGCGCCTCCTCATACGGCGGCACGGTCCACGCAGTCAGTTGAAAGAGAAAACCGTTGTGCACGCCAACCCATCCAAACTTATGAACGCGCTGGTCGCCTAGTGCTTCCTTCCACTCGAACAGCAAACCGTCGACGCCTCCTAGATTGCGACGCTGTTCGCTGACGAGCTCCTCGCCCGATTCTGAGCTCTCAGCGGCGGTACGCATTGTCTTGGCCAACGCATCGAGATCGAGGATGCTGTGTTGCACGCCCTGCGCGGCGCTGACGGTCAAAAACATGTTCGGATTGAAGTGTGCCAGCGCCAGCGTCGCATCCGCATTGAAGAGCGACGGCGTCACGCTATACCAGCCTGACGGCGGGGCCTCGAAAGCGAAGTTAAACTCGTCGCTGGACCACTCGCCATCGGCGAAGAACGCGGCGCCCCTACCAATCTGATCGTGAATGGTATCGACCGCTCCTTCGGCAGTAGCAAGGCGCTCACCGTCCGCGTTGGCCACAGTCGTATCGGTTTTGAGCGCCTGAGCAGCGAGTTCCAAATATATCTTGAGCGTCGAATCGTCCGGCTTGTCGCGAAGGGCCAATTCGAATGAACGCTGCGCCTCTTGAAATCGACCAAGCCCGTACTCGGCCTGTCCTTTGGCTAGGTAGACCTGCGGTGATCGCTGACCTTGCTCCAAAATCCGATGGACGGTCGCCAACATCTCTTCATAGCGCCGGGCGTCGAAATAGATGGTGGTCAACCTCATCACCAAATCAAGGTTGAATGGCACACGCTGTTGCTCGGCCAGGAGCACATCAATGGCCCGGTCGTGCTCGTGTAAGAACCGATAACACTCGGCCAACTGCATGTGCACCGGTGTCGAGGCGCCTTCCGCCACATACGCCTCGAGCATTTGCACTGCCTCCTGCAGACGGCCTTCGCGGTAGAGTACGTCCACGTACTCCATGACTGCATCGTCGTCGCGATATCCTGTCGCGAAGAGTGATTCGAAGGTCGCCAGCGCAGCACGACGGTTGCCCAGACGATCCTGCAACCTGGCCCGCTGCAACTGGAGCTGTGCGCTGGAGGGAACGGATTCGATGTGTTCCTCCAAGTAGAAGAGCCCGTCCCTGAGCCGACCTTGCATTTCCAGCGATTTCACGACGTTGAACAGGCAGGCCTCGCTGGGATCTAGATTGAACGCGCGGCGTGAATAGCGCGCGGCTGCTGCATAGTCGCGAGCTTCGTATGCATAGATGCCAAGCGCATTGATAAGACTGGCGTGGTCACCTCGAGTCGCTTCCTCGAGTTCAAACTCACGCTCAAGCGGTATAAACTCGACCATGTCAAGCGCACGATCCAGTTGCTCAGAACTGACGTCGGCCGCTCCATAGTCGCCCGATGCGACGATCACATACGCAAAGCCGCCCTGCTTGATCACTCGAGCCCGCACTTCAGTGCCGTTGTCGATCCAGCCAAACAGCTTGTGAGGGGGATCAGCGTCGGCATGCACCTCGATCGTGTGATAGTCACGAAGTTCGTCTCGCTCTGGATCGAAAAACTGCTTGGCGAGGCCGTCGAGCGGCGGATCTTCGCCAAACATCCAGTAAGCTAAGACCACGATATCCCCGCCGTGATCCGCGCGTTCCGCCTTAAAGCATGTCTTCGAGTCTTGCGCGACGTCGATGACGCGCATGAGCCAGGGACTGTCCGTCAAGCGAACACGGAACGCATAGCGAGGATTCTCGACATCCGCAAGCGGCGGGACAGGCGGAGCGACGCGGTCCGCATCAAGTTGACGCAGCAGGGGAAACATCTCATCGGCGGCTGCACGCAGTCGGTCGCGTGATGCACTAAACGTCCACACCTCCAGCTGATACGAGTATCCGTTTCGGTATCCAATCCACGCGATGGTCCGCTGCGTTTGTCCTTGCCAGGGCATGGTCCATTCGAGCTGCCGCCCTTCGATACCGTTGACCTCACGACGCTCTTCCCCCACCCAACTCGGAACGGGTGGAGCCGCCTCATATCCGTCCCGATAGCGATTGACAGCGAGCTCCAAATCGGCATCAAGCTCGAGCGCCTCTTGGAACGCCTGCAAGCGAAATCCAATCTTGGGCGATCCGGTCAAAAAAAATAACAACGGGTCGTGTTCGATCTCAGCAGGATCGCGCATTTCCCAACGAGTTGGCGGCATCTGGTAGGCAAAGTTGAGCGTCTCGTGAATGCGTTCATTCCCGCGCTTCGCGAGCGCGCGGCCTTCACCGTCCTGAGCGGCAGCGAGATCCATCGCGTCGCCCAACTCACCAACGGGTCGAATAAGTTCGAATCGCTCGAAGAGCTCTGCCGCTGCGGTGACCAGCTCGTCCTGACTCAACTGCGGGCTGGCCACGACGAGGCGATACGTGTGCGCGCTGCTGGTGCCAACCCAGTTGACGTAACGCTGCAACGCACCATCAACGACGGCGGCCATTGCGATCCGCGTACCGTCGAGTCCGGCGACGGCATGGGCATGTTCATCGCGGAGCTCGAACGCGGTGGCCGCTTCGTCAAGATGGCGTTTCGCTGCCTCCAGGATGCCATTGACATCGGGGCTTGTACCCGGTTCAACGACTTTGGCAAACACCCAGAGGTACACTGCAGGGTCCGTTCGCTCGAGCGCGATCCGGGCGTCGTCGGTGATCGTCCTCTCTGGATTCACCTGCTTCCAGGGCTCGTCTGGAAGATGGAATTTGAAGTTCAACTCTTCGAACACTCGCATGCCTTCGGGATCAACCGATGCCTGCAGATCGGTATCGATCGCGCTGGCAAGTTCCGCGGGATCTTCCACTTCAGAGAGCGGTCGGATCAGCGAGAACCGACCGAAGAGATCGGCCGCAGCTTCGAACGTTTCTTCCTGCGTCCAAGATCGGCTACCCAGCACGAGGTGGTACATCTGGCCACCACCCTGGCCGACCCAGTGCACATAACGGGTCAGTTCACCGTTGACCATCGCCACCTGTGCGACTTGGATGCCTTCCAATCCGCCAACAACTCGCTCCTCCTCTTCACGCACGTCGGCCACGCTGGACCGGTCGGCGATTTGCTGAACGACGTAGTCTCTCATACGAAACACGTTCGCGCTCGCGCCGGCAGTCAGCTTCTCGGCTTTCACAAGAAGAATCGCGTGCGGATTGCGGTGCTCCAGCTTGACCAACACGTCACCTTGGGAGCCAGCACGTGGTTGGACGTGCTGCCATGGCTCACCAGGCAACGTGTAGCGGAAGTTCTGTTCGTCGAACTCCAGCGACTGTTCTACTTGGATTTCTTGTTCGTCTTCTGCATCGACCTCTTCCGGTGCTGTTATCGCGGTGACGTCTTCGGTCGCTGGCGCTTCGTCTGCGTCCTGACTGGTAGCGGGTTCTGCTTGTTCTGCGGGCTGCTGGGCGAGTGGCTGCGCGGCGTGTTCGTATGTTTGTCTGAGGATGAAGGCGACGGCCAGCGCACTCAGCACTCCGGAGAGACCGATGGCCCAGCCGGCTTGCCAGACGCCCTGTTGATACAAGTCGCGATGGCGTGCCCAGTGCACGAGTCCGGCAATCCCAAGTAGTCCAGCGACGAGCAGCAATAGAGTACCGGCTGCCGCGAGCTCCACGACTGGCCAGGTTGGTTCGACGAGTTGGGAGAGCGTCACGGCGGTGAAGAAGTTTCCCGCCCCCAGTGTCGCAAGCAGCAGCGACATTGCGCACAACGTGTTCGCGCTCGGACGACGGATCCATTGCACGCACTTGAAGCCAGCTCCTGCTACGAACAACCACATCACGATGAGCAAGGCGATTTGCAACGTAGCAGGCAGCGTCACGGCCAGGAGCTGTGAGGCGACAGGCACGACGATGAAACCTTTACACGTTGCCCGAACTCGTTCAGTGCAGCCGACGCAGTGCCTGCATTGACGAGCCCAAGGCCCGTTGGCAGCCAACGCAAGCCGCCGACGCTTTGCCACGTTCAGAGCCGACCACTGTGGCCAGAACGGCCTTGTGTTTGCGGCGCCACGGCGATGCAAATCATTATTCTCGCCGCAGCGCAAAATCGCAATGAAATCC
>CALKYM010000180.1 GCA_938003525.1 uncultured Planctomycetales bacterium | reverse complement strand
CCGTGCGCCCGCAACTGCTCGGTGACGGTGAGCACCAGGTCGGTGGCCGTCGCGCCCGGAGGCAACTTGCCGGTCAGTTCGAATCCGACGACTTCAGGCAGCAGCATGTAGATGGGCTGACCGAGCATCACGGCTTCGGCTTCGATGCCGCCCACGCCCCAGCCCAACACGCCGAGACCGTTGATCATCGTGGTGTGGCTGTCGGTGCCGACCAGCGTATCGGGCACGGCCACGTTCTGTCCGCCGCTGGGTCGCAGGAAGACCCCCTTGGCCAAAAACTCGAGGTTCACCTGATGCACGATTCCCACCGCCGGCGGAACAACGCGAAAGCCGTCGAACGCCTCCTGGCCCCAACGCAGAAACTCGTAACGTTCACGATTGCGTTGGAACTCGATTTCGACGTTCAGCTCTAAGGCATCGCTGGAGCCAAAGCGGTCGACCTGCACGGAATGGTCGATGACCAGATCAACGGGAATCAACGGATTGATGCTGCGCGGATCGCCTCCGAGTCGCTTCATCGCGCCGCGCATAGCGGCCAAATCGACCAGACAGGGCACGCCCGTGAAATCCTGCAAGACGACTCGGGCGGGCTTGAAGGGTACCTCGACAGACGGCAAGTCTTTCGCGCTCCAGGACGCCACGTTGCGAATGTCTTCTTCGGTCACTTCATAACCGTCGCAACAGCGCAGCGCCGCTTCGAGCAGCAGGCGGATCGAATAGGGCAGCTTGGCGACCTGGCAGACGCCCTGCTCATCGAGCCGCGAAAGGCGATACAGCACGGCATCGCCAGAGCCGGTCTGGAAGGTATCCCGGGCCCCAAATGGATCGGTGTTCGGTGCATCAGGGCTCATCGTCAGCTTCCTCGTCAGATTGCTCAGGACGCCTACAATCGCGCCGCGTGGCGTCCGTGTGGGGCTGTTTTCTTCGCGATCAGCGTGTCGATCGCGGATTTTACCGGATCGTCTGCGATTTGTCTGGGCCGGGCGGTGGCGAAGACCACGTCCTGCGGTGAGGTGCCACGACGTTCTCTGCGCGAACCTCGCAGGAGTATTTGCGCCTAGGGCTACAGGCGGTTTGCCCCTCCCCCTCGCGCAACCTAGCGTTGCAAGGGTCCACTCTTTCGGGCCATTCGTCTGCGCGCTGCCCCACGGCGGGTAGCGCGATTTCGGTTGCCATACGTCGCCTCTGGCCGCGAGAAAAACTATGTCCGACGCCCAGCGTGAAGGCCTGTTGTCCCGACTCTTTGGCTCGCACGACGGCCAGGAAGATGCCGCGGCCTGGGCCAACATTCCGACAACCGAGCCCGATCACGATGACGCCGAAGCGCAACAGGCGGCCATCGTCGACGAGCCCGCCGAAACGGTAGATACCGAAGCGGCCGATGCGCCCGAGGCAAACCGCGAGAACGACGACCGCGGACCGCAGTCGGGCGGCGACCGGGATTTGGACCGGCTGGTCGAGCGAATTTACGAATTGAGCGACGGGACGGAGCCGCGGCCGCCGGCGATCCGACCGGCGAATGAGTTCGGTGTTCGCGAAGGTAGCGAACCGGCAGCAGACGGCGAATGGTATCCGGTCGAGCCCGCGACGTTTCGCGCCGCGCACCTGAGCGAGAGCGAGGTCGAGGCCCTGTTGCTCAAGTGCCTCGTCGCGCGCGGCGCCATGACGGGTCGCAATCTGGCCGATCAGGTCAAGCTGCCATTTCAGTTGGTCGACGGTCTGCTCCGCGAACTGAAGACGCAGCAGTTGGTAGTCTACCGCGGTGCGGCCGCGATGAACGACTACGAGTACCAGCTCACCGACTTGGGCATCGAGCGTGGCCGCCGGCTGATCTACCACTGCACCTACTTCGGCTCCGCCCCGGTTTCGCTGGCCGACTACATCGCCAGCGTCGAGGCGCAGTCGCTGGTCGGACAGCATCCCACCGAGGAAGACCTGCACCGCGCGTTCAGCGATCTGCTGCTCAACAAACAGATGCTCGAACGGCTCGGCCCGGCCATCAACTCAGGCCGCGGACTGTTTCTGTACGGCGCACCGGGCAACGGCAAAACCAGCATCGCCGAGCGCGTGACGGGGGCCTTCGGCGAAGCGATCTGGATCCCCCGGGCTTTGGGCATCGACGGTGAGATCATTCGCATCTTCGACCCCACCAACCACGAAGAACTGCCGATCGCTGAAAACCGCGGTCTGATCGACGACCGGCGGATCGACAAACGATGGGTCCGCATTCGCCGGCCGACGCTCGTCGTCGGTGGTGAACTGACGATGGACAGCCTGGAAGTGACGACGACCACTAGCGGCATCAGCGAAGCGCCCGTGCAGTTGAAGAGCAACTGCGGCACGCTGGTGATCGACGACTTTGGACGTCAACGGATGACGACCGACGAGCTGTTGAACCGCTGGATCGTGCCGCTGGAAAAACGTTACGACTTCCTGAATCTGCCCAACGGCAAGAAGTTCCAGGTGCCCTTCGATCAGCTCGTGATATTCTCCACGAACCTGCAACCGAAGGACCTCGTGGACGACGCGTTCCTGCGGCGTATTCCCTACAAGATTGACGTCGTCGATCCGACGACCGAAGAGTTCATCGACCTGTTCAAGCTCATGTGCCCCAAGCTGGGCTTCGAGTACGACCAGGAAGTGATCGACTACTTAATCCGCACGCACTACGAGGAGACCGGACGCCCCATGCGGTGCTGCCATCCCCGCGACCTGCTGATGCAGGTGCGGAACTATTGTCTCTATCGCAAGCTGCCGATCACGCTCACGCCCGAGTATTTCGACTTCGCCGTCGACAATTACTTCGCGGTGATGTAGCACCTGCCGGGCTCGTGCTCGGTCAACACGTAGTTGTCAGGTACGAGTTGTCCGGCGGAGCACTGCAATGTTGTCTGCGCCAAAGCACTTGCGTCTTTGGCGATCGCATGCGCGTCGCCCGAATGAATCGGGCTGACGCTCCACTAGGCGGAGCGGAATGATCGGCTAGCTGTGCGACCGCTCCAGCCCGAAGTCGAGCCGCATCTGTGGATCGCCTTCCTGCTCCGGATCGAGCTCTTGAAACAAGAGGCTCGGCTGAATGTCGCGGTTGTGCTGGTACTTGCTGGCGTAGGCCGTGTAGTCGCCGGTGATCTCGTGATAGAAGATCTGGCAGATCGGCACGCCCGGATAGATGCGCACCGGCTGTACGGCGAACATCTCGAGTGTCCAGTAGCCTTCAAAGCCGACGTCGCCGAACCCGGCGGTGACGTGGACGAAGAGCCCCAGCCGGCCGACTGAGGAGCGGCCCTCGATCATGGGCACCAAGTTCCGCGTCTCGGTGCGCTCGGCCGTGCGGCCGAGATAGAGCAGATTCGGGCGGAGCTCAAGACCGTCCGGCGGAATCTCGATGCGGCGATAGCGGTTGGCCCGCTTCATATCGAGCACCAGCTCTTCGTAGACCAAGAGCTCGTCGTGCAGCGAGAGGTTGTAGCTGTTGGGGTTCAACCGCTCGGGATCGAAGGGTTCGATCTCGATATCGCCGCCAAGCCGTCTGCTGATTTCCTGACCGGAAAGAATCATCTCGGACTGCCTCGCTCTTCAAATAACCCAGCGGCCCGTCAATTCGCGCTCACGCCATGGCGGGGACAAACGTCCGCCAGCGTGCAGGCTTCGCAGTTTGGCTTGCGGGCCATGCACACCCGGCGACCGTGTTGGATCATGCGGTGACTGAAGTCGATCCATTCCCGACGCGGAAGTTGTGCCATCAGATCGGTTTCGATCTTTTCGGCCTGCGAGTGTTCGGTAAGGCCGAGCCGCTTTGACAACCGCCCCACGTGCGTATCGACGACGACACCCGAGGCGACACCATAAGCGGTGCCCAGCACGACGTTCGCGGTCTTACGTCCCACGCCCGGCAGTTCGACCAGTTCGTCGATCGAATCGGGCACCTGTCCACCGTGCCGCTCGACGAGTTGTTGGCAACAGGCTTTGATGTTGCGCGCCTTGTTGCGAAAAAACCCCGTGCTTTGAATCGCCTTTTCCAGTTGGCGGATAGGAGCCTGCGCCAACTTCTTGGCGTTCGGGTAGCGGCGAAACAACCCGGGCGTGACCTGATTCACGCGCTGGTCGGTACACTGCGCCGAGAGAATTGTTGCCACCAGTAACTCCAGCGGCGAGCGGAACGCGAGCGCACAGCGTGCCTCGGGATAAGCGGCACGCAGACGACGGACAATTTTCGCGGCGTGCCGCTTCGTGTCGGCGCTGGCGACCATCCTGGAACGACGGCGAAGAGAGAAGGTTGAGCAGACTGTCACCCGCAGGCGGTCGATTCTCGACGTGGCCCCCAGCGATGTCAAGGCAATAGGCCACCGCGCCGGTTTCCCTCGCGGCGATGCTCGACGGAACAACCGCACGATAGATTGCGTGGCGGCGCCGCCGAGCGGCCGCTATAAACACCGCATCCGTGGTGTTCGCGCCGATGCAATGCGCGGCTTGAGACCACACTTCCACTGATGAAACCGTGGCGCAAATCGCAGGCGAGGTGCATGCTCCCCCAACGTCAAGATGGCGAAGTGCAGCCCGGCATCCGCTGGGGCATATTCACCCTGCGGATTCCCTTCTACCACTTCCGCTTTGAATGGCCCGAAACGATTCAAGGACTCGTCGTCGCCGGGGCGACGGGGATGGGATTGATTCCCATTCTCGAGGGTTACTTGGGACTCGGCTATGACGTTGCTTTGGCGATCGTGATCGTGCAGGCGTTCTTGATCGGCGCCGCTCCACTGCTCTTCGGCGACCCTTACTGCCACGGTTGGATCACGCCGGCCATCCCGCTGATTCTCGTCGCGCTGGGACAAGTGCAGTCGAGCGCCGGGCTGGATCAACTGCAATCGATCCAGTTCATCACGATGCTCACCCTGTGCTGTGCGGGGGTTTTCTTTCTGGCAGGCATCACGGGGCTGGGACGTCTGTTCGTCGAGAAGATCCCGCTCCCGCTCAAGGCAGGAATCATCTTTGGCGCGGGCGTGGCGGCCTTCATGCACGAACTCGATTTTGCAGAAGGCACCAGCAGCTATCTGGCCCGCGCCCCCTGGAGTGGTTCAGTAGCCGTCGTGATCTGTTTGCTGCTGATGTTCTCGATGCCCATCGCACACTGGAAACATCAATACGGGTGGCTGCGCGTGTTCGCGGGTCTTGGACTGGCGCCGGGATTCCTCGTTGCCATGATCATCGGGCCCGCGGCGGGCGAATTCTTTTTCGCCATCGAATGGGGAATCCACAATCCGCCCTTTGCGCAGATGTATCAGGAGTTGAGCCCGCTAAGCATCGGGATTCCTGACGATCGCGAATTCTGGTCGCTGGTGCTGTGGCAGGTGGTGCCGCTGGCCTTGATCGTCTACGTGATCGGATTCGGTGATATCGTGACTGCCAACGAACTCTTGTATGCCGCGAAGCCCCATCGCCCTGATGAGAAGATCGATATCAATCCGACGCGGACACACTTCAACATCAGCATTCGCAACGCCCTGCAAGCGCTGGTGGCGGGGCCGTTCCCGGTTGTGCACGGCCCACTTTGGACGGGCGTGCACGTCGTGGTGACCGAGCGATACAAGGATGGCCGCAAGGCCATGGATTCACTATTCGGCGGCATCGCCGCCTACTATTTCTGGGGCGTGCCGATCCTGTTGTTCTTGATGCCGATCACGTCGTTCTTCCGACCCATGC
Source organism: uncultured Planctomycetales bacterium (assembly GCA_938003525.1). Classification (GTDB taxonomy): domain Bacteria; phylum Planctomycetota; class Planctomycetia; order Pirellulales; family JAEUIK01; genus CALKYM01. Next base: position 17,217 of record CALKYM010000180.1, on the reverse strand, counting down.
TGCCGGTCGCGCTGAGCATGACGATCATGCTGACCGGCTTCGCCTGCGGCTATATCGGCATGGCGCTACCGCGTAACAACGTCGAGCGGGGCGTGGCGATGACCACCGGCATGGCGCTGGCCATCTTCGGTGCCTGGCAGGGACTGGCCGTCGGCTTGGTGGCCACGGTGTTGCTGACCGGCTGGCCCTTCATGCAAACCACGGAGGCCGATGAACCCGTGCTGGACTAGCGAGCGGTTCAGGCTCCCATGGGCTGAACCCCGGGTGCCACTGCTGGCTTGCCCAGCAGTGCCTTGCACGAGCCACTCACTGCTGGGCAAGCCAGCAGTGGCACCCGCTTCGCGATCGATACACGCTCGAGCGCTAGTTGTCCGCCGATTTCGGTCCGGGAACGGCGCGGAGTTGCATGTCGGACACTTTGCGGAGTGTGGTGACGGCGTAGGCGAGCGTCGTCTGCTGATCGTTCTCCAGCCGCGTTTCGATCAGGTAGTCGCGCTTGCGGATGTTGAGCACGCGAGACAGCGCGTGAAAGCCGGGCCGGACGATCGGCTCGAAGTAGTCGACCCGCATGTTGACGGTCATCAGCCACGCCGTGCGCCCTTCCATCGTTGTCATGGCCGTCCACAAGGCAAGCAGATCGACGTAAGTGGGCGTGAAGCCGCCAAAGAGCATCCCGGCTGAATTGAGCACGGCTTCCGGTAGCGCACAGGCGACGTGCAGTTCGCCAGCGGCCATATCGAGCACCTGCCAGTCCTCGATCTCGAGCAGTCGCGCAGCGGAATGCTTGCGCTCGATCAGGTACTCCTGAAAGCCGGTGAAGTCTTCTGTCATGTCGGCCTGAGTTGATCGGAGGACCGCGCGCTTCACACCGCGGGGCCGAGCGTGGTTCGGCGTGCCACCGGCGAGGGTTGTGAAGACCGCCCGGCGCCCGCTGTCTCCGACGCGGGGCAGCTTGGGTAGTCGCTTTCGCGAGCAATGCATAAGGTATGCTAAACAAGAGTCGTTGCGTAGACGATTCGCTCGTTTCGCGGGCGAGTTGCGTTCATTGGGCCCCGGAGGCGGCAAAGAGTGGCTGCACAGGATGCCCAATTCGACGCCGACGATTTCTGTGGCCGGGCGCGCGTCTTTCCGCTTCCGAACCTCGTCTTTTTCCCGCATGCGCTGCAGCCGCTGCACATCTTCGAGCCGCGCTATCGCGAGATGATGGAAGATGCGCTGGCCGGCGATCGACTCATCGCGTTGGCCGTGCTGGCGCCCGGCTGGGAAGACGACTACGAAGGACGGCCGCCCGTTTATCCAGTCGCCTGTTTGGGTCGCGTGGCGACGTATCGCAAGCTCGACGACGGTCGCTACAACCTGTTGTTGCAAGGACTGGGCCGCGTCGGGCTGGGAGAAGAGATCCAACCGCAGCGCAGCTTTCGCATGGCCCGGGCTGAGCTATTGCCCGACCGTTACGACAGCGTGGGCGACGGCCAGCGCGGTGAGTTGCACGCGCGGCTGAGCGCAGCGATGCGCGCCGCCGTCGAGCGCTATCCCAGCGCTGCGAAACCCTTCGAGCCGATTCTCAACGCATCCGTTTCGCTGGGAACATTGACGGACCTGTTGGCCTTCTCGCTCGACTTGTCGATGGAGGCCAAGCTACGGCTACTTGGCGAACTCGACGTCGACCGCCGCGCGGAGATGCTGGCCGGTCCGCTCGAAGCCGCGTTGCGCGAACCAAAACGGCCCGTCATGCCTGAGGGCCCCTTTCCGCCCGATTTCAGCGCAAACTGAACGGTATGTCCGTTGGCACGCTCGCTTGACCTGCACCTGTAGCGCTCCTACGATCCGATCAGTGAACGACTCGCGCCAAACTGCGCGGTCAACCAGGTTTCGATCGGTCGATGAACATGCCGGACCCCCTTGCAAAGACCGCGGCGCACCAGGAGAACGGCCCTCCGAACGAAGTGGCGGCGCCGGCTTCGTCGAGCGTGGATCAAGCCCGCATCGAGCGCGCCGTGCGGGAAATTCTTTCTGCGGTGGGTGAAGATCCCGACCGCGAAGGGCTGCTGGAGACTCCGGCCCGAGTGGCCCGGATGTACGCCGAGTTGTTCGGCGGGCTGCACGAGAATCCTCGCGTTCACTTGCGGAAGTTCTTCACCGAGAAGTACGACGAGATCGTGCTGGTCCGCGATATCAGCTTCAACAGCATGTGCGAACATCACATGTTGCCATTCATGGGCCAAGCACATATTGGCTACGTGCCCAATGGTCGCGTCGTCGGCCTCAGCAAGTTGGCGCGGGTGGTCGACGTGGTGGCTCGCCGACCTCAAGTCCAAGAGCGGATGACCGAGACGATCGCCGATTTGCTGGTCGAGGAACTTGACGTGCGCGGGGTGGCGGTGGTGATCGAAGCCACGCACACCTGCATGACCATTCGCGGCGTGCGCAAGCCCGGCAGCCTGTGCGTCACGTCTGCCATGCGCGGGCTGTTCCGCTCGAATCTTTCGAGCCGCTCTGAGGTCATGACGTTGATCTACGGCAAGAATCGTTAGCGGGCCGCAGCCACGCACGCCGGCAGTCGGCCCGGTTCTTTCAAGCACGCTCGAGCAAGTCCCCCGTGCGTTTGCCGCTGCCACTGGGCCGCAAGCGGGCCGCTGGCGTATCATCGGGTACACGCTGTCGGCCCATTCGGATTGATACAGAGTCGCGATGGACGATCAACGGGTTCGTATCCAGGAAGACCTGCGCGGCATCGTCGCGGGCGAAGTGCGCTGCGACGACGTCTACTTGCAGCTCTTCGCCAGCGACGCGAGCATCTTTCAGATCCGCCCTTTGGCCGTCGTGCAGCCGCGCAATACAGAAGACGTCGTGGCCTGCATCCAGTACGCAGCCGAACACAACCTTCCGGTCCACGCGCGGGGAGCAGGAACGAGCCTCGTGGGCCAGTCGCTCGGCCCGGGGCTGGTGGTCGACTTCTCCCGACACCTGCGGCGCGTGCTGCACGTTTCCGACGACGCAGTCCGCGTGCAACCCGGCGTGGTGCTCGATCGTTTGAACGATCACCTGGCATCGTCGCAGCGATTGTTCGGTCCTGATCCGGCGACGAGCAAAGTCACCACGATGGGCGGCATGATCGCGGTGAATGCGACCGGCAGCCGCTGGCCCAAATACGGCGCGACGCGCGGCCGACTGGTCAGCCTGCAGACCGTGCTCGCCTCGGGCGACGTGGTCGAACTGAGTTGCGAGTCGATGGGTGCACTACCGGCGGCGAGCGACGACCCGCGGGGGAGACTGATCGAGCAGCTCACCCCGATTCTGGCCCGATCGACCCATCTCATCGAGCAGTGTCAGCCGCGCGCCCCAGTGAACGCCTGCGGGTACCAACTGGGCGACGTGTTGCGCGACGACGTGATCGACTTCCCCAAACTGCTCTGCGGCTCGGAAGGCACGCTGGCCATCGTCACGGAAGCCACACTGCGCACCGACCCCCTGCCCGCGCGGCGCGGGCTGGTGATGCTGTTCTTCGACAGCCTCGAAGCTGCGGCGCGCGCCGCCCTGGAACTGGCTCCGCTGGGGCTGACAGCCTGCGATCTTCTCGATCGTCGTTCGCTCAGCTTGGCCCGCGACACCGAGGTTCGTTACGACTTGCTCATCCCCGCGCGTGCCGAAGCGATGCTGCTGGTCGAAGTTGACGGCGACGATGCGCCGACCGTGCGCAAACGCTTGAAGGACGTCAGCGCGGCGGTCACCGGACCGACGGGGCCGGCAGTCGAGGCGCGCATCGCTTCGGATATGGCCGAGATGGAATTGTTCTGGGAATTGACGCGGCGCGTCGTCCCCACACTTTACCGGTTGAAGGGATCGACGCGGCCCCTGCCCTTTGTCGAAGACCTGGCCATCCCGCCGGACGCGATGCCCGAATTCGTGGTCGAGATACAGAACATCCTCAAGCATCATCAAGTGACTGCTTCGCTGTTCGGCCATGCCGTACAGGGACAGTTGCACTTGCGGCCCTTTCTCGACCTGACCAGCGACCACGACGTCCGCGTAATGCACGAGTTGGCTGGCGACCTTTCGCGGGCTGCACTGGCTGCGGGCGGCACCATCAGCGGCGAACACGGCGACGGCCTGGCTCGAACCCGCTTCGTGCAGAAACAATACGGGCCGCTGTACGACGTGTTCCGCGAGATCAAACGGATCTTCGATCCCCACAATCTTCTCAACCCGGGCAAGATCGTCACCAGTGACGCCGCGGAACCACTGCCCACGACACTGCGTCCGGTCACGCTTCACGACCCACAAGCTGGCAACGGCACGGCCGCGACAGTTGACGAGCCGCCTCCCGGCCCGTTCGTGCCGCTGCAGTTGAAGTGGTCGGCCGAGCAGCTCGCACATATGGCCCGCACGTGCAACGGTTGTGGCACCTGCCGCAGCCAGGGACCTGAAGTGCGGATGTGCCCCATCTTTCGCTTCGAGCCTTGCGAAGAAGCGACACCGCGGGCGAAAGCGAACCTGATGCGCGGTGTGCTGACGGGCCAACTGCCGCCGGAGACGGTGGCGACCGAGGACTTCAAGGCGGTGGCCGACCTGTGCGTGAACTGCCACATGTGCCGCCTGGAGTGTCCGGCCGGCGTCGACATCCCCAGCATGATGGCCGAAGCCAAAGGCGAATACGTGGCAGTAAACGGACTGCCGCTCCGGGAACGATTGCTCGCCCGATTGGACCTGATGGGCATGATGGGCGGCAGCATCTGGCGGCTCTCGAACTGGCTGATCAGCAATCACCAGACCCGGTGGCTACTCGAAAAGCTGCTCGGGCTGGCCCGCGAACGCAAGATCCCCCGCTATGCCCCGCGCAGCTTCTTGAAGCTCGCCGCCCGCCGTCGCCTGACGAAGTCGGAGCGGCAAGCGGGACCGAAAGTCCTGTACTTCGTCGACACCTACGCCAACTTCCACGACCCGCAACTCGCCGAGGCGTTCGTGGCGATCCTCGAACACAACGGTGTCGGCGTGTTCGTTCATCCAGGCCAGCTCCCCTCGGGCATGTCGATGTTCTCGGCCGGCATGATCGAACGGGCGCGGCGCTTCGCAAGGCACAACGTCGGCATCCTGGTGGAAGCCGTGCGGCAGGGCTACGAGATCGTCTGTACCGAACCGGCCGCGGCGCTCTGCTTGGGTTACGAGTATCCGCTGCTGTTGGGCGATGAAGAATCGAGGCTGGTGGCTGACCATACGAGCGAGGCGTGCGGCTATCTCTGGAAGCTGCATCGTCAGGGCAAGCTGCAACTCGATTTCCAGCCGATCAACGCCACACTGGGCTATCATGTCCCCTGCCACGTGAAAGCCCTCAGAAACGGCGAACCGGCCTGGAACCTGTTGCGGCTCATTCCCGCGCTGTCGGCGCGGCGGATGGCCGACAGTTGCTCGGGGATGGCGGGCACGTTCGGGTTCAAGCGTGAGAACTTCCGCGACAGCATGCGGGCCGGGTGGCCCTTGATCACCAACCTCCGGCATCCTGGCTTACAGGCTGGCACCACCGAGTGCAGCGCCTGCAAGATCCAGATGGAACAGGGTGCCAACAAACCCACGATTCATCCGCTCAAACTCTTGGCGCTCTCGTACGGCCTGATGCCAGAGATCGCCTCGAAGCTCACCGCCACCTGCGATGAGCTGGTGGTCACTTGACGCGATGAGTCGCCAAACTATACGCCAAGCCGAATACGATGAGTGATCTGAAAGTATGCGTGCGGATGTTCGCCGTCGCCCGCGAGTTGGCGGGTAGCGACGAAGTGAAGCTGACGCTGCCGGCAGGTGCGACTATCGGCGATGTGCGGCGGCGTCTGGTCGAAGCTGTCCCCGCGCTGGCTCCCATGCAGGCTCAGCTCATGATCGCCATGAATCACGACTACGTGTCCGACGATGCGCTCGTCGTTGCAGATGCGGAACTGGCCTGCATTCCGCCCGTCAGCGGTGGTTAGCGAGTGGTTCTCCGGCACGTCGCGTTCGCCGAAGTGTGCGGCTGTTCAGTAGACCATCGTGGCGATACGATGGCAGTGTGCATGCGGCGTTCGAGTTGTGCCGCAGAAAGTGAGAACGCCCTGCGCGACAGTGCAGCGAATTCGATGATCCGACTCACCCGCGAACCGATCGATACGGCGGCTCTCCTCGATGAGGTCGGCTCGCCCCAAGCCGGAGCGGTGGTGTTGTTCCTCGGCACCGTGCGCGAGATGACCGGTTCGCAGCAGACTTTGGCGCTGGACTACGAGGCGTATCCCGAGATGGCGCTGGCCAAGATGGCAGAGCTTGAAGCTGCCGCGCGGGAGAAGTGGCCGCTGGTAGGCTGCGCGATCGTACATCGATTGGGACATCTCGAACTGGGCCAAGCCAGCGTGGCGGTCGCCGTCAGTTCACCGCATCGCGGCGAAGCCTTCCAGGCCGGACAGTGGCTGATCGATACGCTCAAGCAGGTCGTACCCGTCTGGAAACAGGAGCACTGGGCCGACGGTACTCACGAGTGGGTGCATCCCGCCGCAGAGTCCGCGTGCACCACTGGGCTCGATCAGCGCAGTCCACCTCCGCCGGATAAAGAGCGGCGAGCAACTCCCGCCAAGGTGGATCGGGCATGAAGGTCTGCGGCCCACTCGTCGACGCCTTTGGTCGGATGCATACCGATCTGCGGCTCAGCGTCACGGACCGCTGCAATATCCGCTGCTTCTATTGCATGCCAGCCGAGAACGTCCGCTTCAAGCCGCAGAAGGAGATCCTCACGTTCGAGGAATGCGCGCGCTTCGTCCGCGTAGCAGCGAGACTCGGGATTCGCAGTGTGCGGCTCACCGGCGGCGAGCCGCTGGTACGACAGGAGTTGGCCAAGCTGGTCGCGCAGTTAGCCGCCATCGACGGCATCGATGACATCGCCCTGACGAGCAACGGAATTCTGCTCGCCGACCAGGCGCGCGAGCTGAGGGCTGCGGGGCTCGAGCGGGTGAACATCAGCCTCGACGCGCTCAGCGAAGAGACGTTCGAGCGCATCACGCGGCGCAAGGGACTCCTCCGCGTGCTGGACGGGATCTTCGCGGCGATCGACGCTGGCTTCGAACGAATCAAGCTCAACGCCGTCTCGATTCGCGGACTGACTGAAGCGGAGATCGTGCCGCTGGCCTCGTTTGCCCGTCAACACGGACTCGAACTACGGTTCATCGAGTTCATGCCGCTCGATGCCGATGGCGGCTGGGTCACCGATCAGGTTCTTTCGGGCGAAGAAGTCCGCGCTGTGATCGCCACGGAAATCGGTCCGCTCGCACCTGTCGTGCGCGCTGACCCCAGCCAACCGGCGACCGACTACGCCTACACCGACGGTCGCGGGCGGGTGGGCTTCATCAATCCCGTCACGCAGCCGTTCTGCGAAAGTTGCGACCGGCTGCGGCTCACGGCCGAGGGCAAGGTGCGCAATTGCCTGTTCTCGACCGAAGAGTGGGACGCGCGGAGCCTGCTGCGCGGAGGCGCCAGTGACGCGGAACTCGCCGAGTTGCTGCATCGGTGCGTGAAAGCAAAAAAGGCCGGACACGGCATCAACAGCGCTGAGTTTGTCCGCCCGGAACGAGCCATGTATCAGATCGGTGGCTGAACGCCTTCGATAGACGCCATCGGGCCCGATTGACGCACGATGTCCCCTCCCAACACGTCGCGCCTGTACTTCGACAACGCCGCCACGAGTTGGCCCAAGCCCGACGCGGTGTACGAGGCCGTCGATCGCGCGATGCGCGAGGTCGGAGCTCCGGCTGGACGCGGCGTCTACCGGCAGGCCATGGAAGCCGACCGCATTGTCACCGATGCGCGGCGCTTGGTCGCAGAGTTGGTCGGCGCCCGGGACCCGCGCTCGATCATCTTCACGCACAATGGCACCGACAGCCTGAACATGGCCCTGCACGGCGCCCTGCATGGCGGTGGCCACGTCGTCACGACGGCCGCCGAGCACAATTCGGTACTGCGGCCCCTGCACTGGCTCGAAGACAACCGAAATGTCGACGTCACACACGTTGCGTGCGATACAAACGGCTGCTTCACCGCCGATGCGGTGCTCGATGCCGTACGCGACGACACGCGGCTGGCGGCGGTGATTCACGCGTCGAACGTGACTGGCTCGATCGCGCCGCTGGAAACGATCGCGAAGGGCTTGGCCGATCATCCTGCGATGTTGCTGGTCGACGCTGCTCAATCGCTGGGCCACTTGCCGATCGACGTCGAGCGACTGCCCGTCGATCTGCTCGCCGCGCCGGGTCACAAGGGCCTGCTCGGTCCACTCGGTACGGGCGTGTTGTACGTCCGGCCTTCTGCCGCCGCGCACTTGGGCACGTTTCGACAGGGAGGAACCGGTACCGACAGCCACAGCGCGGCGCAGCCAGAGACGCTGCCTGAGAAGTTCGAGGCGGGTAATCTCAACGTGCCGGGACTCGCGGGGCTGGCCGCGGGAGTGCGGCACCTGCTGGACACAGGGCTCAGTACGATCCGTGAACACGAACTGCAACTCGCCGAGGCATTGATGCGGGGCCTGGGCGTCATCGAGGGCATCCGACTCTACGGATCCGATTCATCTGCCGAGCGCGTCGGCGTGGTGAGCTTCAACGTGGCGGATACCGAGCCGCAGGATGTTGCCGCGATGTTGGACGCAACGCACGGCATACAAGTGAGGGCCGGTCTGCACTGTGCGCCAAGAATCCACGAGGCACTCGGCACATTGGCCTTCGGTGGCACCGTGCGGCTGAGCACCGGTCCCTTCAACAGCCTGGAACAAGTCGAAGCGGCCGTCTCCGCTGTGAGCGATCTGGCGGCAGCCACCGTGGTTGAATGAAGGATGCTGCGAGGCAGGAGAACTCGATGGGCAAGAAGCGCTCGGTGGGGCAAAAGCAACGTCGCGATTCTTCACAGCCCCCCTGGTACAAGACCGGACTGCGATTCGCATGTACGCAGTGCGGCGACTGTTGCACCGGCGCCCCCGGCTTTGTGTGGGTCAACAAGGCCGAGATCACGGCACTGGCGGCGCGGTTCGATCTGGAAGTTGAAGAGTTCGAACGGAAGTACGTGCGGCAGATCGGAATTCGCAAGAGCCTGGTCGAATTCGCCAACGGCGATTGCGTCTTCTTCGATGGGGAGGCGCGTCGCTGCACCGTATACGAAGACCGTCCGCGGCAGTGCCGCACGTGGCCCTTCTGGGATTCGAATCTGCGTACCCCCGAAACGTGGCAGGAAACCTGCGACGTCTGCCCCGGCAGCGGCCGCGGCAAGTTGTACTCGCTGGCACACATCGAAAAGCAGCGCAGCACGACGCACGTGTGACGGGGCTGGCGCCGCTTGCGCTGCGAGCCTCGCTGTGGCAGTGCCCTCCGCCAAAATCAGGCCGTCGTCACCCTAATCGAGGCAACTTTTTCGATCAGTTGAAGTTTGCCGGTTAGGGCGCCGATAAGGGTTCTACAGACCAGGTGCGCAGCAGCCGGCAGATGCGCGCCTGTTGTTGCAAGTGTAAATCTGGTTTCAACTTGCAACGAATCGGTGGCCGCTGGACCGCACGCATCGTGATAAGCTCTTTGGCAATTGTGACTTGCGCTCAGGCGACCGTAGCCGCCGACCAAGGCGAGACGGCCGGTCGACGCACCCAATCAGCCTGGTTTCGTGCCGGGATGCAGGGTTCCGCCTTGACTCTAGTACTTACGACATTTACACTTGGAGCGTCCAACAGCTTTCGGGGCGGCCGGGTGCACCCAGCACGGCGCCCTGCTCCGGGGAGACTCGGCCGTGACCAAGAAAGAGATCGTGAAGACCATCTCCGAGGAGATCGGTCTGACCCAATTGAAGACGAAGGAAATCGTCCAGAAGACCTTCGACGCCATTGTGGAGACGCTGGTCGAAGACCGGCGGATCGAACTTCGCAACTTCGGCGTGTTCGAGGTCAAGAAGCGAGCCGCCCGCAAGGCTCGCAACCCGCGAACCGGCGCCAAAGTGTTTGTGCCAGAGAAGTTCGTGGTGACGTTCAAGCCCGGCAAGGAAATGGAAGAGCGCGTGCGAGAGCTGGAAGCCCGCGAAGCAGCTCGCGCCGCCGCCGAAGCCAACAATCAGCAGCCCGCAACACCGGATGGCATGGCTCCACCCAGCGCGGCGAGCCCAACATCCGGCGCAGCAACACCTTACGGCAGCGATGCCGGCGGTACCGGTTGAACGTCCCGACCCGCCCGTTCGGGCGATGCGATCAAATCAAGCTTGTCTCACACTGCAACCGGCCAGCGTCTCGTTACGCGGTTCCCATCGCGCAACGCGCGGCCTGCCTGGAACAAGTCACCGCAAGTTCTGAATACAGGATCGTTTCGAGCCGCAAGCAATGGCTCGCGCGGACTGCACGAGAGTAACTCGCTCACACCGATGTGAGCGTCCGTCTCGACGTGGCAGGCTGCGTCCCAGGGAGGGTTTTGACATGCGTGCCGTACTGATCGCCATCCTCATCAGCCTCTGCGCCGCGACGTCGATTGGCTGTGTCCTCCCGGCGTACTCGGGCGATCCCGTCCGTCGAACGCGGCAGTTGATCTACACCTCCGAGGGGTTGCGGCTGTTCCTCGACGACTGGGAACGGTTCTGGCATCTCGATCAACCCGACCACCACACGCCCTACCGCACGCACGGCGGCATCATCTAGCGCTTGCCTGACCAACAGCCCGGCACGCGATGATGCGTCGCGCGATCGCCCGCTGCTCGCAGGTGGCAGGCTGCTCGACGTGGCGCAGGCTCGTTGCGGCACTCCGGGGGCAGAGCTACATTGCCCGGGATGTCGTCTCAGCAAGGATCTTCGACTCGCCAGCGCGGCACGCACGGTGCGCCCCGGACCGGCGACGGCTGTGATCTGACAGTGAATCTCGGCCGGCTGTCGTTGGCCAATCCGATCCTCGTCGCTTCCGGCACATTCGGCTACGCCCGCGAGATGGCCGGCATGGTCGATCTCGATCGCCTGGGCGGCATCCTGCCCAAGACGATCACTCAACAACCGCGCAAAGGCAACCTGCCCTGGCGGACTGTCGAAACGACCGGCGGGATGCTCAATTCGATTGGGCTGGACAACGACGGCATCGACGCGTTCATCGAAAAACACGTGCCGTATCTAACCGGACTGCAAACCGCGATCATCGTGAGCATTGCCGGACACGATGCCGACGAGTTCGTTCAGCTCGCCGAGCGGCTCGATCAGGTGGAAGGAATCGCGGCGGTGGAACTCAACGTCTCGTGCCCCAACGTGAGCGGCGGCGTTGACTACGGCACGGATCCAAAGATGTGCGAGCGGGTCGTTTCCGGCGCACGGCGCGTCTGCCGGCACCCGCTACTGGCCAAGCTGACCCCCAACGTCACGGACATCGTCTCCATCGCCCGTGCGGCGGCCGACGGCGGGGCGGACGGGGTGTCGTTGATCAATACGTGCCTCGGCGTGGCTATCGATTGGCGACGTCGGCGGACGTTGCTTGGCGGCAGGATGGGCGGACTGAGCGGGCCGGCCATCAAGCCCATTGCACTGAGGACCGTCTACCAGGTGGCCAGCGCCATCGACATCCCCATCGTGGGCATCGGCGGCATCGCCACCATCGACGACGTGATGGAGTTTCTCGTCGCCGGCGCCAGCGCGGTGCAAATCGGCACGGCGAACTTCTACAATCCCCAGGCAACGATGCAGATTCTCGATGCCCTGCCGGGCGCCTTGGACGAGCTGCGGGCGGCCTCGGTCCGCGACATCATCGGAGCCGTGCACAAGGCCTCGCAGCCGGACGACAACGCTTAGCGGGCGATGGTTTGGGGCGGGCGCGGGCGAGCCGCATCCACCGGTGTCGTCCGGCTGAGAATCGACGCCGCGCGAGGCGATCTGACGAGACAGGGAAAAGCGATATGCGTGTGCTTTCAGGCATTCAGCCCACCGGGCGCTTCCATTGGGGCAACTACTTCGGCGCGATTCGCCAATACATCGACTTGCAGCACGGCAACGAGACGTACTACTTCATTGCCAATCTGCACGCGCTGACGACGGTCCGCGATGCGGAGTTGTTGCTATCGCTGACGCGCGACGCGGCCCTCGATTTGTTGGCGCTGGGGCTCGATCCCGAAAAGGCCACGGTCTTCGTGCAGTCGGACGTGCCAGAGGTGTCTGAGTTGTGTTGGGTCTTGATGACGGGTGCTCCGCTGGGGCTGCTCGAACGGTGCCATGCCTACAAGGACAAGAAAGAGAAGGGGCTGAAAGCTGACGCCGGGTTGTTCACGTACCCCGTGCTGATGGCGGCCGATATCCTGGCCTACGATGCGAACATCGTTCCGGTGGGTGAAGATCAGCGGCAGCACATCGAGGTGTGCCGCGACCTGGCGCTCAGCTTCAATCATCACTTTGGCGAGACGTTCACGATTCCCGAAGCCAAAGTGATCGCCGACACGGCGAAGGTGCCCGGCACCGACGGCGAGAAGATGTCCAAGAGCTACAACAACACGCTCGAGCTGTTCGAGGAACCCAAACCGCTGCGCAAGCGGATCATGCGAATCAAGACTGACTCGCGACCGATGGAAGAGCCGAAAGATCCCGACTCCGATCACCTTTATCAGCTGTACTGCCTGGTGGCCAACGAGGCCGAGCGCGAAGAGATGGCGGCTCTCTACCGCCGCGGTGGTTTCGGGTACGGTGAAGTCAAAAACGCGCTGTTCGAAGCGGCCGACCGGTTCTTCAGCGAACCGCGGCAGCGGCGCGCGGAGTTGGCCGCGCATCCCGAGCGGGTCGACGAACTTCTGGCCGACGGTGCGCAACGGGCCCGTCGCAAAGCCGGCGACGTGCTGCTTCGCGCGCAACAGGCGTCGGGACTGAAGCGCGCTTGAGTACGCCATGCTGAAGGAGCTGGCGCGACGACTTTACATTCTGCGGACGACAACCGAAGCGGCGAAGCGGACATGCAACGGACGATCGGCATCGGCACCGACATCACCGAGTGTCTCCGCATCGCACAGATGATCGAGCGGCACGGCGATCTGTTCATCAACCGTATCTACACGGCCGCAGAGATTCGCTATTGCCAGTCCCGGCAACACGCCACGCAACACTTTGCCGGGCGTTGGGCGGCCAAAGAGGCCGTGCTCAAGGCGCTGGGGACCGGTTGGCGACGGGGCATCGGCTGGCGGGACGTGGAGATCCTCAGCGAAGGAGCCGGTCAGCCGGCCGTGCATTTACACGGTGAAGCGAAACGCCAGGCATTGGGCATGGGGGTCGATCAGATTCTGATCAGCATCTCGCACTGCCGCTCGCACGCAACGGCGTACGCCCAGGCAGTGGGCGACAAGCTACCCGAACCGGACAGCGGAAAAGACTGAGCCGATCGCGGCGGGGCGGCGCGCTGCGGGCCAATGTCCTGTTCAATCGGCGGCGCCGTCGGCCGAGCTCTTCTTTTTGGCGGTCTTGCGCTTGGTGGCCTTGCTTTTGGCCTTCTTGGTCGTCTTCTTCGCCTTGGCGGCCTTCGTCGTTTTCTTCTTGGCCGTCTTGCGTTTGGCTTTGCGTTTCGACGGGCCCCGGGCGGCGCGGGCAGCCAGCAAATCAAGCGCCTGGGCGTGCGTCAGCGCATCGGGCGCCGTGTCCTTCGGCACCGACGCATTCGTCGTGCCGTCGCTGACGTAGGGACCGTAGCGACCTTCCAGCACGCGGACCTTTTCGCCCGTGACGGGCGAGGTGTCCAAGTCGCGGATCACCTTGGGTTCGCCGAAACGACGCCGCTGTTTCGGTTGGGCGAGCAATTCCAGGGACTGTTCGAGCGTCACGGTCAGCGGCGAAACGTCGGCGGGTAACGATCGGGTTTCGTCACCGCACTTGATGTAAGGCCCGTAGCGACCGTTGAAGGCCATCACCGGTTCATTCGATTTGGGATCGTTGCCGAGATCGCGCGGCAGCGACAAAAGCGCGATGGCGACTTCCAATGTGACGTCGTCGGCCTCCATGCCTTTGAGCAGCGACGCGCGCTTGGGCTTGTCTTCCTCTTCGGTATCGCCCAGTTGCACGTAGGGGCCGAAGCGCCCCACTTTGAGAAAGATCGCTTTGCCGGTATCCGGGTCCGTGCCGAGTGGTTCGTCGCCGGCGCTGGCTTTCTCCAGCAACTCGAGCGCGGCTTCGACGGTCATTTCGTCCGGCGCGACGCCATCGGGCAAGCTGGCGCGCCGATCGCCGTGCTGCACGAAAGGACCATAGCGACCCACGCGGACGTAAAGGGGCTCGGGCTTCGTCTCATCGGGGACCGGCGCTTCGCCGATGAGAATCTGCGAGATGTCGCGGGCATCGATCTCGTCGACCTTGTCAGCCAGTTGGGCCTTGAGCCCCTTGCCGGCCTTGCCGAAGTAAAAGTCGTTCAGATAGTCGACCTGCCCTGCCTCGCCGCGGCTGATTGCGTCGAGATCGTCCTCCATTTGCGCCGTGAACTGGTAGTCGATCAGCTCGGGCAGATGGCCTTCCATGAGCCGGGCCACGGCCAGTGCTGTCCAAGTCGGAACCAATGCGTTGCCGCGTTTGAAGACGTATTCACGGGCCAGGATCGTCTCGATGATCGCGGCGTACGTGCTGGGCCGGCCGATGCCCAGTTCTTCGAGCGTGCGGGTGAGCGTAGCTTCGGTGAATCGGGCCGGGGGCTGCGTGGCGTGCCGCTTGGGATCGAGTTCCGAGGCGCTGAGCGACTGCCCTTGCTCGACGGCGGGCAGCACCGTTTCTTTGTCGGCCAACTCAGCTTGGGGATCGTCGGCGCCTTCGACGTATGCGCGGAGATATCCCGGGAAATCGATCGTCTTGCCACCCACTTGAAAGACAGCCTGCTGGCCGCCGATCTCGATTGAAATCCGACGGCCACGGGCGTCGGTCATCTGGCTGGCGATGGTGCGTTTCCAAATCAGGTCGAAGACGCGGAATTCGTCTTCGCTGAGCTCGCCGCGGAGCTTGTCGGGCTGCTCGAAGGGGTGCCCGGCGGGGCGAATCGCTTCGTGCGCTTCTTGCGCGTTTTTGACTTTCGTCTGATACGTGCGCGGAGCGTCGGGCAGATACTCGTTGCCATAGGCCGAGGCGACGAGGTCCCGGGCTGCGGCGACTGCCTCCTTGGCCAGATGCGTGGAGTCGGTACGCATGTAAGTGATATGGCCGTTCTCGTAGAGACTCTGAGCAGCCTGCATCGTGCGCCGCGCCGTGAAACGCAGCTTACGGTTGGCCTCCTGCTGCAGCGTGCTGGTCGTGAACGGTGGATAGGGCTTGCTCGTGTACGGTTTGTCGTCGATGTTGGCAACTTCGAACGTGGCCGAGAGTAGCTTTTCGGCCAGTTCGCGTGCGGCGGCTTCATCGAGCAGCAGGCACTTGTCGTCTTTGAGCTTGCCAGTGGCCGGATCGAAGTCGCGCGCGCTGGGCACCCGGCGTCCTTGATACGAGATCAAAGGCGCCTGAAAGGTTTCGCCGGCGGCCGTGGCAAAAGTGGCCACGATGTCGTAGTACTCGGCGCTGACGAACGCCATCCGCTCACGTTCGCGATCGACGATCAGCCGCACCGCCACACTCTGTACGCGTCCGGCCGACAAGCGCGGCCGCACTTTGCGCCACAAGAGCGGCGAGACTTCGTAGCCGTAGAGGCGATCGAGGATGCGGCGGGTCTCCTGCGCGCGGACCAGATCGTCGTTGATATCGCGAGGCTGACTGAGCGCCTCTTCGATGGCATCGCGGGTGATCTCGTGGAACACGAGCCGCTTGCAGGGCACCTTCGGCTGCAAGAGCTCACGCAGGTGCCAACTGATAGCCTCGCCTTCGCGATCTTCGTCCGTGGCCAGGTAGAGCTCCGAGGCTTCCTTGAGCAGGCCCTTCAGCTTGCGAACCTGCTGCGACTTGCCCGGCGGGATAATGTAGATCGGTTCGAACTGGTCGTTGACGTTGACGCCCAGGTAGGCCCAGTCTTCCTTCTTGTATTTTTCGGGCACCTGTTTGGCGCCCTCGGGCAGATCGCGAACGTGACCGATGCTGGCCTCGATCAGATAGTCCTTGCCGAGAAAACGGCCGATCGTCCGCGCCTTGGCCGGCGACTCGACGATCACCAGTGGCTTGCCGCTTCGCTTGGCCGCCTTTTTCTTCGCCATGTATGCGTTCGCAGGGTGTTCAAGGACCGGCTGGCTCGGCCAACCTCGGCATGAAGACGGCCTCGCGCGGTCTGCCGTCGCGGCCGGTCAGCGTTGATGAAAATTTGCAGCGAGCGCGGATTCGGTCCATTTCGGGGCTCGCTGCCACCTTCTTTGGTGCATCGAGTTGCCGCGCCCGGAGGCCGGCTCTCTCGTCGGGACTCCTGAATGGGATTGCATTTACGTCGATCACACCTACAATCACGGCGATCTGGCACGATCGCCTCCGGGCCACTGATTAACGCTCGCGTCGTCGGGCTGTCAAGTGAATTTGGCCGAGCGCGAGTCGCCCCCCGGTAGCCCGACGGAGCCCTGCAGGCATGGCAAGCCCCTTCTCGCTGTTTCGCAAATACCAGAAGACGATGCTCGCCGTCGTCGGCGTGCTGGCCATGTTGGCCTTCGTTTTCATCCCCATTTTTGGGGACATCCTGCAGACGCGGACCGACGCTTCGGGCGTCGTGGTCGAGACTCGTTACGGCGACATCCATGAATACGAGCTGCAATCGCTCATCGCGCGGCGTCAGGTCTCCAACGAGTTCTTCACGCGGCTGTTGAATTACACGCTGGACGCCATGCAGCGCAGTGGGCAGCTCAACGATGCCAACGGCCAACTGAATCCTCAGACTTATCGCCTGTTCGCGCAAATCAAACAGAACGAGCTGCGCAACCAGGGCCTGTTGATTCGCGCCAGTGAACGCGGCGTGGTGCAGTCGATGGTCGCTGCCGAACGCGCGAAGGAACTCGGCATCCGCGTCAGCGACGATCGCATCAACCGCTTGATCGCCCGCTTCACGCAAGACCTCGTCACGTCGGGCGAGATCATGGGCATCATCGAGGAGATGCGCTCGCGGACCCGTGTGACACCGCAGCAGTTGTTCGACATCATCCGCAGCGAGCTTTTGGCGCACAACCTGAACTACGTGATCAGCATGGGCACGATGGTGGGCGGTACGCCGGCGACCCGCTGGGACGAATTCCGCCGCACACGGCAGACCGCGACCGTCGAGGTGGCGGCGGTCCCCGTGGCCGATTTCACCAATGACGTGGCGG